>NZ_LATL02000088.1 GCF_000972705.2 Limnoraphis robusta CS-951 | reverse complement strand
CCCGCCCTTCCCACCAAGGGTTCTGTACAAATGTATGTTTCTCACAAATAACATTAATAAACCCGCCCTTCCCACAAAGGGTTCTGTACAAATGTATGTTTCTCACAAATAACATTAATAAACCCGCCCTTCCCACCAAGGGTTCTGTACAAATGTATGTTTCTCACAAATAACATTAATAAACCCGCCCTTCCCACCAAGGGTTCTGTACAAATGTATGTTTCTCACAAATAACATTAATAAACCCGCCTTTTTTTCCTTTGTACCGGTCACTTTCTATAAATTTAAAGAAATGAAAAAAATAGCAAAGTGGAAACAATTAGATTCTCAATTGATCATTAATCATCAATGGTGTCGCGTCAGAAAAGATACGGTTGAGTTATCCAATGGAACAATTATTGATGATTTTTTTGTGAATGTTCGCCCGGATATTGCTTTGGTTTTACCGATAACACCGCAAAATGAAATCGTTTTTGTTTGTCAATATCGACATGGCGTTGGTGAGGTTTTATTAGAGTTACCGGCTGGCAGTTTTTCCCCGACTGAAGAAAGTCCAGAATTCGCTGCAACTCGTGAACTGACTGAAGAAACGGGTTATGTTGCCGAATCGATGATCAAGTTAGCAACATTATACGATAATCCGGTGAAAGATACAAATTCAGTTCATTTATTTTTAGCATCTAATGTTCAACGGTTACAAGAACGTCAGTTAGATATTACTGAAGAAATAGAAGTCATTTTAGTTCCCGTTGAGCAAGTGATAGAATATATTAGCCAAGGGAAAATTTGTGTGGCGGGAACAGTGGCGGCTTTGTTTCTCGGGTTGAAACAGTTGGGAATGTTGTCCTAAGTCAGAGACTTCAAAAAGTAGATTCTGAAAAAAAGACTTAAGCTTGCTATCATAAATAAAGGTTTTTATCAAACAATCATTATCCATGAATATTGCAATTATTGGCTGTGGCTATGTCGGGAGTGCAGTTTCTCGTTATTGGAGTCAAACACTTGGGTTAACTGTAACTGCTACAACAACAACACCGGGACGGGTAGAAGGTTTAGAAAAGATCGCTAACCGAGTGGTGGTTGTTAATGGGAATGATCCAGAGGCGTTAAAGTCAGTTTTGCAGGGTCAAAATACTGTTTTATTAAGTGTAGCATCAAAAGGCAGAGATCCGCAAGCCTATCAACTCGCTTATCAGAAAACCGCCCAAACCTTAGCAACAGTTTTACCTCAAGTTCCTGAAGTTCAGCATTTAATTTATACGGGAAGTTTTGGGTTATACGGCGATCAAAATGGAGTAACAGTTGATGAAAGTTCACCCGTTTTTCCGGCTGATAAAAATCAACAGATTATCTATAAAACCGAACAACTATTATTAGATTTAGCCTCCGAAAATCTGAAAGTTTGTATTTTGCGACTGGGGGGAATATATGGGCCAGGTCGAGAAATTGTCAAAATATTTAGTCGAATGTTCGGGACAACTCAACCGGGAAATGGTCGTTATCCGACGGCTTGGGTACATTTAGATGATATTGTCGGGGCGATAGAGTTTAGCCGTCAACATCAGTTAGAAGGGATTTACAATTTAGTTGATAATTCTAGTCTCACTCGACGAGAATTAATCGATTTAATGTGTGAAAAATACGACCTTCAGAACGTCACTTGGGATGTCTCTCTTCCAAATAATCGACCTTATAATGTGCGGGTTTCTAGTCAAAAGATTCAAGAAGCAGGATATCAGTTTATTCATCCTCAAACGCTTGTTTAACATCATCAAATCTGACCTCTAAAATTTAACCAAATATGTCTGAAATACAATCTCCAAAAGTTGAGGCAGTGCGGTCTTGGGGTCACGCCTGCGTAGAGCGCGAACTCGCGGCTCGGCGGTTTCCGGCGAGAGCGAAGTTCGTAAGAGAGCAACTGCCGTGTCATTGTCGGTGCGGGTTGGGGGGGTTTAGGCGCAACGTATCACCTTGCAAAACAAGGTTATGATGCGACTTTGTTAGAAGCGAGTTGCTATGCAGGCGGTTTAGTTGCAGGTTGGAAAACGCCGGGATGACGTTCAGTTGAAAAGGTAATCCAACTCCTCGCTATTCTGATGAAGATTTAGAATTCATTGATAAGGCGACAGAAGAACACTATGAAACCTTTAAACAAAAGAATGTTTGGCAAACTTATCTAAAAGTTCTGGATGTTGTTTGGGATAACGGTTGGTTGAATGTTGACAGTCAGTTAAGTCAGAATAAGGTGAATTATTTTTTGGAGGAGGTTCAGCCTGGACTGCATCGGAAAAATAGTTCACCTGCTATAAAGCGAGAAACTCTTTTAAAATAAATAATAAATAATAATCGGTCAATTATATTAAGTTTTTGCATGACTTGTCAACCCCGCAATCAATCGTTCAAGATATTTGGTAATTTGTTGATTTTAAGGGCAATATATATGGCACTAGATATTTCCAAATAAGATTTTACTGAGATGCCTACCTCCAGATGTTCTTGAATCAATAGGTGCTACTCCGTCAAGAAATGTAAAGCTTTTCGTAAAATATCCTGAGTGGGCTGATATGTTTCTAATAGGTGAGTCGAAAATCATCTTTTTAGTCCGGGTAAAGATTGCCAAGTAGACTCCGTGAATTTACTTAGACTTTCAATCCAAATAAGACTAACCTATTTTTCAAAATTCAGGATATCTACGGTTATATGTCCAATACATTCTGATGTAAACTGATAGCAATTGGAGAATTTTTAAATGCAGCTATCTAATGTCGTTGAGCCGTTTGGCGAAGTTAACGTTTTCAAGCAAAGTAGCGGGGACTTAAAGATTGTCGCTACCATTTTAACTATTCCTGACTTGGAAGGAGTACGAATGGGTTTAGCCCTTGATGGCTCCGCTTCCATGAAAAAAATGTATGGAGTCAGTGGGGTTGTTGGAGGTGTTTTTGGTGCCGCAGCTAGCATTCCCAACGTGGTAGAACCCGTGACTCGTACCATGATTAATTACTTAGCTAATTTTTCTTCTAATGGCAAGGTCGATCTAATTTATTGGGCTTGTAGTCCCGATGGTTCTCAAGTCGAAGTAGTCGGAGAATTTGATAGCCAACAAATACAAACAATTTCGATTATCGGCCCTAAAAAGTTACCTTGGGGAAGGGGAACTAAGTTATTACCACCCTTACAGTATTTTACCGAAAAATTTAAAGATGCTCCGGCTCGAGGCGTGAAACAACCTGCGGCTTTGTGTGTCTTTGTCACCGATGGAATTATTGAAGATTTAGAAAATGTCAAACAGTATTGTTGGCAATATGGTCAAGAAATTGCCAATCAAAAAAAGCCGTTCCTTAAACTTATACTTTTGGGCGTAGGGGATGAAGTTGATGCGGGGCAAATGGAAGAACTCGATAATATGTTTGAAGAAAAGGGATTAAAAGATTCATCTGGGCAAAGTATTGACATATGGGATCATCAATTAGCCAGCGATATGAACAAACTTGAACAGGTTTTTAAAGAGCTAGTTTCGGAAGAAACAATCGTAATTGGTTCGGGTCGAATTCTCGATCAATCTGGAAAAGTTTGTCAAGAATATGCCGATGGTGTACCTGCATTATTAAGGTTTTTCTTGCCACCGGGTTCCACTGCGTTTACTTTAGAATTTCCGGGAGGAAGCATTACTCAAGATATTTCCGAAGGATTGTCATAAATTGAAAAACCCTCTAAATTTCATAGGAAAACGTGATGATGTCAAGTCAAAGCTCTAATTCCCCCCGAAGCCGCCAACTTCCCAGTAATATTGTTGCCCAAGAATTTGGAGAAGTTAATATTAAAAAAAATGCCGATAAAATTGACGTTTTGTTTACAATTTTGATGGAACCCCAAGGAGAAGAAGCCGAAGGTTGGCAAACCGGAATCGCCTTGGATGCGAGCGCGTCAATGAGGGGATTGTATGGGCGGAGTTTATTGGGAGAAATTCCGGAAAAAATTCATACTCAGTACGAGAAAAAAGGATGGATAACCCTACAAGAACAAGATGGGAAAACCTTTAAAATCATTCAACCGAAAGCCTATGAAGATGCAATCAAAAAAGGATATCTCAAACGCAGTGAAAATATAGTACAGCCCCTCGCACAAGAATTTGTTACTTATTTAGCCAGTCGTCTCGATGCAGATGGAGAAACAACTGTTATTTATTGGGCGGGTGGTGCGGGAGATAATATCGAGGTTTTAGGAGACTTTGATGAAGCACAATGTCAAAAATTAGAAGTGAGTGGTCCCACACAAATGAAGTTTGGTTTGGGTACGGTACTCACGCCAGCGATCAAGTATTTTATTGAACGTTTTGTGGATGCAAAACGGGGAATGTACATTTTTATTACGGATGGAAAATTAGACGATTTAGAGGAAGTAAAAAAATATACCACTCAACTTTGTCAAAATATTAAATTTGGAAAACGACATCTCGTAAAATGTGTTTTAATTGGAGTAGGAGAAGAAATTGATCAGACTCAATTAGAAGAACTTGATGATTTGGCTACCGATACGGGGGTTGATATTTGGGATCATAAAATCGCCTCGGAAATGAGTGGTTTAGTCGAGATTTTTGCCGAAGTAGTGGACGAGAACAAAATTGTCGCTCCCACTGGAACTTTATATGATTCCTCGGGAAAAATCGTTAAAAGGTATACGGATGGTTTACCCGCTAAGGTAACATTCTCGCTACCGGGGGATAGTGAATGGTTTGAATTAGAAGTTTATGGACAGAGAATTCGACAAACTTTGACTTGGGTTTAAAATCAAACCGTCAGCTTTTTCAACTTTTATTCAAGGAGTAAAATGTCAACACGTCGCTTACCGATTTATCTGGTTTTAGATTGTTCTGGTTCGATGTCGGGCGATCCAATTGAAGCGGTTAACCAAGGAGTTAAAGCTTTAGTTGCGGAGTTAAAAACCGAACCTTATGCGATTGAAACGGCTTACCTTTCTGTAATTACTTTTGAAAGCACAGCACAACAAGTATGTCCGTTGACAGAGTTGTTATCCTTTAATCCCCCCCATCTTTCCGTAGGAGGTACAACCTCTCTCGGCGCCGCTTTAAAACTATTAACTAAATCTTTCGATCAAGAAGTTCGTAAAACCAGCGACACTCAAAAAGGAGATTGGAAACCATTAGTCTTCTTAATGACAGATGGAATGCCCACCGATAGTTGGGAAAAAGCCGCCGATGAACTCAAAAAGAAAAAACCTGCAAATATTATTGCTTGTGCAGCAGGTTCCGGCGCCGATGAACAGCTTCTCAAACGAATTACAGAAATTGTTCTGAAACTCGATAATCTTCAACCCGATACGCTCAAACAATTCTTTAAATGGGTTTCACAATCAATTAAACAAACTTCTCAAAGTGTAGCTCAAGTCATGGCAGACGATCAACCGATTAACCTACCACCCCCACCTCAAGGGATTCAAATTGTCCCCTAAAAATGCTTTTCATAGTACCCTGCGGGGTGCTATGAACTCCCCTTCACTCTAATACATGAAAATCCGGCTAAACTAATGATAGTAAAGATATGCAAAACCAACATGATTATGAAAAGATAATTCGTGAGATTGTTCAAAAACTCAGTTCAGAAGACTTGTTTAAAACCTTGTCGTTGAAATGGAATGAGATAAGAGAATCTCATCAAGAGCAGAATCAGATTATTGATGAAGTTGTGAAAAGCCTGCAAGAAAAGTTACCGGAAATTAAACTTAAAATTCCTAATCACTCCAATCTCGAGGAAGAAATAGACAAGTTTTCTAGGAAGTTATTAAATTCCTTTTTTCAAGATTTTTCTCAGTATCACTCTGAACAACTTAGTCAAATCAGAAATTTAATAGAACTAAAAATAAAAGCTAAAATTAGAGAAGTTTTAGGAGAAAATTTATCACCAAATCATTCAGAAAATACCCGCGATTTATCCCAAAATTCACCCCCACAACAGAGTTTAACTAATCCCGAGTCTCAACAGCCAAACCATTCAAACAATTTTGGGGGAATTGTGCCTTTTAAACCAGAAGAAATACAATCTAAGACTTCACAACAACAGCCCGAACAATTAAACAGACAAGCATCTGAAAATCCCCCAACGGAGACAACAGTTGATGCACCTTGGGAATATAATTCACTACCTCAAAATGAACCCGCTCCCCATTCAGAATTTGATTTTAAAGCACAGGAAACCCCTGATAAACTTAAACTTATTGGTGCTAGAGTGCGAGGAAAAATGCACAAGCACAATGGAACCAACTGTGATGATTGGTTTGAGTTTAAAATTAGTGAAAACTGGACAATTATTGCCGTTTCTGATGGTGCGGGTTCTAAAAAATTATCCCGCTTGGGTGCAAAAGTTTCTTGTCAAGCTGCGGTTCAATATTTATCAGAAATTCTAAAAAATTGTACAATTAGACAACGAGAAACAACCGAAATTTTATCGAATGACTTACAACGAAAATCCGATTGGTCTTTTGTTGGTCAAGATTTTAATGAAGTTCAAACAGCCCTTCACATCGCCGTACAAAAAGCCTATGAAGCCGTGAAAGCAAAAGCTGACGAGTGCTACAATCTAACCGATTATTACCAAGTTTTAAACCATAAAAGACCCCATATTAAGGACTTTTCAGCTACTCTACTTTTAGCCGTTCATACCTTAATAAAAGTTGCGGAAGAATCTTATAGTTTGGTGTGGAGTTGTCAAGTCGGAGATGGTGCGATCGCCGCCATATCTCAAGAAGGAAATTTGAAGCTTTTGGGGAAAGCCGACAGTGGGGAACATGGGGGAGAAACTGAGTTTTTAACCTCAGAAAATAAAATTAAACGAGAAAATTTAATTCAAAATACTTTTGTTTTCCCCGGAAAATTAAAAGCCTTAATGGTGATGACAGATGGCGTTGCGGATGACTATTTTCCCTTAGAACCGAGAATTTTAGAATTGTATGGAGATTTGATTCTCAATCAAGTGATTCCCATCCGTCAAGCTAATGAAATAGAAATTAATTCTCATCTTCGCCATACCAGACTCGGCAATTTGTCGGGAATTCAAGATATTAAGTATCGTTTTCGTCAAGAGGTCAAACGTTTATTAGCCAATGATACCACAGAACCCAAAATAGTTGAAATTAGTTCTTTAGAAAAATATGCTCAAGAATTGCATCGTTCGCCTTCGGAAGTTGTTAAATCCCCAGCCTTATTATCCGCCGGGATTCTTTCCTCGGGAATGTCCGAATCTTGTCGAAATATCACCCCAGAAGAAAAATTAAAAATTTGGCTCGATTCCTATTACAAACGAGGCTCATTTGATGACCGTACATTAGTGATTTTATATCGGGAGGATAATTAACTTATGAATCAAGCAATTTTAGCAGACGGCAGTACAATTGAGTATCTTCCGAATGTCATTGGCGAAGGGGGAATGAAACTTGTTTATTTTAGTCGCGATCGATCTTCCGTTGTTTGTTTTTATAAAGACCAAAACGCGGCTTTAGATCCTTTTCGTCAGGCTCGACTAGAAGCTATTTTGGGTCGCTACAATCCAACAATAAGTCAGAATGGCAATTATTTTAAAAACTTGTTTTGTTGGCCGACTGCAATTATTGTTAAACCACAGTTGGGCTTTGTTGCACCCACTTATCCAAAAAACTATTTCTTTTCTCAAGGCAATTTTATCGGAAAAGAGAAAGAAAGTACCTGGTTTGTAAAACCCAAACTTCGAGGATTATTACCTCCAGAAGAATGCGGAAGTTGGATTAATTACTTTAAAATTTGTATTCGGTTAGCTCGTACTGTTCGCCGTCTTCATCAAGCCGGACTTGCTCACTCTGACTTATCCAATAAAAATGTACTTATCGATCCCTCTTCGGGAGAATGTGTGGTGATTGATATTGATTCTTTAGTCGTTCCGGGATTATTTCCACCCGATGTATTAGGAACACGCGGATATATTGCTCCCGAAGTATTATCTACCATTCATTTACCCTTAGATAATCCCCAAAGAAAACATCCTTCAGCCGTAACAGATCAGCACGCACTTGCTGTTTTACTTTATCAATATTTGCTGAATCGTCATCCTTTAGAAGGACCAAAAACTCATAAAGCAAATTCGGCTGAAGAACAGGAACGTTTGGAAATGGGATCAAAAGCACTTTTTATCGAGCATCCGACAGATACTTCCAACCGTCTCAAAGATTTAAAGATTCCTTATACCCGTTTAGGCCCCTATTTAAGTTCGTTATTTGAGAAAGCTTTTGTTAAGGGTTTACAGCATCCGAATGAACGTCCCGGTGCGATAGAATGGGAGCGGGGACTAATAAAAACCTGGGATTTATTATTTCCTTGTCATAACAACTATTGTCCGAGTAAGTGGTTTATTTTACACGATGTATCTCGGATTGAATGTCCTTTTTGTGGAGCTAAACCCAAAAGCAAAATTCCGATTTTTACATTTAGAAAAGAAACGCGATCAGGTCAGTGGACATTGGATGGTCAACTGGTGATTTATCCCAATATTTCCTTGTTTAAATGGCACGCTTTTGATAATGTTTTCCCCGGAGAAGAAGCGGACAGAACGCCTCAAGCCTATTGCGTGTTTCACGAAGGTCAGTGGCTTCTAATTAATCAAAATTTGACTTCACTCACTTCTCCCAAAGGAAGCTTAGTTACTCCTAGTCGTGCTATTCTTTTAGAAGACGGCGTACAATTTAGACTGTCTCAAGAACCGCATGGTCGTTTGGTTCAGGTTCAGATGATTAAAGCTTAAAGTCAAACAATAGAATCTAGATCATGGGAAAAAATCAAATCATCAACCTTCAAAAACGGGTATGAAAAAAGCAGACTTTGATTCATATCAAGCTCAAAAAAAACCAATTTCTGTTCTTGAAAATACCAACTCACCAACCACTCAAAATTCTAGTATCAAACAACATTGGACTCCATCCACAACAGAAGCTTTTCAAGAAAAACTGAATTCTTTACCGTCGGGGGCGATAATAGAATTATGGCCGCCAAACAGTGAGTTTTCGGGGCCAATCTTATTGAATCGCCCAATCACAATAGAAGGAAAAGGAGCAAGTATTTGGTCTCAAAAAGGGCCTGTTATTTTGATTCAGTCGGAGGAAGTGACGTTACGAAATCTGATTGTAGAAGTTACGGGGGAGAACAACATAACCCTTGAAGAACAATGTGCAGTTCAAGTTAAATCAGGTGAAAATTTAAAATTTGAAGATATAAAAGTTCGAGGAACAGTTATGGGATTACCGCAAGAGGAAGGAGAATGGAAATATCCAGAAACCTTACATTTAGGTCAGTTATCTTCTGGAAATGCTTATCAATTTTTATTGCGACTTATAGTTCCGGTTGACTGTCAATTAGTTAGTAATATTTCTGGAGTAGATGTAGAACCTACTCACCTGAATACCGGTCACAATGAAGTCAAACTCTATTTGGAAGAACTTCCAGAAAATATTTTAATTAATGGTAATCTCTTTATCATTTCTGCTAATTTTAAGCGGCGTATTGTCTTGACAGCAAACATTGTTTCTCGGTCAGAAGAACCGAGTGATCAGATAAATTCTATAATTTGGCAACCGGAAGATTGGTTAAGTTTTACCCAGACTCAACCGCCACAAGTTAAAGAAGAATCACAACCTGTTATTCCTTCTTACAGTTCTCCGAGTATTCCTTTCGCTTCATCTAAAATTCGCCGGGGTGAACAGCCAAATTCCGATCTATTTAAGTCGGAAATTAATCCATCTCAAGAAATTAGCGGTTCGTCTGATGAGTCACAAAAGCCCAAAATTTCTGACAAAATTTCCGATCTATTTGGCAAAGTTCAGGAGCATATTGAAAGCCCGTTAAATTCTATAAAACTCCCTTCAATTCCACAACCTAAAAAACCGATTAAATCTGTATTTGACATTTTTACTCCCAAGCCATCAGAACAACAAGATTTAAAACAATCCCAATCTTCTCCCATTTCATATCCCGAAGAAAATTGTCCCACCTCAAGTCCAATTAATCCAATTTTTCTGCAAAATTCATCAGACAATCGTTCTCATAATTCTAATCCTAATTTTACGTTTATGAAATTAATTTTAAACTCCGATCATTTATTTTGGGTTTTGATTTTTCTAATTAATGAAGTTCTCAGGACTGAAAAATAGTAAAAAATATAGCAATCAGGAATGATTTATGAGACAGCTTGTGGGTCAAACCGAATCACCGAAGGGAATTCCATTCTCAGATGAAGTCCGGTTAATCAGTTATCGCCGCAGCGCGAAGAGTTTTTCTTAGCATTCATACCGACGTTGCGTTCACTTCGGTGTTGCGGAGCAGTATCGCCATCTCCATTTGTACGTTGATTATACTCCTGAACTTCATATCACAACTGATTTGCGATCGCTATAGCAGCGTTGGATGTTGAGTGGTATAAAAATATCAAAACATACAATTTTTGGGAAGAGTGAAAGCTTAAAACCTTGCTCCGGCTAGATTATAACCTTCCCTTATCACCCTAAGTACGAGAGGGACATTTCTTCGATCTCCTCAGCAATAAATCATGCTTGGGGGTTGAGAAAATCGGGAAGTCGGGGTCTTGATTCAATACACCCTGCGTAGTTTTCATAAAGTGTTCTGATACCATTTCTAAAAAGTTATGCAACAGTAGCCAGGGCTTCTAAAATGTAATCCCATCCAGTTAAAGATGCTATAATTTCTGGAGAGAAGCCTTCAATTACAGAACGAACTTTATCTTTAAGTTGTTCTAGATCTTGATCAATTTCCCATCTGAGATGCTGTTTAAAATCATGCCATACTCGTTCAATTGGATTCAACTCATGGCTGTAAGGCGGTTGAAAAATAAGTAAAATATTATCAGGTATTTTCAGCTTACTGCCTGCGTGAAAAAGACCATTATCTAGTTGTATAATGTTCTGATAGCTCGGATAGGATTGAGATAAGTGGTCTAAAAATATTTGAAAACAATCTCCATCTAAATGTGAGAACTCCAGGAAGAAACTTTCTCCGCTTTTCGGAGCGATCGCGACCTATATATAATAAGATTTAAAATTTTATTGTACGAAACCTTTAGGTTTGACTCCTAAAGCTGTAATTACTTTACTTTCACGAGTTTTTAAGCAGAGTCTAGTTTCATCTTGACTCGGTTCGCGAGTCATCCGCAAGCACCGCCAATTCATCGGCCGTGAACGGATGAAACCAATATTTTATCCCGTTTTCTGCTGGATTTTTTGTTGTAGACTCCAGCATCGAAAAACATCTTTGGGCAAACCCTATTTAATCCAAACACCAATAGGGCAAAAACCGGACATCGAACGCAGTTGTAGGGATGCCGAATCGTTCATCTATTCCAACACCAAAGGTAGACCGATATTTGGAGGAAAAAACAGCCCGCTCTGCGAAACTTGCCCCGAGTATGTTGAACTCCGACCTAGCGATCGCCAAACAACTCAATAACTTTGCCTCACAGTTTGACGCTGAATCAGTTGAGCAACGGCAAAAAACTGTTAATGAGATTGAATTCTGACAAGTTCGGACTACTAACAATTACAGTTCGGGGAGGAAACTTATTTCATAGTTTTCAAGAATTTAATATAGAAGACGGACGGGGGGCTTATTTTTCCAACCCCGATAATATTGTTAATATAACGTTTCGTTACATAGTGATAATATTTCCCGCCGACCTACTTAAATCATACAAACTGCACGGTTTCTATCTTATTCGTTATAAAACTTCTATCGACAATTCTCTATATTGACGAAGTAATCAATTTAGGGTGAGAATAGGTTAAGTTCCAAGAAAATTAATTCGGGGGTCGCAACACTTCCCAAACCCGACACATTAAACAAATGAATTGGAGAGGATAACCAATGACACTCTTTACTCACCGAATTCAACAATATGATGCGGAGATTGCCTCGCAAACCGGAAGATTAACGCATTGCAATCCGAGCAGGCTTTCGCTAAGATAAAACGAGAATAATGCGGCAGTGGCCAAACAGCACTAACTCCATAAACGAGCGCGACACTTGGCTTTTAGTTCTCTCCCCAGTTAATCGTGATACCGCACTCAAAATTAAGGAATTGGCGCTCGAAGAATCCTCACCCAGAGCGATTGGCTCCGCCACTGCGCTCCGCGCAATCGCAATAGAACCTCAGCCTCAACTGGAAACCAAAGCGATCGCAACCGCACCCCAACCTCAATCGGAACTCGAAGGAAACACAGCAGAACCCCAACCTCAACCGGATTCCGTTGCGATCGCAATAGAACCTCAGCCTCAATCTAAACCGGAAGCGATCGCAACGGAACCTCAATCGGAATCCTCCAAAGCGATCGCAACCTCACCCCAACCCCAATCGGAACCCAGAGCGATCGCAATAGAACCCCAATCTCAACCGGAACTCGAAGAAAACACAACAGAACCTCAGCCTCAACTGGAACTAGAAGTGATCGCAACCGAATCCGACGCAAACACAGAAGAACTCAGCGATCCATAGTCAGATTCGCGCTCGATGCGAGTCCGTACCCGATGAACCTGCTGCGCGAACCCATTAATCAGTATTGCTCTCGGTGCGGTGACTGGTTAATTATCGGTAGATTTAGGAGACTACCCGACCCTAAAAGTTATCCTGAATCTTCCAAGTCAAATTGAAAAAAGATTCAAGGCTTTTATTTAATACTTTTTTGGGCTTTATATTCAGCAGTCTTTGATATTTGACTCACCGCCGAGTCTTCAGGAGATTCAAGAAACTTACAATCGGGCGATGACAGACTTTCCTGTTTAATAGTTTGTTGAACATACAGAAGTAGGCTTGCTGATGGGGGAGGTTCATGGGTTAATTTGACCTGTTCTGCTGTCCATTAATTTAAAACACAGAGGACAGCGATCGCGTTTCCCATTTTTTAGAGTTTTATAGGTAACGGTACCAGAACCGCTACACATTGGAGATTAGTCAGAATAGAATAAAACCTAGAGTTCCACACATTAAACTTTTGAAAAAAATAATTATGGCAATGCTGCAATAAATAGAGGGTGATGCAGAAACAGCTTGAAAATTATTGAAGCAGATTATCTATGATTTTAATAATGATTCATTAGTCATGCGATCGCTACGGGAAAAGATTGATTCTCTATTCTTCCCCGGAACTGGAAGAACAGGATCATGTAGAAATAGCGGTGGTGAGCGAAGCTGAAGAAACAACGGAACAGAGTGATTAGTTTATCGAAAAAATCAAACGCTACCTAAACAGCAACCCAACATAGATTATAAGGGCGTTTCGTTTTTAAGCATGACGGAACCTAACCCAGAGTCTTAACCATCTTGGCTGTTGCTAGAACTGACAAGAAATAGCTAACGTGATAGCGATCGCTCAATAAAAAGTGATTTGACTTGAACTTTGCTGTCTAGTTTCATCAATCTTCACAACCCCCAAGATTTTCTGTTAATTTGACCTTTCAATTTACTTTTGAAACCGACAGATAAATTGTGTTGAGAATCAACTTATAAGTTGACTCATCAGTAAATTTACGGAGACGGCGATGCTCTCTGTATTCAGTAAATTTACGGTGATTTTTAAAATTTCATAAAATCCGTAAATATACGGTACTCTTTTCGGAAAATACCTGATTTAATAGAAGCAAGGAATAACTAAAACTTCAGAAAGATTTACCAATAATTATGTTAGAAGACTTAGTTATTTCCTCTAGGTCTTCTAACGTTTTAGGGGTGGTCAGCAACAGGGTTCTACTACAACTCAGCTAAAAGCTGTGCTAACTTTTTATGGGTTTACTTAAAAATTTAATCGGTTTTTCTTCTAGCAAACGTCAACCTGCTTCCGGTTTCCAGTCTCAATCCAAAAAACCTCCATCTCAAGAAACCTTTATCCTAGAATCGATACTGACTCCAAGTGGTTTAGTCGATGGAGGAGATGACAGTCCAGACCCCATTATTATTGAGAGTGAATTACTGGATGAAATAGAAAGCGAACTTGACTCGGAGGTTGAAACCGCATCGGAAGAAGATTTAACCCCCGTCGAAGTTTCCAACCTTGACGAAGTTGATGAAGTTGAAATTCCTTTTATTACCGACCTAGAAGAATTAGACGTTGAAGACAATTCTGAGACTTCCGAGAAAGATTTAGCAGAATCTAATGAAGAAATTACATCCGAAGCCGAATCTTCATCAGAACTTACCGAAAATTCCGACGCTGAAATAACAGAGTCAAATTCCGACAGCGATTCCGAAATCAATCAAGATTTAGAAGTAGACTCAGAATCTTCATCAGAAGTTGAAGAGAGTTCAACCGAAAATATTACTCAAACGGTATCCTCCTCAGAAAGTTCTTCAAATTCTTCAACTTCAGAAGAATCCGTTGCAACCGCGTCCTCCTCAGAAGAAACGTCTAAAGATTCAACCTTAGAAGAATCTCCAACAGAAGAAATTTCCGACGAGTTAACTTTACACGAAGAATCTGAGACAGAAGATACCGAAACCACTGCTGAAACCTCGGTAGACGAATCAATAGAAGAAACCGAATCATCGACTGATTCTGAAACTGAAGACTCTAACAACACCGATACAGTAAACGAAAACGAAAGCGAAAACGAAACCGATAGCAACGCCGAAATTATCGAAGAAATTGTTAATTCTCCTATTGACTTAAACTTTGACTCCGGTATCTTTACCGTCGGAGAAACCGGGGAAATCGGAATTGATTATTTGTTTGATGGTGGAGGATTTGGTCGGGGTGAACTCGCCATCTTCAGTTTGGAAGGAATGGAGGAATTAGACCTAACTTTAGAAGAGTTTATTAAAGAAGCAGCAAACCGTGCGTTGAGTGATTCTGAACTCGGTCATGTTGTGATTTCCGATGGAAACGAAGGCGCAAAATTTAGCGGAGGATTGGAAGAAACCGATTTTAACCGGGGAGAATATTTAGGTGTAAAAACCTTTAATATGCGTCCGGGGGATAAATTTGCGGTGATGTTGGTTCCCAATGGAAAAGTACAGCAAGTCTTCGATAATCCCAGTGTAGAAGGAACCATTCGACCTTTATTTTCATTGTCAACCGCCAATCCTGAAGATGGTTTTCAACTCGGACAAATTGCGGATGTTACAGGAGATGGAAATACCTTTGTATTTGAAGATTTGCGAATAGATAATAAAAGTGATCACGATTACAATGATATCATCTTTCAGGTGCGAGGAGCAAGCGGAGAAGCCGTTCATTTAGATGAAGTTATCAGTCCGAATAAAGATTGGCGTTCTTCCGATATGGGTCAAGCATTAATTGAATATGCTCAACCTTATATTACACCGGAAGAACCAATTGTTGAAATTGAAAATAATCTATCAGATCTCTTAACTGAGTTTGAAGATTTACTGGATCAGGAAGAATCTGAAACCGAAACTGAAAGCGATGAGGAGGTATCTAATTCTGAAGTTTTAGATACCGAAGTTATTGATGAAACCGTCGATTTTTCAGAGGATGAAGAATCTCAAGATGAATCTACAGAATTAGTAGAATCTACTGAATCCGAGATTGAAGAATCCGAAATTATTGAAATCGAAAATAACTCAGAAACTTCTGTTGTTGAGGATTCAGAAGTTATTGAAATTGAAGATAATTTGGATACTTCTGTTGAACAATCAGAAATTACTGAAATTGAAAATAACTTAGAAACTTCTGTTGAGGAATCATTATCGGAGTTAGAAGAAACCGAAGTTGAGGAAAACTTACCTACTGCTGTTGTAGAGGAAACAGAAGAATCTGGAGTTACTGAAATTGAAAATAACTTAGAAACTCCTGTTGAAGAATCATTATCGGAGTTAGAAGAAATCGAAGTTGAGGAAAACTTATCTACTGCTGTTGTAGAGGAAACAGAAAAATCTGAACTTGTTGAAATCAAAGATAGTGGAAATACTCCTATCGTTCAACAAACTGAAGAATCAGAAGTTACCGAAATAGAAAACAATTTAGAGACTTCTATTGTAGAGGAAACTGAAGAATCATTTGTTATCGAAACCGAGGAGAATTCTGAAAGTTCTACTTCCCCAACTGAACTAATAGTTATCGAGGAGAGTTCGGAAAATCTAACTGTTGAGGAAACGGATGAGTCGGAAGTTGTTGAAATTGCAGATAATTATGAAACCTCTGTTGTAGAGGAGAACTTATCTACTCCTATTGTAGAGGAAGCTGAAGAATCGGTAGTTATCGAAGCTGAGGAAGATTCAGAAAGTTCTACCTCCCAAACTGAACCAACAGTTATCAAGGAGAATTCAGAAAATTCAACTGTTGTAGGGGAAGCTGAAGAATCCGAAGTTGTTGAAATTGTAGACAATTCTGAAACCTCTATTGTAGAGGAAGCTGAAAACAATTTAGAAATTACCCTCGCCGAAGAATCCGAACAGGAATTAGAAGAAACTGAACTTCAAGAGATTTCAGAAACTTCTTTTGTTCAAGCAATTGAACAGTTAGAAAATGTTGAAATTGAGAAAAATTTAGATAATTCAGGTATTGAGGAAACCGAAGAAACGGAATTAATTGATGGCGATAATAGTTCGGAAAGTTCAGTTTTACCCGTTGATACAACTGAATTTGAAGACGTTGAAAATAATTTACCGGGAACTCCCCCAACCCCCACAGTTGAATCTCCAACGGTTAATCTGGTTAATCGATTAGAAAAACTGACCTACAATTTACAGAATCAGACCCTTTCGCAAACCCCAGTAAATAGCAATTTAATTCAACAATTAGAACAATTAACTAATCGCTTAATAACCCAAGCCGAAACCAATCCAAACTTTGCTGTCAGTGCCAACACATTACAGTTAATTGAACGACTGGAAACTCAATTAATTACAAAACCCGTTCTTCCCACACCCGTTGAACCTCCTGTACAATTTGAATTTGCTACAGAAAACCAGCCCTTAGTGGGAATAATTGATACCGGATTTAGTGGCAACAATCCTGATATTGACTATTCTAGAATTACCTGGGGAAGTGATAAAGTTGATGGCGATGCTGACCCCACTTTAGCGGAGGGAGAAGGCAACGAACATGGGACTCATGTATTAGGAATTATTGCTGCCCAACAAAATAACGGTATTGGTATTGATGGGATTAATGATAACGCTCCGATTTGGGCTGGACGAGCTATTGGTTCAGGAAAATGGGCAGAATCTTTAGTCGAATTTGTTGATGCCGCCAAAGCATCAGGACAACCGAATGCTGTGGTTAATTTGAGTTTAGATTTAACCCAAATTAACCCCGATGGAAGTGTAACCACTCGTTATGAATTAACCCCACAAGAAGAAGCTGCGATCGCCTATGCTCAGAAACACAATATTATTGTTGTGGTTTCCGCAGGAGATAACCCTGGCACAATGTCAGCTTTGGGTGAATTATCCAAAGAATTTGATAACCTGATTACCGTTGGAGCAGCCGAACAAGTTAATAATGCTGTCGCTGTACCAAAAGCCTACGCACCTGCGAGTTACTCTGGAAGTGGAGACGCCTTAGATATTGTAGCTGATGGTAATAGTGGCTCAATATCCAGTACAACCGTTGCCACCGCTAAGGTAACAGGTACTATTTCTCAAGTTTGGGCTGCCAATCCCGATCTCAACTATACCCAAGTCATTGATATTATCAAACGCACCGCTACCGATCTCGCCCAACCCAATTGGGACAGTAAGACAGGTGCAGGGTTGCTCAATATCGCTGCGGCTATTACCCTAGCTAAAGCCACTGAACCCCAACTCTACACGGTGAAACCGGGTCAACGCACCATCACCGATAACTTTATTTCTCAAAATCCCACTAATAAACCCCTACCAGGAGATCCCACCCATCCGGCTGCTACTCCTCCCGGAGTTCCCCAAACAACGGTAGACACAGGCGGGAACAGTGTGGCTGAGGCGGTGCAACTGTTGCCTTCAGGGACTCAGGATATTATCGATCAAGTCAGTCCTATTGACCCAACAGATACCTATCGCCTAGATAGTCGCTATTTACAAGGAACAGAATTTTCCGTATTGTCTGGTGAGTTGTCTGTCAGCTATCTCACCCCTTCTGGAGAAGTTTTAGCAACCCAAGTCCTCGGCAAAGGTAGCCATCAGTTGCAATTACCTGCCAATGCAACCGATGAAATCATTCTCAAAATTGACCGACGCAATGAGAGTCCCGCTACCTATATGCTGTATGGGTTTGAAAGTACCGCAACGGAACCCTTTAATATTGGTTTGGAGTTTGATAGTCCCTTGACAACTTCCCAACAACAAATCATGGAAGCAGTAGCTAAAAGCGTTGCATCCTTGATTGGAAAAGGGTTGCCCTCGGCGGTGGTGGATGGAAAGGTGATTGATGACATCAATATCAAGATTTCTACTGCCAATATTGACGGTGCGAGCGGCACCCAAGCGCGAACTAAAATTGATTTCATGCGCTACGGAACCATGTTGCCCGCTCAATCTTTAGTGCAGTTTGATGCAGCGGATATTGCCGAGTTGGAGCGTTCTGGGAAGTTGTTCAGCGTCGTGCAGCACGAGTTTCTGCACGCTTTGGGCTTTGGTAATCTCTGGGAAGCGAAAGGGTTAGTTGATTATGCTGGTACGCCGCTGGCTCAGTATAACGGTGGCAAGGCGGTTGATGCGTTCAAAGATTTGGGTGGTTTGACTGATGCGATTTCTCTGGAAACTGAGGGTAAAGGTTCGGCTGGTTTCCACTGGAATGAGGCGCTGTTCCAAGATGAGGTGATGACGGCCGATTTGAACTTTAGCGGCAAGGCTGGGAATGCGCCGATTAGCCCTGTTACTATCGCATCTTTGGCCGATTTGGGTTACGAAGTGAATTTGAATGCGGCAACTCCTGATTTTGGGTTGTTTGGCGGACAGCGGTTTAATTCTGAAGATTTAACGCCTGAGCAGATTGAGGCTTTCCGGCAATTGGCTGAGATTTTTGGCGATGGGGATGAGCCTTCTGAACCTGCGATTTTGCAAGAGGTTGACCCAACTAAAGTAGCGCCGGAGATTTGGGCGCACGCGGAACGGGCACCAAACGGTCAATATTACGATTGGGAGGATTATCTAATTGTTTGGGGTGATACTCTCAGCGAGCTTGCCGAATGGAGAATGGGCAGTGGCTCTGCTAATAATTACTGGTGGATTGCTAACCATAATGGCATTCCTAACCCAAATTATATCCAAGCCGGAAAAGTAATTAAACTTCCAGTTCACCGCCCTAATTACGAGCAAAATCAAGAAGCCGAACGGCAGCGTCGCGAACAAGAATTACGGCAAAGGCAGGAACAAGAAGCAAGGGATCGCCAGCAACAAGAAGACCGACTCAGGAACGACCAGGCTGAACAAGAACGACTGCGGCAAGATGAGGAACGCCGTCGGCAAGAGGCAGAGGCTAATCAACGGGAGCTAGAGGAACAGGCTCGAAGACTAGCAGAGGAACAAGAACGCCGTCGTCGGGAACGGGAAGAGTACGAACGGGAGCAGGCGCGGTTGGCGGAACTGCGGCGGCAAGCGGAAATTGCGCGGCAACAAGGTAAGGGAGGATTGGATTGGTATCTTGCCAAGCCTATGCCTGAGTTTGGGCCTGTCGATCCGTTTGAGACATCTTTGACGGGTGAAACTGTTGGAAATTTGGTGCCGGATGATTACTATCGGTTTACGCTGTCTCGCGGTGGTCGAATTACGGCTGAACTGAGAAAGCTTTTGGCTGATGCAGATTTGGTTCTGTACGATGTGCGAAATGAACCGATTGCCTATTCGATGCGGGAGGGAATTACCGATGAGCAAATTATCGCTGATTTGATTCCCGGTACTTATATGCTGCGAGTCAATAGTCCCAAAGGTGTGACCACTGATTACGAGCTAGTTGTTAAGTTCCAGCACAAGCTGTCTCAGATGGAAATTGGGCCTCCTCCGGGTTGGAAAGTTGGTGGTACTTCCAATGGTGGCGGTAGCGGCGGTGGTAATACTTCTCCGGGTGTGGCGTTCGCTGACCCGCGAATTAAGCAGATATATAACACTGCTCTGAATCAATTTGAGAGTGCTGAACGAGGAAAAGCTAATGCTCAAATTCGGGATTTAGAAGCTGAGAAACGGCAGTATCAGCAGGAGCTAAACGATCTGCTTGCTCGGATGAATGCTGAGCAACGCAACAAGGTTTATACTGCCCTAGATGGAGTACGAAATGATGCCTTCGGTTGGCTGGATTCACCGGGTGAAACTAACGTTTTTGATAACTTAGTCAATGGAATTTTCGATCAAATTCCGTCTTGGGTGTACAACGTATGGGGCATTGGAGATGCTCTTCGTATTGCCAAGGATACCGCAAAAGGAGCATTTAATGGTGCGCTGAGTTTGATCAAAGGCAAAGTTAACTCTGCTCGAAATGAAATTAAGAATGCGGTTTCTTGGTTTGTTGAGGCTCTGAAGAATGCCTACAGAACTGGAGGCGAAATCAATAGTGCAATTGAAGGGTTAGCACGGGAATTAAAAGGTAAAATAGACGCTCAAGTCACAAACATCAATAATGGGATTGATTGGTTCAAGACTGAAGCGATTAAAAACCTTGGCAGTCTTCGTAATGTTGGTGTTGGGGGTTGGAATTTCTACGACAATCTAGTTGTTCCCCAAGCCGATAACATAGCAAACTTGGTTAAGAATGGTGTGGGTGCGATCGCCAATTACTTTAAGGGAACAGTTGATTACGTCAAGCCTCGCGCTCAGAAAACTGTTGCTGATATCGTGTCTGCTCTTTTGGGAGATCAAACAGGTAATCTTTACAACAAGATTAATGGGATTGACCAGCAGATTGCAGCAACTACGAGGGCTGTAGAGGAGAGAATTGTTCAAAAAGCTGTTGAGCTTAAAGTTGATGTTGACAATTGGCTTAACAAACTGGCAAATGACGGTAAGAAGCTTTTAGACACAATTCTCACTCTGCTCAATTCCCCAGGAGGTCAGATTGGCATAGAAGTTGTGAAAGTCGCTCTGGGTTTTGTACCGATTGTCGGTCAAGCGATCGATATCATCGATACGGCTGTTGCTCTTTGGAAAATTGTCATCGATGGCAAACGTGACACAGAAACTTTCGTAGAGTTGCTAGGTTCCTTGGCTGGTTGGTTCCCAGGTGTTGGTGATGCTATCAAAGGTGTTGCCAAGATAGCACTTAAGGGGCCGATAGGTGCTTTGCTAAGAAAGTTAGGACCTGATGTTACCAAGCAAGTTGTTAAAGTATTCAAGGAAGCCAAGTGGAAAGAAATCCTACTTGATGTTGTTGAGGGTATTGGTGAAGTCTGGAGTAAGTTCGACAGCACGATGGACGAAGCTGCTGGATGGATTCTCGATCTTATGCCTGGAGTTAGACCTGCTTTAGCTGGTGTCGGTGATTTAATCAGAAAGTTCAGTGATGACGCGGCCACTGCTGGAGATTCTTTGGATGATATCAGCAAGACTATCGCCAAGAAAATTGATGATACTTCTGAGCAAATTGCGAAAGAAGATAAGAAAGAAGAAGACCCACCTCTGATGCTTCCTGGGCCTGTCAGAAAGGTTCCACAAGGCTTAACACAAGCACAATATAGCTCCATATCGGCTAAACTTCGGCAGAAGGCAAGTTATCTAAGTGATGATATCCGAATTCATGGAAGTCGTGCTGCTGGTACCGCGAATCCAGACTCAGATATTGATATTGCTGTACGGATGTCACCTGAGCAATACAATCAATTTGTTGAAGAGCGATTTAAGACTCCTAATCCAGGTTCTGCAAAAGAAGCAAGCAAGGAGTATGCCTTCAGCGAAGGAAAAATTGCTGCTGGGGAAGCAGGTCTTCGACAGTTACGAAATGAACTAGAACAAGAACTAGGTATGAAAGTCGATCTTTCTGTGATTAAAATAGGTGGTAATTTTGATGATGGACCTTGGATTGCTCTTGAATAAAGTCATTCCAATATTTATCATTAGTTTCTGAAAATGCAAGCTGTCTTAAGTGTTTGACATTCAAAGCAGCTTGCAAAAAATCAAGACATAAAAATTTGGAGATGAAACCAAAATGAATACTTGTGAAAGCCTCTATTGCCAGATTTTTCTAAACACCGAGTTGAATAAAAGTGACATTATAAAGGGATTGGAAAACCTATTAAACACAAAGTCAACTGGAAATGTTATTGCTTTAGAAAGCGTAGAAATTGAGCTAAGAGACAATGAAAGCTTTGAGCAAAAATTATGTAAGGAAGCTACCAATCGATTCTTATACTTTCCTTACTATATCGAAGTCGATCCTTTTCCTGAACAAACTCAAGAAAATCAAATTGATTTAGTATCTAAAATCCTTGAATACTCTTGGTCATCTGGATTTGAAGTTGTTGCATCATGTGATTATGAAGAACAGTTGCCCAATTCTGGTGGGTATAAGCAAAAACTTACATAATTGGTTAGAAAACCTCTCCCTTTCCCCTGATGAATGGCTACATCTATTTTTTGATATCGGTGGAAACAACAAAATTGAAGCTCTTTGTCAGTCGATAGTAATTGAACAATTAGCCAAACAATCCTTAGCACTGATTTCGTAATCAGTTAAGAAACTAAGCCATTAAAAATCATCCCTAGTTAAAGTGTGAAATGATGATGACATTATCCCAAAAATCGGCTAAATTTTGGTTGAGCATTCCCGAATATCCTTTAGAAGCTCTTCCTTCCTCAGCTTATATTCGTTGCTCCCTGACAACGACTGTTAAAAATATCCTAGAAAAATGCCACACTTCGGTTAGCACAGAAGGTGCAAATAATCAAGAAAGTTTACCTAATATTGAAGTCTTTTTTAACTCAATTCAAACCAGCCAAAAGGTTTACAAAGCCTCCCTTTCCCGTCAACTAGCAGCAGACTTACCCCCCGACATTGAACAAACCTCCCTCAAAGACGAACCCAAAGACTGGTTTATCAAAACCGCCGACTTTGGCGACGACTGCGATCGCGTTCTCCAACACCGCGACGGCGAATACACCCAACTTCTAGAAGACATCGCCCGCTACCATCAAATATTCCAACAAGGCTATGACAAAATCATCCTCATCCGTCCCACTACTTACACCGGTTACGACATCCAACTCACCGCAGCCATGCAATGCTTGGGCTACACCAAAGAGCAATTTCAATTCATCATCGTTCAACCCCTCAAACTCTACGCCTTTCACAAACCCACCCAGCAAATCCATCCCATCTCTGACCTTCCCCCCAAGGAATTGATCAAAGCTATCGGAATGGATGCCTTACGTTGGCACAGTTTCAGCACTCCTCTGACGAAAGTTGCCCCGATTAATCTGAGTACCGTGGGTCAACTCCAGTCCAACGATACTTTTGCTCTCGTCCAGTTCATCTATCAGCGTTGCTTAACTCTAGTCCGACAGGGTAAAGACGAAGGAATCAATCCAAGTATGAATTGGGACGACCTGAAAAATTTAACTTGGGAATCAACCCATGCTGTCAAATTACTGGACTTAGTAGAAGCTACGCCTCAAGTTTTGGCAGAAAGTAGTCGCGAACTAGCTCCCCATCTGATTTGTTCTCATCTGGAAAACTTCAGTCAACTCTGTCAACCCTGGCTTGAAGGTTTGAGTTTGACTCCTCAGAATTTTCAACTCCTGTCCACAATTGAACAGACCATGTTGGAGTTATTGAAAATATTGGGCATCCAAAGATAAACGCTGAAAATAAACGTAGGGGCGTATTGCTTAGGCCAAGATTACATATTTTTTTCCCAAAGCTATCAACCCTAAAACCTCCGTATTTTTACGGAAACCGAAAATTATTGAGTTGAAAAAAATCGTTAATATTACGGATTGATTAATCCCTAGACTTCCGAATAAAATAAACATAAGGCATCTACTCATCAACCATGAAATCAAACAGCCAAAGGGTTGAGTCCGATTGGTCTGACTGGATATTACCCGACTTAACGCCTTATTGGAAATTGACCCAACCGAAAGCCTCTCTCTCGGTTCTACTCAAATCTAAATCTTATTCTATTTCTCATCAATTTACCCCCGAAGAAGGTTTAGCATTGCGGTATTTTACCGGAAACTTCACAATTGCACAGGTTCAAAAAGCTTGTCAAAATCAAATTACTCATCTCCCTGAAGATTTTGTCTTTAATCTTTTACAAAAACTCATTGAACAGCAAATCTTAGCTTGGGAAAATGAGGAAGAATATCCCAATAACTCAACTTTAAAAAAGGAGGTAAATGAAAAAGAATATCCCCCCCAACCCCCCTTAAAAAAGGGGGAGAATGAAGAAAAAATCTTACTCAAACTCAAAGACTGCGTTCACTGGATAGAACATCCTGAAGGATATTGGATACTTCGCAACCCCGAAGATGTTAAATTTCTGCAAGTTGGACAACAAGACAAAACTATTATAGACCAACTCAAATATCAACCCTCCTCCGTTGTCGCTGCGGAATTTTGTGTTTCTCAAACTTACATCAAACTCCTACTGCAAAAACTCACGGTAACTGCAATGTTGGAGGGAACTACACCCCCAAAACCTCCCAAACGCAAGTTCAACCCCATGCAGTTATTATTCTTTCGTGTTCCCCTGTTTAACCCGGACAAGTGGTTAAGCCAACATATCGATAAACTGCGGTGGATATGGACTCAACCTGTTGCTTTTCTACTCACAATATTTATCATAACTTCTGCCACTATTGGCTATTCCCAAAAAAATGAAATTCTCTACACGGGACAACAACTGTTAAGTAATGCGGGGGGTTCCCTATTCGTTCCTTTTGGACTGTTAGCAATGGGAGTTGTTACCCTTCACGAACTTGGACACGCTTTCACCCTCAAACAATATGGCGGTATTGTACCCGAAATTGGGTTGTTAATTATGATGTTCATGCCAGCCGCTTATACCAATACCACAGATAGTTACTGTTTGGTCAAACGCCATCAACGGGTTTTGGTGATAGCAGCAGGAGTCTTAGTACAGTTTATCATTTCAGCGATCGCATTGTTGTTGTGGAATTGGTCAAACCCCAGTAGTTGGCTACATTCAACCAGCTATCTCTTGATGACAGCAGCTTTATTTACAGTCGCCTTAAACCTCAACCCTTTAGCGCGTTTTGATGGCTATTATCTGGCTTCTGCAATAACCGGAATTAATAACCTTAGAAGTCGCTCTTTCAAATTATACCAAAACTTATTCACCGGAAAAGCCAATCTAGAAAATCAACAGGATACACTCATTTTAGCCTGTTATGCACCCTTGAGTTTAGCTTACATTTACTTTGTTTTTGGCTTTTTATTTTTGAGAATTACCGATTGGTCATTGACCCATATTCCCACCCTCAGTTTAATTTTACTACTGATTTGGGTAATTTACGCTATTTTACCCTCACCCCAATCTTAATTGTTGTTTATTGGTTAAACTTCCATGACTTCTACCCCGAAAAACTCCTCCCAACCCCGTTTAAAAGTTGTTCCCCCAACGGTTCCAGAACAACCCCAAACCCAAGATAAACCCGTTCAAACTCCTGTTGAACAAACTCCACAACCCTCTACCTTTCCAACGCAATGGATCACTTGGGGAGTAGTTTTATTAGGACTCGGTGGAATTGGGATGATTCCTGTTAATCATTCAATTAGTGGTTCTACTATGATTACATCAACTGTTGGAGAACGTCAATCTGTTACCATGCCAGAAGCGGGAACATTAACTCTGTATGTTCGTTCTAACCAAACGGTTAAACCGGGAGATCTTTTAGCCACTGTTTCCAGTTCTAGTTTAGAGAATCAAAAAGCAGCAACCGAACAAAAAATTAGTGAAGCAAAAACGGCAGTTAATGGAGCAGAACAGAAGTTAATTATAGCACAAACTCGCTTAGAAGTTTCCCAAACCTTAGAAGGAATTGCTGTGGAACAAAGAAACCGTAAACAGGAGGAAGTCAATCAAGCTAAACTTTCATCAGGAGTTGCAAGAATTCGAGCCATTCAACAGGAACAAGCGGGAATAGAAAGCGAAATTAAAGGAATAGAAAACGAAATTCAAGGACTGGAAAATGAAAAAGCGGGTTTAGAAAATGAAAGGGTAGGAATTGAAAAGAGTATTGAAAGATTGAAACAGCAGTTAGAAATTGCTGAGTTGGCTTTAGAAAAGCGAGAAGGGTTAGTCTTAGATGGAATTATGGGAGCAGCTTCTCAAGATTTAATCAATTGGCAAATCAAAGTTTCCGAATTAACGAATCAAATTGAACAGCAAGAAAATTCTCTGGAAACTCATCAACAGAAAATTGCTCAAAAACAGAATCAAATTTTGAAAACAGAACAGTTAATTAATCAACGTCAACAACAAATCGGTGCAAAAACAGAGGGAGTGAATGAAATAATTGAAGGGTTAGAGAAACAGTTAGAAGAAGCGGTGAGTTTAGTGGAACAAAAAACAGTTGAACGAATATCGACTCAACGGGAAGTTGAAGCGGTGTTAACAGAAATTGCGGATAAAAAATATTTATTATCTCAACAGGAAGGGGAGTTGAAGCGTTTGGAAGGACAGGAGGGAAAATTAAGAATTGAATCAACTGTATTGGGAACTGTTACAACTCCTGATTTAGATTTAAGCAATAACCGAACTTTAGAAGCTGGAAAAGAGGTTTTAAGTATTGTTAATTTATCTCGTTTAACGGGGTTGGTGGAAATTCAACAGGAAGAAATTGATTTAATTCATCAAAATTTACCCGTAATATTTAAACCTCGCCAAGCAACAGTTCATCAATATCAAGCTAAAATTGAGGATATTCAACCTGTGATTCAGTCAGATCCATCTGGACAAAATTCGGTACTGCAAATCAGAATTACAATTGATAATGATGATCAACAATTGCAACCGGGGTTAGAAGGTGTTGCTCATATTAAAACTCCTTCCTTACGAGTTTATCAGAAAGTATCACGGGAATTTCTGAAGTTATTTCCCTGGTGGAAACTGTAAGATTATGTTGTCAAATTATCGGGTATTATTCTCGCCCGACTTGCTTTGCTAGAATCAAGGTAATAATCGGTTTTCATAAAATCGGCGGTAAGTTCAGAGATGAATCTAGAACAACTTTGATTTATTTGCGAGAGGAAAAATCAATGATACACGATACGGATGTACTGAAATTTGAGAATAAAAACTATTCAGACATTGATTTTGCGTAGAATACTTCTCAACTTCCCCATTGAACCGCCATTGTTAATATCTCCTCAAACAAAGGATCGCCAAAACTCATTAACCGTAATGAGGGAGTTTCATCGAATTGTTGAACGTCAAACGTCACCCGATAAAGTTTATTTTTATAAGAAAGGGTTCTTCGGTACTTATTATGCCGAATTATTACCTAGATGCCAAAATAATAAAGCTCTTTTCTTGAAATTATCAAAATTTATAAACCCAAACCCACAACGTTTTAAAACTTTCAATCGATTGTTAATCCCTTCGACAACAGCATTGGTAGTTTTTTGCTCAAAATAACCGATAACTTCGACAAACCATTTTTTGAGAGTGCGGACAAATTTTGGAAAAAATGCCTGAGCCTTGAGCATCCATTCTGTTAGCTTAAGAGTTCCCTCACCTAAATTATTACTCCGGTCAAAGAGCGCTGTAAACTCTTCTTTAAGCTCGTGCATTACTGCCAGCATTGCCGAAGCTTTCTTGAGAGTATCGAGTTTTTCTTTTTGTTCTTCTTTCAAATTCTCTTTTCTTTTTAATAAAATGTACTTACTGCCTTTCAAATTGGTAAATAGTTTTTCCCTTGCTTTGGCTTTCAGAGACTCAGCACTTTTTTTTTGCTCAATTCTTCCTGAATTCAATTCTTGATGTAATAGCTTAGTTACATGAAACCTATCCACAGTGATTACAGCTTGTGGACAAAGCTTTTCTATAATGGTTTTATACATCTTATACATATCCATACTTACTTCTTCTATTTGCTTGAGAATATCTTCTCCCCAAGATGTTAAATATTTTTCCAAGGTTTGAGCTTTTCTTTCTTTAATTAATCCAATTAATTTCCCTGTATCTAAATCAACTAACACTATAATAAACCTGCCTTGTCCCTTGACTAAGGTAATCTCGTCTATCCCTAGCCTCTTCAAAGTCTTCACATTAATTGGGAAAATCTCTTGACTCACTTGATTAATCATTGATTCTACTTCTTCTTCGGTCAAGTTATGCTTCTGAGCTACACTCAGTAAATTACTATTAACAACTTCTTCTGTAACTAATCGGGCGTATCTTTTCGTATACTTTTGTCTTTTCTTGACAAAACTTAATTCTTCGCTGAAGGGTTTTGAACAATATCTACACTTAAATTGCCGTCGATTAACTCTTAAAAAGACTTCGGTTTCTCCCCAGGATAAATCTTTAACTAGATGCCAATGGTTTTGCGGTGCGACCCCCTAAAGGGTTCGTTAGTTGCTTCAAGTCGGGGAACCCGCCCAACGCACTAACTCACCGCGCCACCTGCGGGCGCATGGGAACGCGCACCAAGACGGTGTAGACGATCGCTAACTTTCTGGCAACCTGGACAGCAAGCTATTTTAGAGCTGGCTTCCACCTCTAAAATCAGAGTTTTTTCAATTTCTTTCTTGGATTTGACTATTACTCCGGGCAATTTGAGGATTTTAGTAAGCTCTCGTTTCATACTTACTTATTTGAAAAGTTTGCTAATAGTTTAGCATAACAAGTACCGAAGAACCGATTTTGCTACTGGATTGTACGAACGCTAATAATAAAAAGTTCCATAGTCAGTAAATATCTTACAAAAAACTAGAATATCTCAACATCCTAGTGTGGTACTCGACGTAAATATAAAGTCGGTTTCACAAAGTGCAGCTTTGCAAATCTTTGTAAAATTTTCCCGTGTTTTTGCTCGTATTGATAAGTGATACAAATCGTAACTTTGCCGAAAAGATATTAATTTACGTCTTGTCCCAAAAATTGATAACCACCTTCCAGGAAATCTCTAGATTCCTGGAGATGTTTGAGTAGCAAGCGTGCAATCAACCCCGCGCTAAGGACTGTACCAATTAAACCCTCTGAAAATTGGGAGGCTCAAACCCCTGAAATTTCGGTCGCGCCTGCAACAGCCAGAAAATCCGGTCTTGACTGCGGATCATTTTCATCAATCGACATGAGATTAATTTAACGTTCTGAATAAATCAAATCCCAAGCAGCGACGGTTTTTTCCCCAATTAAACTATTGACAGTTTCTCCACCTTCTAAAATTAATCGAATATCAACATTGCGATTAGGTGAATCCACTAAAGCTTGAGCGAGTTGATCTGTGACGGCAAAGGTATTATTATTACCCTCAAGTTCAAAAACTTGTTCTTCAACTTTAACCCAAAACGTCTTGATCATAGCAGCGGGTTCACATGGCCCTGTAATTAAAACTCGAACAAACTCAGGTGTCCACAAAGTTATCACTTGTCGGGTTCCCTGAGTTCCAAAAACACTAACTTTCCAATAGTTTCGATCAAATACTGCCGGATAACTCCCTTCGTAAGGATCAACCACTTGAACCGCCTCAGACCACGGGACATCATCTGGATCTCGTTCTAATCCAGGAGAGTTGAACTTTGGGAGTTGAGTGGTTTGTTGTTGTGCAACGCTTATATTCTGACTAGAGGGTAAAGCCCAGGCGAGGATGATTCCCATCGTAAGAGCGGATATTCTGTAGACGAAATTCATAATTTAATTACCCAACTTAATAACCTAGAACGGAACTGAACTAAAGTTTATAAAAATAGAGTGGATTGGTTAGAGAGTTATTCCGAGTGAATGCAACATCTAACTTCTCTATCAGTTAAAGATGTCAATTTTACGAGTTTTGAAAAAAATTTTTTGTTGACCTTGCAGCAGTTAGAAAACCATAGACCGCTACAACCCTTAACAGATAAAGATTTCAGCTTCCAAGCGCAGAACAGCAAAGGAAAATGGAGTCCAGGGGAGTTTAACCCCTAACCTTGCGCGTGCAAGGCGGATGCTCTATCCAGCCTGCCATTCAGGTTGAGGTAGAGGGTAAGTGTGATAAAATTGATGCGCGATCGCGGCGCAATTTATACTGTGGATGTGAGGACGTGATTCCGAACTTTGATGAGAATGGAAATCTACCCCCTGGAGTGCATTTTTGTGAGTGGGAGGAGTTTGTAGAGCGATTTGGAACCAATGATCTGAGGTTGCGTTTAATGAGCGGACTGCGAAAGGCAATGGAACAACTTAAAATTGCAGGTTGCCGAACAATTTACCAAAAATTGCCGCACACGCCCCTACCTTCAGGTATGGGGATATAAGGCTCTTTCTAATGCTATAATAACTCAACTGGCAGGGTATTCAACCAGTTGAAAAACCCAGCATCTAATCGATGCAATTAACCTTGAAAACTTAAGGTATGGGGTTCTTGC
>NZ_LATL02000087.1 GCF_000972705.2 Limnoraphis robusta CS-951 | reverse complement strand
GTTAGAGCCTTCGGCTTAACGGCGAGATGAATTTTGACCAACAAAGAAAACTGAGCGAAGCGAATCCTACATGGCTTGGCATACTTGTGTAGAACAGGCTAATATTGAGATGGGTTTCGCCAAGAAAAGCAATGCTGTCCTTAACTTACGAATTTAAGCTGATTCCGGATCAACGCCAAATCGAGGTAATCGAAAATACTTTGAATGTTTGTCGTTCGGTCTGGAATTTTGCTTTAAGGGAAAGAAAGGACTGGATTAATTCTCGCAAATCCCCAGTCAACTCTTGCTCACTGGAAAAGGAATACATTATTCCGGCAGATACCCCTTATCCTGGTTATCACAGTCAAGCGAAAGCTTTGACAGAAGCCAAGAAAAAGGATGAAAGGTTGTCCTGCGTTAACGCCCAAGTGCTACAGCAAGTGTTGAGGTCGTTGGACAGGGCTTTTGTCGATATGCAGTCAAAGAAGAAAGGGTTTCCTCGCTTCAAGAATAAATATCGACTGCGCTCTTTTGTTTACCCTCAAATGCTCAAGGATTGTGTTCAGGGCAATCAGATCAAACTCCCTCAATTGGGGTGGATTAAATTTAGAAAGTCCAGGGATATTCCCGAAGGTTTCGAGGTTAAACAGGCGAGGATTGTGCGACGGGCATCAGGTTACTTCGTGATGCTTTCTCTACAATTGGATGTCAGTGTCCCTGATGTTCCATTCCACGGGCATCCCTTGGGCATTGACTTGGGGTTAGATAAATTTTTAGCAACCTCCGATGGGGAGCTTGTTGCAAGACCTCGATTCTTGAACCAACTACACCGTGAGCTGAAATTGCTACAACGTAGATTAAGAAATAAGCAAAAAGGGTCTAACAATCGTCACAAGCTCAACCAACGGATTGCTAGGTTACACCAACGCATTTCTGATACTAGAAAAGACTGGCATTTTCAATTGGCTCACCATCTTTGCGACCAAGCCGAAGCCATCTTCATTGAAGACATAAACTTCATCACTTGGGCAAAAGGAATGTTGGGCAAACATACCTTAGATGCTAGTTTTGGACAGTTTGTCACCATCCTTAATTGGGTGGCATGGAAGCGGGATGTTTTTGTCGCCAAGGTGGACAAGAATTATACTTCTCAAATCTGTCCTAACTGCGGGTTCCACACGGGCAAAAAGTTACTCTCCGAAAGAGAACATAATTGTCCTGAATGTGGATATAAAACCAATAGGGATGTGGCTGCCGCACAGGTGATCAGAAATCGTGGTATTGAATATGCGCTAGGGCATGGCGTATCTGAAAATGTCTGTGGAGACGATCTAGCGGGGGCAGTAATGCCTAGCCAAGAGTCTGTGAAGCAGAAACTTTTAGGTGTGAATCTAAGAATCCCCCGGAAGAATTGCTTTAGCAATTAACGGTGGGAGTATGTCAAGCGGATAATCAGTTTATCCACATTGCTATCCACTTTGGGGCTAAAATAGGGTCTGAGAGAGACTGAAATCAGGTAGTTTTGTATGGGCGATACTGGACTTGAACCAGTGACATCCTGCTTGTAAGGCAGGCGCTCTACCACTGAGCTAATCGCCCGTTTTTCGTTGTTTCACTATTATAGCACCAAACTGTAAAATAGGAACAATTTATTTGCTCAAATCAGAAATTTGTTGAGCTGTTGCTTATGCCTTCTGGCCAAACTCACGATCGCATTACCCTGTGGATCTTACCTGTTGTCACAGGTTGGACATTAGGGCAAACTCGCAGCAGCCATCTTACCCTAATTGTGGCGGGTTGTTTTCTATTTAGTGGCTTGATGTTTGGCCCTGATCTCGATATTCAACGCTCCTACCATTTTCAACGCTGGGGGTGGTTGCGTTGGTTGTGGCTTCCCTATCAAAAGAGTGTCCGTCATCGCTCGTTCTTGTCTCATGGGCCGATCATTGGGACAGCAGTACGAGTCTTGTACCTAAGCGTTTGGGTGATCATTTTGGCGACGCCTGTAGCCGTAATTGCTCGAGGGGTTTGGGAGGTAGACTGGAGTTTATCTGAACTGGCTCGAATGATACTGCGATCGCTATCCCAACATTCAACCGAGTGGTTAGCAATTTTTATCGGTTTAGAATTAGGTGCAATGGGTCATTACCTAAGCGACTGGGGAGGATCAGCGTACAAACGAATTCAAACTCAAGGCTTAGGGGGATTTCTATCAAACTTGGTGAATAAACGGCTTAAAACTCCAGGGATGATCAGATTCTTTTCTCAAAAAACTCTACCGAAGAAACGGAAATCTCCCTCAACTCGTCGGAAAACCTCTGTTTCCGTACCGAAGCGGAAAACTTCTGTCAAAGACTAAAAATTAATCACTCAACTTTTGGGTTTTGCGTTCGTTCAATTTCAATAAAATTTCACCATGAACCGCTTCGGTAATCGGATAGAAATAGGTGAGAATGATCCCACATATTAATACAATAGCTGGAATCGGGGCGATCGCAAACCGAATAGCAAAAATAGCAGAATCCGGTTGTTGGGGGAGTGCTTGTCCGGGAACTCGTTCGAGAAATCCCGAAATTTCCAAAGCTTGTCCAACGAGAAACAATCCCCCAGCTAATCCTAATTTTTGTAAAAAGACCATAAACGAATAAAAAATTCCTTCGCGTCTTTTCCCGGTATTCAACTCATCTAAATCAACCACATCCGGTATCATTGACCAAGGAATCAGATAAGCCGTTGACACCCCAAAACCCGCAATAATGGCTAAAATATACATCAGAGAAATCTGACCGGGTTGCAGAAACCACAATCCGATTTGAGCAATAATCCATAAACTCACCCCCATAAAATAAACAATTTTTTTACCATAGCGTTTACTGATAGCACTCCAAACAAATAACATGAGAATCGCCGTACCCTGAACCGAGATAGCTGTCAAATAAAAATCAATCGTTGAAAGCTTCATGCGATTTTCAACATAGTAGGGAAGAATCGCCGCAGTGAGCTGAACCCCTAGCCAAGAACACAAATAAATTCCGGTAACATATAAAAACGGACGATTTTGAAAGACAATTTTAACTTGTTCTAACAAAGGTAAATTTGAGGATGAATCGGTTAAACTATCCGAGGTTTTAGGTCTTAAAGTGCGATGACGAGTGCCTAAAAAACACCAAAAAATCGGTAAAACCGAGAGAATTCCACAAACCAAACCTAAAATCAGATATTGTTTTTTCAGATCATCTGGGAATATTGTGGCAATGACCAAGGCTAAAACCAAGGAAAAAATACTCCCTCCAATGGAAAAAGCAAAACGAAAACTATTCAGACTGGTGCGTTCGTGGTAATCCGATGTGAGTTCAGGCGTGAGAGCTGCATAAGGTAAATTAACAATGGTATAAAGGAGATTAAAAATCACCGAAATAGTAACGTAGTACCAAAACAAAACCCAAACATTGGTACTGGGAACAATCCACTGTAAAAAGAAGAAAATCCCAAAGGGAATCGCCCCAAAAATCATCCAAGGATAACGCCGTCCCAAAGGATGAACGGTGCGATCGCTGAGTACCCCAATAATCGGATCATTAATCGCATCGGTGACTTTGCCAATCATATAAACACTGCCAGCAAGTCCCGCAGGTAAACCCGCGACATTCGTTAAAAAAACCAATAACACAAAAGATAGAAGATTAGCCGTAATTGCCGTACCCAGATCACCTGCACCATAGGCGAGTTTCGTTGCAAAATTCAGCTTTTCAGAAGTGGGCAAGGGGTCGGGAGAGGATGGGGAGGACTGAAGACTCATGGAATTATTCCAAATAATCGTTGATTGAAATTACAACCCAGGTGAAAGAGTTTCAGGTGTTCTCAACCGAATCTGTAGGGGGATTGTATCAACAAATAAACGCGATATCCTAGAACTATAGCTCAATTCACTCCAATTTCCATCGGGAGTAACTCAGTCATGGCTTCTCTTGGCAATCGTTTTAATCAATTTATCGGCAAAACTCGCTTTGTCGTCTGTCGCCTATTTCTGCATTTAGGGGGAACGGAGGTTTCACCGTTACTCGGTGTTCTCAACCAAGTCGCTCGTAATACCATAGACGCGGAAGGGGATCTCGAAGTGTTGGGGGAGGGACTGGTTGAAATTTGTCAAAACTTACTGCAATACGATATCTATTGGCAATCGGCGAGCAATGAAGGTTATGTTCTCTGGAATGAAGGGGAAACTGCCGATTATGTTGATGAACTGTTCACCGACTCGGCTCAACGCTATCTCTCCCAACCGTTAGAAAATCTAGCCAACCGCGATGATCAACCGTTGTCTTTACCGACAACAGCCAATCTCGTGGTGATGATAACCATCGCCTGTGAAGGGGAAGTTCCGGATCTCGAAACCGATTTAGCGAGTGTGGAAGCCATGCAGCAAGGCTTAAAAACTATCATGAATCTGCATTATCAAAATCGCCTACGAGCGGTTCAAATTCACTATTCTCCCGCCCGTTTTGGAGATGAACTCACCAGTGATCAACTGTTGCAGAACTTTCCGGAACTGATCCCGCTCTAGAATGATGATCGCAAAACCCCAAAGCTGTTTTCAAAATTCCATCTTAAGAAAATCTAATTTTGATTTATGTTGCGTAAATTGATCATTGTTTTAATGTCGGTGTCGTTGTGCTGGACAACCCTTGCCTGTGGTTCGTCGAACACAACCACTAATCAAACTCCGACTCAAACGGCTAGCCAAAATCGAACACAGGCTAACGTTGGTGAATATCCCGTTCAGCAAGCCGAATATAACGATGCGAACGGTGAATATACCCTGATGCTGCTCAATACCCCAGCCGGAACCCCGCCTGTTTATCGGACGACAAACCTACAAATGGCGCGTCTGACGGATGAACAAATCCAAGCGGGAAAAGGGACTTACGCTCAAATTCAAGGCAATCAAGCCACATTGTATCTGACGGAAGACTTTAAAATACAATACGTTCACAATGTCACTGAAACCCGAACGAATCCTTCTACAGGACAACAGGAAGTGGTTGTCGTGCGTCAACAGTCGAGTTTCTGGCAACCTTTTGCTGGGGCTTTTATCGGCAGTGCGATCGCTAATACTTTGTTTGCACCCCGCTATTACGTTCCTCCCGTTTATCAACCCGGTGGTAACTTAGTCGGTTATGGCGGTTATGGCAATACCTACGATAGTGCTGTTCGCGATTATAGCTCCCGTTATAATTCCCCGCCTCCTGCGGTGAGAAATCGCCAAGTTCTCCGAACCACTGGAACTGTTGCATCCCCTTCTAACAACCGCACGACTCGTTCTCCTTCTGGAAATGGGAGTCGTTCGACGGGATCAGGAGTGGGCGCGAGTGACTTGCAACGACAACCTAATCGAACTCGTCCTTCTCCGACGCAAAAACGAACCCCTAGCTTTGGGAGTGGCACTTCCAGGAGTCGATCCGGGGGTGGCACGAGACGACGCCGTTAACAACTCAAGAGAGTTTGACTTGCAAAAATAGAGGGTAGAAGGTATTTGCACTCAACAAATTCTCTACCCTCTGGGCTAAATTGACGTTAAAAATGTCAAGCATGATCCTCGCTAAAAATTGAGAGTCGAAATATAATAGGATCAACTCGTAACTGTATAGAAACTTGCTCAGTAATTAGCAACAGTCAGACGACGAATCTGCTCGGAAGTTTTTTCAAGTTTGAATCCTTGAAAAATCTAAAAACCTACAAGAATAAAGTTGAGTTCTGAGTATGTTTAATGCAACTGCTATTCTAACAGATGCCTTTGTAGAAAGACTGCAAGCCGGATACCGTCGTACCTATGGCGGTTATAAGCCAGACTACCCAGAAATTATTTCGTGGGTTGGCACAATGGCATTAGAAAATATTGCCAACTGCGACGCCCTCTATCACAACGTCGAACATACGATGTTAGTGACATTAGTCGGACAGGAAATCATGCGGGGTAAACACATTCGCGAAGGGGGTGTGACTCCCGAGGATTGGTTGCACTTCATCATATCCTTATTATGTCACGATATTGGTTATGTCAAAGGGGTTTGTCGCTGCGATCAAGAAGTCAATGGACTTTATGCAACTGGGATAGGGGATGGAATGGTGACGATCCCAGTGGGGGCAACCTCGGCGAGTTTAACTCCCTATCATGTTGATCGAGGAAAATTGGTGATTGATGAACGATTTGGCGGACATAAATTAATCGATGCTGAACAAGTGAAACGCAATATTGAACTCACCCGTTTTCCGGTTCCGGCTGATGAAACCTATCAAGATCGAAATAATTATTCGGGTTTAGCAAGGGCGGCTGATTTAATAGGTCAACTCAGTGATCCTCGCTATTTGAAGAAAATTAGTGCATTATTCTACGAGTTTGAAGAAGTCGGAACTAATAAAGTTCTCGGCTACAAAACGCCCGGAGATTTACGCAAAAATTACGCTAAATTTTACTGGAATGGTGTTTTCCCTTATATTCCGGCGGCATTAAGATATTTGGAATTGACTCAAGAAGGCAAACAAGTTGTCGCTAACTTGTATGCAAATGTGTTCCAAGTTGAAAACGAATCTCGGATTATTCAAGAGATCAATAATACCCGTTTTGGTGCTGACTCCAATGGAAGTCTTTCTTTGGGCGACATTGATTCAGAAGCCAAAGAACTCCCCAAATTTAGCGAATTAACCGAACTGAATCTATAATGGTTGAGCGGAGTTGATTGAAAATTCAGTGGAACAGCCAACAGTAGAAACTCAACAGCGTGTTCAACAGCTTAGGCATCAGCTACAACAAGCTAGCTATGCCTATTATGTTCTCGATGAACCGATCATCGAAGATGCAGTCTATGATCGGTTGTATCGAGAATTGCAACAGCTTGAAACAGACTATCCTCAGTTCATTACTCCCGATAGTCCGACGCAACGAGTGGGTGAAAAACCCGCCACACAATTTACATCCGTTCAACATAATATTCCTCTGTATAGTTTAGAAAATGCCTTTAATACAGAAGAGTTAAAAGCCTGGGAACAACGCTGGAAAAAAGTTAAAAATACTGAAGAAATCGAGATTAAAGATTCAGATCCTCTCTACATTTGTGAACTAAAAATCGATGGTTCTGCCCTGGCTTTAACCTACGAAAATGGCTTATTAATTCGAGGTGCAACGCGGGGAGATGGCGTAACAGGCGAAGAAATTACCCAGAATGTTAAAACAATTCGTTCTATTCCCTTGCGGTTAAAATTAGAAAATCCCCCGCCTATTGTAGAAGTTAGAGGCGAGGCGTTTTTATCCCTAAATATCTTTGCCAACATTAATAAAGAACGTCAACAAAACGGTGAAACCCTATTCGCAAATCCTCGCAACGCCGCAGCCGGAACGTTAAGACAACTAGACTCAAAGATTGTTGCAAAAAGACAGTTAGATTTTTTTGCTTATACCCTACATTTACCAGACGAAACAGAATTGCAAACTCAACAAGATGCGTTAGAATTGCTGCAAGAAATGGGCTTTAAAGTCAATCCTAACCGTCAACTTTGCCCCTCATTAACGGAAGTTCAAACCTATTTTCAAGACTGGGATAGCCGACGCCAAAATTTACCCTACATGACGGATGGTGTTGTTGTTAAAATTAACCCATTAGACCTGCAAAAACAACTCGGTTTTACGCAAAAATTCCCCCGATGGGCGATCGCACTCAAATATCCCGCCGAAGAAGCCCCCACGCAAGTGAAAGCCGTTACTGTACAAGTGGGGCGCACAGGGGCTTTAACCCCCGTCGCTGAGTTAGAACCCATCCAACTCGCCGGAACTACCGTACAACGGGCGACACTACATAATAGCGATCGCATCGCGGAATTGGATCTGCATATTGGCGATACTGTAATTGTTAGAAAAGCCGGAGAAATCATCCCCGAAGTGGTGCGTATCCTCCGCGAATTACGCCCTACAAACGCCCAAAGCTTCAAAATGCCCACCCACTGCCCGGACTGTGGTCAACCCGTTGTCAAGCCCCAAAACGAGGCGGTAACACGCTGTATTAACACCTCTTGTCCGGCAATTTTACGGGGTTCATTGATTCATTGGTGTAGTCGAGATGCGTTGGATATTAACGGCGTTGGGGATAAATTAGTTCAGCAGTTTGTTGAACAAAAATTGGTTGATTCTGTTGCAGATTTATATGAATTAACCGTTGAAAAACTGACTAAATTAGAACGCATGGGCGAGAAGTCGGCGACAAAAATTGTCAATGCAATTCAAACTTCAAAAACTCAACCTTGGGCGAGGGTATTATATGGGTTGGGAATTCGTCATGTGGGGAGTGTGAATGCAGAGTTATTAACTCAAAAATTTCCCAGTGTTGAACAGTTAGCAACCGCAACACCCGCCGATATTGAAGGGGTTTATGGGATTGGGGTAGAAATTGCCCAAGCCGTTTATCAATGGTTTAAAGTTCCTGCTAATCAAACGTTAATAGAACGGTTAAAACAAGCGGAATTAAACTTGAGTTCTCAACCTTCTCAAACTGAAAGTTCATCCAAAAAAGATTTAACGTTATCCGGTAAAACCTTTGTTCTTACGGGAACGTTACCCAATTTAAAACGAGATGAAGCCAAAACGTTAATTCAAAATGCAGGCGGAAAAGTTACGGGTTCAGTTAGTAAAAAAACGGATTATGTCGTTGTCGGAGAAGATGCAGGTTCTAAACTCACAAAAGCCGAAGAATTAGGAATTAAACAGTTATCCGAAGCCGAACTGTTAGAACTGTTAAATAATCCCCAGTAGGGACCTATGGCATATGCCCTTAAACAAATTCATATAATTTTGAGGGTTTAGAGCGTGAAAAAGTTTGATGATGCAAGTCTTGTCTCTTTAGAAGAGATGATACTATGTCCGGTTGATTAATTCTGTTATGGGGTGGGTTTAAACAGTGAACAGTGACCAGTGAACAGTAACCAGCGCAAACTTGCGACCCGGCGGTTTCCGTCGGTAGCAAAGTTTGTAAGAGAGTGAACAGTAAAAACTGGTAACTGATAACTGTATAACTGTAAACTGTAATGAACCCGCCCCTACAGAATCATTATTGATTAGTCGGACATGATATGATACTATGAAGTAAATTTTGTTTGATCATTTTGTTTTTCACTCAAGTAGAGTTTTAGACTACGTTGCCAAGTTCTGCCGAGCCATAATGCACTGACTAAAATCACAATTTCCTCAATAAAATGGACTTCAACTTTAGATAGTATTCCCATGACAGGATAACTTCCAAATAGAAAGAAAAAGTTGAAAATAAAGAAAGTACAGAGAGCAAAAATTTGATTTTGAATTTGTTCTAAACTAAGTCTAGGATTCTGCTTAAGTTGATAGGTTATATAAACTTTTTCGAGTTTTCTTCCACAGAAGTAGCCTCCCCATGTAAACAAACCGAGTGTTAGAGGAACTGCAACTAACTTGGGAATTGGACTAGGATTTCCAAAGAGATAAAATCCTGGAGCCATAACGGTTGCGATTTGATTGTTCTCATGTGTCCAAATCCCTGATAAATAGTAATTCCAGTTTCCCGCATAGAGATTGTAGTAGAAAAAGTAGCCAATCACTAAGCCCACATAGCCGTAGTAGAGAAATTTCCGGCTGGGTTGATTAATTCCTGACCAATAAGATTTTTCGGCATCAATATCAATACAAGGATGTTGACAACCAGTACAATTACTTTTTTCATCTTTTTTAGAGTTGCTAACTCGACACATTGATTGTGTAATTGTTTGCTTGCTGGTATGAGCCTCGCTCGTGAATAACCCTCTCGGTTCACCAAAAATTCTTTGAACGGGATACATCGGACAGAAGTATTGACACCAGGATTTGCCGTCATAGAGATAACCGACGAAAATTGCTGATGCAATGATGATTAAGCAAATTAAACCTAAAGCCCAAGGTTCTGCGTTAAAAAACAGAAGACGACCACACAAACCGACATAAAGTAAGCCAAATTGTAGATAGGAATGATTACGAGACAACCATGAGTTTTTAGGAACTCTCACAACCTCCTGATGTATTGCACCTGTTAGTGAGTTAATTTTTTGATGTTTTCGTTGTATTCCTAATGCTCTGGGAATTTGAGATATAAATGATAGAGGACAAATTCGCCGCCACAGTTCATGTCCAAAAACAAGCAGAATAAAAATTGCACTTGGAACCACAAAACCCCAGAAAATTGTTGTTCCTAAAGGATAGGGCTTTTGTTCCAAGCAAACTCCTTGCACTTGAATACAAGTTTCTATATTGAAGCTGAAAGGACTCCAAGGATGATTGGGAGCAGTCAATTGTGGTGAAATAGGATCATAAAATAATGAAAGAATCAGAACTAACCAGCTCAAAGTTAGAAACCACCGAATTAAGTGCATCTGTCGCTCAGAAATTTGATGGAACATTGCCAATTAACTCCATATTGATGATCATATCATTAATGAGCTGTAATTTATTCTCTCAGCTTTTTCTTTTAGACCTGATCTTCAGAAGCAGCACTTTTAGAACTGTTAAATAATCCCTAGTAGGGGCGTATGGCATACGCCCTTAAACTTTCAAACGTTAGGTTAAAGTCCAAATTCGTCCATAGTTACTGGGAATAGTTAAATCATGTTCTTCGTCTGGGAAAATGTTTGCTAAGTTAAAAATGGGATCATCTTTTCCATGTAGTTCTTCTTGAAAATTTCCGCTATAATTTGAGGGAAGCTGAAAGTTGGAAGCATCAGGAAGTTTGAATCGAATCGTTTGATCTTGATCCGTAAAATTCAGCGCAATGAGACTAACATCTTGATCCAGTTTCCGATAGAGAATCAAAACACCATGAGACTGGTAACGTTCATAATGATTGTCAAAATAGTAACTGTCGTCATTTAACGAACGAAACTGAGCTTTCTCACGGCGTAGTTTAATCAGTTTACGCACTAAACTGATCATTTTTTGACCAATTCTATCATAGAAATAATCCCAACGAACGGGCCGAAAAAGCACGACTCGAATTGAACCTTCTGGTGGAAGATAATAATTTTCGGCAAATTCTTGACCCTGCCACAGTAAAGGAATCCCTTTTGCTGTTAAAATACCCATGATGTAGGGTTGAACTTTGAACCAGTGGTTATAGCGATCGCCTTCTTTTAAGAAATATTCACTCTGACAAGGTTCACAACCCCAGTTACAAATAAATCGGGGATGATCGTGGGTTTCGATGTATTGAAGGGCGGTTTTAGCTAGAGTATCATTCTGATTACTCACTTGATTCGGATAGCCGTATAAACTATAACTTAAGGCTAAACTGTGGAATAAATTTTCTTTACCAAGAGCCACTTGTTTAGAAGTATACAAGGTTTGATTTTGCCAAGTACAATTGCTGTAACTTTGCTGTAAAACGCCTTTGGGATCTTGTAACTGTTCAGCACATTGAATCAGGTTGATTGTATCATTATTAAAAAATCTCTGCCAGTTTTTCCAATTTGCACCTTTTTGTTGAACAATTTCAGCTTTACTTTTTACTTCTTGGTAAGTGTTATAGGTTAAATTAGCATAGCCTTTCCCTTCTGGCCCGTCCCAATATCCGGGAACAAAATCATACCGAAAACCATCAATATGATATTCTTCCAATAAATAACAGTTAACCGTAAAAAAGAAGTCTTGAATAAACTGATGATTAAAGTTTGTACATTCATCTATTTGCCCAAAACCATCTTCTGCAAAAGCTCCCATCAACACATTTTTATGTTTTAATTGTCTGTACAAATAGCAATAAGCAAAATGTTCATCTGTGTGGGAATAAACCATATCTAAAATTACAGCAATTCCTCTGAGATGAGCCTCATCAACCAACTTTTTCAAATGTTTGGGCTTACCAAAGCGCTCATCAACTCCAAAATAGCCAATCGGTTTATACCCCCAGTCTATGGTATTCACCACATTAGAAATCGGCATTAAATTAATACAATTAACTCCGAGATCTGCTAGATAATCCAATCGTTTAATTGTTTCTTTGAGATTGACACCAAACTCACTGATCATCAATTCATAGATGACTAAATCTTTTAAAGCTGGAGTTTTCCATTCTTTTTCTTCGTGTTTACTCCAGAGATAATCTTCTTGTCCCACCGTCACAGCCGATGCCTTTCCTCTGCCAAATTCTCGCGCAAACGGATCAATAATCCAATCAATTTCATCTTCTGAATTTTGCAGTTTCAAGCAATATCGATAAACATAACGTCCCGTTTTCCCCCAACTGGAATTTTTATGATATTTATCCTCGGGTTTGAGATGAACTTGACCTAACCAATAGTCTGGGGAGAGTGAATCATTTTTATAATCTAAGTGGCTGGGTTTTAATTCAAATTTATGGGGTTGAATGTCTTGTATAAACTGGTCATTTTCATGGATGATTTTGACAAAAACTTGATAATCTTTCTGAATAGAAATCTCGGGAATCAATAAGGAAAACTCTATCAAACAAGGATTTTTAGGGTCAATCCTCGCACCAAGCTTATCTAAGGGTAAACGTTCCATAGTATTAGAATTCCTCGGATTAGTTTTTGGGACAATTTATAAAATGAGCGTTTCAAGCCAACTTTAACAGAGATTATACAGGAATTGATAGTGTTCAACACAGCTAAATCCGTTACAAAAGACGATTGAATCTAAGTTGTAGCAGGTTCAGGGGATTAGCGGGATCGCCCCAAGAATTCCCAATCAGTGTAAGAGGGGTATAAGAGGGTTTAATTGTCCAATTTCAGCAAATTGATCACAAGTTTCTCAGCTAAAATACTCATTCTCCTGTAAACTGTCTTAAGATTCTCTTTAGCAAGTTAGAAAGGCTTGCTGAGAATTGTCAATCCTTGAGTAATACCCTCAATGGATTTGGGAAGCTCATTCACCATTGGATTCAATGAAATTGCGTTTAACCCCTAAAAGTTGGTGTCACATTCGCGTAAAACAGGCGATGGGATTTCTCAAATATCTTTCTTTGGTCATTTTGACATTGTTGATCACCGTTTCGGTGGCGAGTTTCAAGAGCGAAGCTGTTGTCAATCCTCAACCCTTCCAAGAAATTCGCGGCGTTTGGATGACTAGCAACGATACCGATATTCTGCGGGATCGTCCCCAATTACAAGAAGCAGTTAGCCAACTGGGACGGTTGAACTTCAACACGATTTATCCAGTTGTGTGGAATTCTGGCTACGCGCTTTATCCGAGTGCGATCGCCCAAGCCGCAGGGATTCAACCTTTTATCCGCAAAGGATTACAAGGACAGGATATTTTAGAGGAATTAGCAACAGTTGCTCATCAGCAAAACCTATTAGTAATTCCCTGGTTTGAGTTTGGATTTATGGCGCCTCCGACGTCGGAATTGGCGTTAAATCATCCTCATTGGTTGACTCAAAAACGGGATGGAAGTCAAACTTGGATAAGTGCAGCAGGTGAAGTCGTTTGGCTAAACCCATTTCATCCGGAAGTTCAGAAGTTAATCACCGATTTAGTTTTAGAAGTGATTACTCAATATAACGTCGATGGAATTCAGTTTGATGATCACCTCAGTTTACCCAATGAATTTGGCTACGATCGCTATACGATTTCGCTTTACAGACGACAAATGAATGCTGATCCGCCTGCGAACCCCCAAGATCCAGCCTGGATGCGTTGGCGAGCCAATCAAATCACAGAATTTGTGAAAAAACTCAATAAAGCCATCAAAGAAAAACAGCCGAATGCGATTTTTTCGATTTCTCCGAATCCTCTTCATTTAGCCTACAATACATACCTACAAGATTGGGTGAGTTGGGTTCGACAAAATTTAGTGGATGAATTGATTGTACAGGTTTATCGTCCTGATATCAATAGTTTTATTTCGGAAATTATGCGACCAGAAGTTCAAGAAGTTCGCAAAAAAATTCCGACTGGCGTGGGTATTCTCACAGGTTTAAGAAATCGACCTGTTCCGATGCGACAGATTCAGGCGAAGGTACAAGCGGCGCGTCAACAGGGTTTAGGGATGTCTTTCTTCTTTTTTGAAAGTCTCTGGGATGAGGCTCCTGAACCAATTCAAGAACGACAATCTTATTTTCAAGCGTTGTTTAATTTACCCGCAACTCGAACCTTAAGTTCAGCCGCTTCTGCGGTGACTTCTGAAGCTTCACCGCCTTCAAAAAACTAAATTAAGGAGAGAATAAAAACCACTAAGACACTAAGACACTAAGAGCGATCTTGGTGTCTTTTTTGTATTGATAGAAGAAAGACCACAAAGACACTAAGACACAAAGGAAAGATTTTGTCATCTTTAATAAAAGATTACCCAGTTTATAGCAATTTTTCCGAATGGTGAGGTTAAAAAATTCTAATTTTTTGAAAGTCTCTGGGATGAGGCTCCTGAACCAATTCAAGAACGACAATCTTATTTTCAAGCGTTGTTTAATTTACCCGCAACTCGAACCTTAAGTTCAGCCGCTTCTGCGGTGACTTCTGAAGCTTCACCGCCTTCAAAAAACTAAATTAAGGAGAGAATAAAAACCACTAAGACACTAAGACACTAAGAGCGATCTTGGTGTCTTTTTTGTATTGATAGAAGAAAGACCACAAAGACACTAAGACACAAAGGAAAGATTTTGTCATCTTTAATAAAAGATTACCCAGTTTATAGCA
>NZ_LATL02000086.1 GCF_000972705.2 Limnoraphis robusta CS-951 | reverse complement strand
TTATCATATTTAGACCCCTCACTTGTAATTAAAAAGTGAGTCAGTCCCAAGTCCAACCCTATAGCTTTACCCTGAGCAGAAATCAGGGGTTCAATATCCTCATTCTCAAACACAATAGAAGCATAATACTTTTCGGTTTGAGTCTTAGTTATTGTAACTGTTTTAATGTTCCCGTCAAAGGTTCTGTGAATATTTGCTTTAATCTTGCCAATCACAGGGAAACTCAAATAGTTTTCAATAATCTTGACGTTTTGAGGATATTGAATTGACTGTTTTCCATGACGACTCTTGAACCGGGGAAATTTAGCCCGACCTTCAAAGAAGTTGACAAAAGCTCTAGAAAGATTCAAGACAGACTGCTGTAAACACTGTGAATAGGTTTCTTTCAACCAGACTGTTTCTTCTTTCTTTTTAAGAATTGGTAGTTGCTTTTTTAGCTGCATTCCTGAGATACCCTTGCCTGTTTCTTTGTAGGCTTGGTTGTTTAGCTCTAGACAGTAATTCCATACCCAACGTACAGAGCCAAACGCTTTTGCAAGGGCTTGTTTCTGGTCATCCGTTGGATATAGTCTGACTTTTGCTACGTTTCTCATTGAACAACTTAGAGCGAATGTACTTGATTATAACGAAATTGCCGAGAAATTAGAGATCTTGTCGGCGATTCATCTCACACTGACACTTCGTTTTCAGGTGTGTGGCTTCTCGCCGCAGAAGCTAAATCTAACCGTGATAAAGCACTGTTTGCCGACTCCTGCACATAGACATCCACAGATTGATCATGAGCAAAGGTTGTAAGCACTTCTTGACAGCGTGGATCACCCAGAGAAGCAAGAGCATTAACAATTGCAACTTGTACAGCAACATTATCAGTTGTTTTTAGGGAGTCTACCAAAATCTCAAAAGCATCTGGCCCAACCTCACCTAATGCCATCACAGCAGCAATATGAACAACCGGGTTAGCGTCATTAATTGCAGCTTTTAATCCCTGTAAACCCGCTTCGGGAAAAGGTAAGTCAGGATAATTCACGGCCACCTGAGCCAAAGCCTTAGCCGCACTCCCTCGCACGGTGACATTGTTACTTTGCAGTAAAGCTTCAACAAGGGCTGGTACTGCATCTGTACCAATCGCTCCTAACAACTTAACGGCCGCTCGACGATAAACGACATCTTCATCATCTAAGATGTTGATTAAACGGGGAATCGTATTTTCATCTTGAGATTCAAAAATTTCAGCCATTGCCCGTTCTCGCAGATGAGGATTGGGGTGTTTGAGTTGTTCAAATTGGGAGTCAGTAGTCATGGTTTGATTTTAGAGGTTAGAGTTGAAAACGGCTCGGGCTTGAATGAGGGGGTCTGGATCATCGGCTAAAACCGGGTGAGAACTAACGTCACCCAGTTTTTCTAAAGCCATTAAAGCCGCATACTTGAGATCCCAAATTTTCGTTTCTAAACAGGCTTTTAAGGCAGGAATTGCACGCTGATCTCCCAATTCACCCAGAGCGATCGCGGAGGCTGCTCTAGATTTTTGGAACTGAGGTTGGGGATGCTCTAAGGTTTCTATTAATAAATCATAAGCAGGAGCGTGTTTCAACCAGCCAAACAACTTCATTACATGAAAGTGAGCGCCATAGTCACTATAGGCTTCCTCAGCATAAGTTGTAAATAGGGCAGCCGGAGCCGCTTCTGAATAAGCGTCCAGAATGGTTTGAGTCGCCAGATAACATTTGCCAAAGTCCGTTTCATACAATCCCCGGATCAGAGCAGGTAAATCAGGCCGTTGATCATAACGATGAACTAAATCTAAATCCTGGGGATGATCATACAGAGTTTGATCTAAATAGGGTTGAACCGTTTCAAAAGTAATTGCCCCTGCCTCTATTCCCGCTTGTGCTAAAGTCCGAATTCCCCGCAGCCGAAACACAAGGGAAACTGGACAGCGAGCTATCTTGGGAATGGCATCATAGTAGCGAGCGTTAATTAAATCTTGGATGGATAATCGCCGTGCTAATACGTTCGGATGCTGTAACATTGCCACCACTTTCTGCATTTGGGATGTCTCCCCCGTAAAGCGGCAAATTGCAGTGATGGCAGCACTCGCTGTAGGGGGATCAGCATCTTCAACAAATTGGCGAATACGTTCTACAGCCGGCTGATAATTCAACTGCATTAATGTATGAATGATCACACGGTAAGTCTGGCCGGGCTTATCGAGGAGTTGGGCTACATCTTCTAAAATATTGGGGTCAGTTGTACCAATTTCCCCAATTGACCAAACCGCATTTTCGACGGTATAACAATCCTCATCACTTAAGCAGGTGCGAATTAGAGGCAAAGCTTGAGCGGCTTTCAACCGCCCTAAGGTTTCGATGGACTTGCGGCGGACAATTCGGTTCTCCATCCGAGGATCAGTTTGCTGAACAGCCCGCATCAGCGCATTGATAGATTGCTCTGTGGGGAAGTTCACTAAATGGGATGCCGCAGTGTAGCGAGAATTTCCCTCATCAATTTGATCGAGAGGGCTATCTAACAAGGCAATGGCTTCGTCTTCTGTGAGATTAAAAAGATTAAAAAAGCGTTGATCCATAACCAGAGCAGTCCGCAAACAGAACAGCAAGCCCAGAAATTCCTCGCCATTACCATACCGATCAACGATATGCAAGCAGCCAAGCGTTCCTAGACTTGCAGAAAGAATTCTACCTTCTTACGAGATCAGAAATTTGTCACGGGACTAGGACAAGGAGTTGATCGCGTAGTCGAGTAGTGCATTGTATTCCACCAATGCTTGAGCAGACATATCACGAGGAGCGCAACCCCGGTTACGAGCAAAGCTCAGAGCTTCAACGTAAGGAGCAGTAGGTAGGTTCAACGCACGATAAACTTCACGCTGACCTGCAATTCCCCACTCATCTAAAGGACCAGTACCACCAACGACGAGGCAGTATTGGATGAGGCGCATATAGTGCTTGATATCACGAGCGCACTTCGCTTTGAAAGTATCGGTGGAGTTGGCTTCACCTTGATTGTTGAGGTAAGGATACTTTTTGATACAAGCATTATAAGCTTCGCCTGCAACAGCATCAAGGTTAGCCCCTAACTTTTCTGCCGCTTCTAAACGAGCTGCTGCACGTTGGATAGAACCTTGTACCGATTCTAAATCAGAAGTGCTCGGAAAACGTCCGGCTGCATCAGCAGAAGCAATTACAGTCGTAACAACAGATTTCATTGTTTGTTATCTCCCAAATTATAGATTGTCAATTGAATTCAGTTCAGCGACGCTATAGTAAACAGATATAGACTAGCTGAGTGCGCCGATAATCCGATCAAAGTAGCTAGAAGCTTCAGCAACCAAGTTAGCGCAACGATCATCAACCAAGGGGGGGTTCATCTTACGCAGTCTTGCACCTGCAAATGCTTCGCTAGGCTCATCTTTGATGTGAGCAGCAGCTTGAGCTTTCATGATCTGAACAGCACGAACGGTGGAAGTGGTGGGTACACCCAGTGCAGCGTAGGTTTCTTTCAAACCGTTTAAGCAACGATCATCAAGAACGGAAGCATCACCTGCTAACAGTGCGTAGGTTACATAACGCAAGATGATTTCAGCGTCACGCAGGCAAGCAGCCATCCGACGGTTGGGGTAGCAGTTACCACCCGCTTGGATTAAACCTTGGTTTTCGCAGATCATGCCAGCTACTGCATCAGATACCATGCAGCTTGCGTTACTTGCAATGGCATTAACAGCATCCAGACGACGGTTACCACTAGCAACAAACCCTTTGAGTGCGTTGATATCGCCTACCGCAGAGGTGCTGGCGTCAGCCGAAACTACTGCTCTTGAAAAAGCATCAAGCATTGAGATCTCCTCCTAGATTTAAACAAAAGTGATTTTATTGGAGTCGTTAGTTTACTACCAAGGTAATTTGACTAACTTGGTTTTTCACGATACAGGTCTTGGGTTTCTTCCGTCTCATTTCTGAAAAAGAAAGTTACATTTTGTAATACTTGCCGGGTTGATTCTGAGAGAAACCCTGATCTGAAGCGGATTTTTGCCTCCTGACTCAGTGGGAGGATTTTTGCAGTTGAGAAATGGCCAATTGAAGAATTGATGTCACTTGAGTTTCTGATTCTTGGCTCAACGCGGTTTCTAACGGTTCAAGGCTACTGCGATCGCCAATCTTCATCAACGCTAGAGCCGCAGATTTGCGGGTTTCTGGACTAGAATGATCGAGTAACTCAACCAACTTCCCAATGGCAGGTTGATAGCTGAGATTCCCCAAAGCTGCTGCTGCTTCACAACGAACATCTTCATCGGAGTCAGCCAGGGACTGAACCAAAAGATCAAACAACTCAGGCTGGGGTTCATCCTGGGCGATTTTGGTAATCACCCCCACCACAGCCCCCCGAACCGCCGGAGAGTTCGAGGCGATCGCCCGAGAGAGATAATTTTTGGCTTTTACCCCAATAAACGATAAGGCCCAAGCCCCATGACCTTTTGTACTTTCTGGGATGTCAGGGGATTCGAGAATTTCCAGTAAAGGCGGGACGGCTGCTTCTCCAATTTGAGCTAATGCCCCAACAGACGATCCTTTAACGACGGTATCTTCATCATTGAGCAAAGCATGAATTAACTGGGGAACGGCACTCGGATCAGCAATTAGGGTCAAGGTTTTGGCTGCCGCTCGCCGCACAACCACGTTAGAATGAGCAGCCAGAGCCTCTAATAACACTGGAGTTGCGGGTTTACCAATCTCCCCTAATGTTTCTGCACAACGCAGTCGAGTCATACCGCGTGTATCTCCCAAACATTCAACCAAACGTTTCAACAAATCTTCATCAGTTGCATCAAATGTATCTGTTGCCAGTTGTTCAGCTACGGACTGTAGGAGCGCGTCTGTTTCGTTTTGAGCCAGTAGGATAGCATCATCCTCAGATTGAGTGTTGGAGTTGCTCATAGAATGGATTAATAGTTTTGACCACTTTACAGGGTACTACTGCTGATCCACCGATCAAAACCCCCCATTTCAGGTGATCAGCACCTCAGACTCATAGCCGTATTTGAACGAGTGAAGGAATTCCAAGTTCCTAATTCTTGAGAAGAACGACTACACAAATAACCCCGATCTGATTCACTTAGCCCTTGAACTCCCGTAAAATCTGCCCCAGCAATACTCTTGAGTTGTTCCCAACTGACTCCAGTCACATCAGCCCCCCGCAAATCGGCGTTTTGTAACTCCACCCCAATCATTCGAGCATTACGCAGATAAGCCCCCGTCAGAAACGCGCCTTGAAGGTTTGCCCCACTCAATGCTGCATCTTCTAAATTTGCTCCCGTTAAGTCTGCACCGCTTAAATAAGCCCCTCGTAGGTTCGCGCTTCGCAGGTCTGCACCTCTAAGATTAGCGGTATTCAGGAAGACTCCTGCTAAGTTGGCTTTTGGCCCGACTGCCCCGCAATTTCGGTAATCATATCCCTCTGTCCAAACCGTTTGACTGTCGTAGACTGCCAATTGTAGCTTGGCGTTCTCTAGATTCGCCCCGTTGAGATTACACCCTTGCAACTGAGTCCGATTTAAACAACTTCCTTGCAAGTTGGCATTTTGCAGGTTAGCAGAACGCAAGTCAGCCCCTCGTAAGTCTGCATCTGTGAGATTAGCCCCCTCAAAGTTGGTTTGAGTTAAGTTTGCGGCGATTAAAACTGCCTCTGTTAAATCAACGCCTGATAAATTCATCTGGCTTAAATTCAACCCTTGTAAGTTGAGGCTAGCCAAACTTTTTCCCTGATTGAGAGCGGCTTTAAGATCATCAGCCGAGTAGGATGTAAAGGAAAGACGAGCGGTAAAATTCATGATAAAATCAGCTAAATTTCGTATCTACAAGAATTAATCGGAAATGGTACTCACACCGCCAATGACAATGATGGACTTCTTTCGTTACAGTCAGGGAGTCTGGTTTTCTCAGCGCACGGTTCATCGGTTTGACTCGTTAGAAAATGAGTCGGGAGAGTCTAATTTAATTATCAAAGTTTTAGAGCCTGATGATCCGCGTGTGATCGAAGTTTGTCAAGCACAAGGTGTTGATGTTGGTTTAGCCAAGGGGGGTGCTAGTTTTGGTTGGCAAGATAACCTCGAGGAAAAAGAACCCAACCCGAATTATGCCGCCATTTTAGTTGACATTCCCAATGATCAAAACCCACGTCTTGGCAATTTTCTCCGAAATCGGGGTTATGTTGAAGGGATTCCGGTGGTCAGTGCTTATCAGTTTGCCGATGATGGAGTTTTAACCATCAAGACTGAATATGATCGCAATCAAGGCCAGGAACGCTGTTGGTTTGTGACTGATAATTTTCGGGTTCGAGTCAGTACCGTGAAGATGATGAACGGAGTCAATTTAATGACTTATTCTTCTGAACGTCGTTGTGTTTCTTCGGATTTCATCAACGAGTTAATCGAACAGAATCGGTTGCGCTCATCAACTTCATAAGCAGCTAAAGTGTTTCATCAAACTTTGTTTGAAAACAGCCATATTTAAACCAATATTGTTTTAACTCATGGTTGGGGGTATGGAGGCTAGCTTTAGCTTGATGGAGAACAACTTGTCTGTGATTTCCCATCCAAACTCGTTTAATGGGTTGAACGGAAATCAAAGTTCCACCTAAACTTTTAACACAGTCTTCAAACCGTTCAATTGCCGTGTAATCTAACGTTTCAAAGATGAAAAAGTTTCCGGAACAGATCAGTTGTCGTCTACGAATCCAAGCCTGCATTTTTTTACGGGCAACTGGAGGCAGCATTGCTAATTTTGAGGGAGTTCATGGGCATAACTTTGACATTTTTCAAATTTTAGGGGGCCTGTTCGAGTTCCCCAAATCTGTTCATCGGTATTAATATCCAGTCCTCGATCCATACTTGCAAAGGTTGTCTCAGTAAGTTCAACTTGACTGACTAAATAGGTTTGACACCCCAGTTTTTCAATCAAACAATTGTTTCCTTCAACGCTCCCTCGAAATAAATTTCCTTCCCGTTGAAAAACCATTGAACAGTTATAACGTCGTTCAATACAATCGGGAGTAATCGTCTTTAAAATTGATTGTTCTCGCCCGGCTCCAGCATAACGAATACTATCTTTGAGACTATAGTTTTCAACATAAACTTGTTCCTTTTGTTGTTCAATGACTCGATGAACCCCTTGGCGGTAAGGAGTCCAGAGATCGTAGTCGTAGACTTGTTCTGAATAAAAACCAATACCTGAAAAAAAATCAAAGGGCAATGGACGAAAAAAAACTCTAATGTGCGGATAATCTTTTGAGTTTTCAATTGCTTGTTTCTGATTACTAAATTCCCCGGCTAGCCAATGGGAGAAGGTTAGCATTAATTGAGTTTCAAGCATTAGCATAATTTCAAATCAATTATGATTTTGATTCTGATAAAGAACGAATTTCAGAAGAAAAAGAAGCCGTTACAACTCCACTCCCCGCACTGGTTTTTATCAACGAAACTCGCAGACGAAAATTCGGATTCAAAAACCAAATTTTTTCCTCAGCCATCGCCCGTTCATATTCCGTTAATAGGATAAATGTACCGTCTTCAGTGAGGTGATATTTGCCAATTGCCGGAATCGTTTCAGCATAACCTTGATCTCGCAACAATTGCCCAGCTTTGGGGTCATCTGGATCGGGAATTGGCACTAAAATAGTTGTTCCTTGAACAGATTCAGATTCATCCCAATCGGATTCTCCTTCCCAACTCATGCGAAAGGGATGACTCGCTCGTTGAGGATCAATATTATTGGATTTACAGAGGCTAATCACTGCTTCATCCGAGTCCCCTAACGGAGCAATCTCAATGGTAGAAATCACTTGTTCAAAGTGACCAAACGCCAGATGATGAACGCTGCGTTGCGATCGCCAGCAACCGAAAGAAGATTCAACAAATTGAGCAATATCCATAACAAATTTATAGGTCGGTAACACCGGATTAGGGAGCGGCTGGGAGATAGAAAGATAGGAAGAAACAGGGGATTAATCACTCTCCCTCTGCCATCTTTTATCCCCTGCAACCGTTCCCCTATCGAGACCTCAACGCTTCAGGTGGTTAAGCAATTTCAGTAATGCTAACAATTTTCCCACCCGCTTGATGAATGCGCTGAATTTGGGGACTCATCCGATCGCCAGGAACAATATATTCGCTTGTACTAATCCGACGACGGGTGTCAAATTTCATCCCTTTCACCACAATTTTAAAAGTCTTTTCTGTGGCATCTTTATAAGCACCTAAACGACCTGCCTTGCGAGGGGTAATAATCTTTCCACCACTATTAGTTGCTACCTGTTCAACCAAGCGAGATGCTTTAAAAGCACTGTCTACACCAGCATACCCTTGATAGAGAGACAGGGTGCGGTTGTAACCCACTTGTTTATTTCCGACTTGGCTTTGAGCGCCTTGATAGTAAGGAACGATATTGTCGCCGAATTTTTGTTGATATTCGTCACTATCGATATAGGAGTCGATTTCGGCATCATAACCCTGTTCAACACAGCGACAGATATGTTCAGACAGTTCTGCTTGCTCTTGGGGCGCACGTCCTAACAAGTGTTTGAAGTTGAGTTCGACAAAACGATAGGGAGCGCAGGATTCAAAATAGCGACGGCGATAAAACTCAGATTTGGCAACAGCCCGGACAAATTCTCGCACGGTTAAATTCCCGTTGCAAAGCTGAGATTCGGCTGTCACTAACCGTTCGCTTTCCATAATATGAGGATTGCCTAAGACTTGTTTATAAACCGCCCGAATCACGTTATTGATTTCATCGGGACTCGAAAACAAAGCAAGTTCTACAGGTGCATCTAAAACGAGGCTCATTGAAGTTCTCCTGATAATTGGGGTTTGAAAGTGATGAATTGCTAACTATTTTTTTTTAATTATGGAAAAGGGGAAAGTCAATTCCCCAGTTAACTCTGAGTTTAGAGTTTCATGCTCACGCTCTCCTTAAGATTAAAGAGCGAGACTTTCTGAAAAAAACAATTAAACCGGAGTAATACTGGCAATCACGCCACCTTGTCTGTGAATGCGTTGGTATTCTTGGGACAGCTTATTAAACGGCACCAAATAAACCTTATTACTACGAGGGAATTTAGACACGCGACTGACTTTACCCAAAGAGCGATAAGCGGTAACTTCGATGCGGAAAACTTTTCCTTCATCATTGGGTCCTACCACTCCATTACGAGTACGCGCACCCACAGCCGGCTCTTGGAATGACCAACCATCTCCAACCGTACCACCAGAAGGGGGAATTACGGGCAGTGGAATATTCTGAATGACATACTTATTGAGTACAGGTTCTTTGCCAGAGAGACTGCCTTTGAAGTCACTGCTGGATGCGCCCCGCAACATGGCAAACATATGGGTAAAGCCGACCATCGTCTGTCCAGGTTGGCTCTTGTAACCCCGATAATAGGGAACAAAAGATTCTCCGTAGGCATTCTGATATTCGTTGCTATCGAGATAAGAATCAATTTCAGCCTCAAATCCTTGAGTATCTAGGATGGTGCTGTGGATTCTCATTTCTTCTAACCCGTTGGGAGTCCGACCCAAGAAGTGTTTAAAGTTAAGTTCAATGAAACGATAACGGGGGCTCGTTTCAAAGAAACGAGAGCGGTAGAGATCAGATTTGCCGATCGCCCGCACAAATTCCCGAACACTCAGTTGTCCGCGTTTGAACTGGGATTCAGGAACAATCGCTCGTTCGCTCTCCATGACGTAGGCATTACCTAAAACTTGACGGTATACTGCTCGGATAATGCTTTCTACCTCTTCTTCTGAGCGCCCTGGAATGAGTTCCAGAGGAGGTGTTTCTTCAAACAAACTGACTCCTAATCGGGAGGCTGGCCCAAAAACCATAGCTTTAACTCTCCTCTTGATTTGATTTCTCAAAACTGTTTATAGCTTAAATTTGTCATCTACTTTGTAAATTAATGTGAACAATTTTAAGTTGTGCAGAGAAGATTGGAGCAAACTGATTCCATCGTCTCTGTGTCAAACATTCTCGAATCGTGGTACCCTGAAACAAGTGAGACAAAATTGGAATAAACTTGCAGTAAAAATGGGTTTGTGAGTTCGGGGTTGGGATTTTTATCTCAACAAAGCGGGTCACAGCCTCTCAATCATCGGTATTGTAGGAAACAATAGACATGGCTGAAACGACAGAACCCCAAGCATTCAATGTCGAGGGAACCCCTGAAAGCGAAACCAGCGTAACGACTCAAGAGTTGGAAGAAGTGATTGCAGAATTTGAAAAGTATCGGGAGCGGTTGGTTAACGAAATGACCATCACAGCCCAGAAAGCTAAACTCCCCAAGAAAAAGGCAATGGCTCAAATAGAGCCGGAACTCGCCAAAATTGATGCGGCACTCCAGCATCTCCGCACTCAACAGGCAGCCCTCGACTCCTAATTCACATTCCTCGTTGGCAGTCTGAATTCAAATGAGCGATAATATTAAGATTTGTAACTTTCTGAGAGATAAATGAGACAGACATCAGGATTTTTCTTTATCTTCAGAGAAAGTTTTAGTCTCTACTTATAGCTTTATGTTTCAGCCTTTTCTGCACTATCTAGAAAAAGAACTATTCAGTCGCTTCGTTCTCAGCAGCCGACCCATTGCTCCTGATTTGGAATTCCAAATAAGCCAGCGAGGTAAAAATCCAGCCATGATCGAAAGCTGGTGTTATCAATGTCCCCAATTGCGAAAAATTCGCTACACTTATATTAATGCTGGAGAAACCGCCCAAATTTTCAATAGCGTTATTTATCCCAGTTATCAATACGATTTACCCTTACTCGGAATAGACTTTTTAGCATTTGGCAAGAAGAAAATTCTTGTAGTTCTAGATTTTCAACCCCTATTTCGGGATTCAGAATATTTAGAGAAATACATTGAACCGATGGCACCCATTCGGGAAAAATATAATGAATTAGCCCAAGGGTTGGAAATGAAGTTTTATGATGCGAACCAGTATTTTTCTCCCTATCTTTTGTTTGCCAAAACAGATGGAGAAACCGTCATTAATCGCCTATTTCCAGCTTATCAAGAATACATCCAGTTATATTGGAAACTCTTAGAACAAGCTGAAGCAAAGACAGATCCGGCTGAGATTGAAAGCATCGTCAGAGCGCAGAAAGATTATGATCAGTATAGTGCCGAACGAGATCCAGCATCTGGGCTATTTAGTAGCTATTTTGGTCACGAATGGTCAGAGAAATTTCTTTATGAATTTTTGTTTGAAGATGCCGTTCCTGTTGCAGCAGCGACAGAAAAAAGATAATCTACAATTTTTGGATTTCTAAATTCTATTCTATGACTCTCTATCAACCCTTCCTCGATTATGCTTTGGCTGTCATGCAAGAGCGACTTTCCTTGCAACCCTATACAATTCCTGAAGGGTTTGAGTGCAAACAGGAAACGACAGGTAAAGGCAAAAAGCAAGAAACTATTATCACAACCAGCTATGCTTTTAAATCTGCAAAACTGAGACAAATTCGAGCGGCTCATGTTCAGGGAGGCAATTCCCTACAAGTTCTCAACTTCGTGATTTTCCCGCAGCTCACTTATGATTTGCCCTTTTTTGGCGCGGATTTAGTCACTTTACCAGGGGGACATTTGATTGCTTTGGATATGCAACCCCTTTTCCATGATACCGCTTACCAACAGCAATATACTGAGCCAATTTTACCGATTTTTCAGACTCACCAACAACATCTCAGTTGGGGAGGAGACTTCCCAGAAGAGGCAAAATCTTTCTTTTCTCCCGCTTTCTTATGGACTCGCCCCAAAGAAACAGAAGTTGTTCAGACGCGAGTTTTTGAAGCGTTTAAGGATTATCTAGAAGCTTATTTGAATTTTGTCGAACAAGCTCAACCGATTACGGATAGTCAAAGGCTTTCTGATATTCTGCAAGCCCAACGCAGTTATGTTCGTTATCGAGCTGCTAAAGATCCAGCCAGGGGAATGTTTACTCGTTTCTATGGAGAAGCTTGGACAGAGGAGTATATTCACGGATTTCTCTTTGATTTAGAACGCCAACTCGTTGGAGTTTAAACTAATACCATTCTTGAGTCTAAACTCCAGTTAGAAGGCTTCTGTACTTGAGCGATCAGTAGCGAATTCGCGGATCAATGTAAGCATTCAAAATATCAATCACAATACTTGCGATCGCCACCATTGCCGCAAAAAACACCACAATCCCCTGCACCGTTGGATAATCCCGCACCGTAATCGCTTCGTAGAGTCGATTGGCTAACCCCGGCCAGGAAAACGTCACCTCTGTTAAAATTGCCCCGCCCAACAGTGCTGCTAAGGTTAGCCCCAACACTGTAATCACCGGAATCATGGCATTTTTCAACGCATGAGCGATTAAAATTCGCCCCTCGGGAATTCCTCTCGCCCTCGCCGCTTCCACATAGTCTGCTTGCAACGTTTGGCGCAAATTGACCCGCACGATGCGCTCAAAAATGCCACTCAGTAGCAGCCCTAACGTCAAACAAGGCAGACAGAGATAGTAGAGCGTCGTCAAAAACAGATCGAGATTTCCGCTTAACAGACTATCTACCGTGTACAGTCCAGTCCAAGAAGCAGGCGGAGTCGCACTCACCGGAAAACGAGTTCCCAGGGGAAACCAGCCTAACTGCACTGCAAAAATAAGCTGAAATACCATCGCCGCCCAAAATGCGGGTACTGAATATGTAATTATACCAAACAACCGTCCGATTGTATCCCAAATGGTATTGGGTCGAGAAGCCGATAGCGCTCCGATACTTATGCCGATGATTAAAGCCACCAGTAGGCTAAACACCCCCAGTTCCACCGTCGCCGGGAAATAGTCAAAAATAATCTCCCAAACCGACTGTCCGCGACTGGTGAGGGAAGTCCCCAAGTCAAATCGCAGCAAATCTCCCATATAGTCGAGATATTGTTGAATCAAAGAGCCATCCAAACCCAACTGCGATCGCATTGCCTCTTTCGCACTCGCCGGAGCGCGGGAGCCAAGAATCGCATCAACTGGATCGCCCGGTGTGGCTCTCAGGAGTAAAAATACAATGCTGGTAATCGTCCACAACATTAAAGGGGCTAACAGCAGGCGGATCAGAATATAAGATTGCAGCGCTTTAGAACGAGACATGACACCTCATAATAGTTATGAATTATGAATTATGAATTATGAATATTATCTCTTGCCTCTTGCCTTCTTACTGCATAAATTGGCGATTTTGTCAAGATGTGGATTTTGGGGTTTGGCTTGGGCTTTGAAAATTTGTGCGTTATGGTTGAAAAAATTGGTCAGAAAATCTTGATATTTTACGAAGGGATAAGGGTTTTAGCCTCTATTTTGACGGGTAGACACTAGACCCCCTTGGGAGTGGTTTCTATCACTATACCAGAACCCCTAAATTTTCGTCAACTATTTAAGAAAGTTTCTCAATAAAAAATTCGATTTTTAGCCTAATCTTTTAATTTTCAAAAGTATTTACAGTTATTGATTAGAAAAACTTAACTAATAAACGCTAAGACTCTTGCCTCGGGTTGATGCTTGCGTCAAGTCAACTTGGATAACTTGGTTTAGTATTAGACGAAAATCAGCTTGATACAGGTTATTTGTACTAGGTCAAAAATGGCTAACTTACCTGATGATTACTGATTCAAGGATGAAAACGGGATATTATATGTCGGCACAGATTCCCATTCTTTAATAATAAGTCAAGTTCCCTCAGTTGTCAATCGAAAATCGGGGAAATTGTGCCGGAATTTGGTCACGAATATCAAAAATTGAAGCAATAGGAAACGCGATCGCTGTATGGGGGGAGAAAAGTTCTAGGTGAGGGCGGGTTTACAAAGGTTATTACCCGCCCCCTTTTTCCAGGGTTAAGATTCATGCAGCAGCGATTCAAATGTGGTTCGTAGGGATTTAATATCCGCCACTCGAGCCACTAACAGATTATCCCGTCCGGCATCTTCTAAACGAGATTTCCAATAGTTAATGCTATCTGAATGATTCACCCAAAATCCGATGACACTATCGACGACTTCATCAATCTTCCAGTTTTTTTGTTTAGAAATGGTTTCAACTGAGGAAATAAAAATATCTAAGGTACATTGATGCTGTCCTAAGTATTCAATGCCACTTGATGCTTTTTCCTGGAGTTCTTGTTGTTGGTAAAAAAAGGATAACACTGGAGAAATGCCAATTAAATCAAATGCGTATTTCATCCGGGTACTCCTAACTTATTTTTTTGATTAAATCAATAATACTCAGTTTAGCTAATTTGAATCGGTAAAATCACTGACAATCTGGACTCCATTTGAGAATCGGTAAGGGAAAAGTCCGATCAATTCGTCGCTTGAGATTTTTGCTTGAGAAACATAAAGAAAAAATAAAAAATTTCAACAAGATTAGTTCTTTTTTTTAGATTGAGTTTATTTTTCGGATTCACCTTTTAACGCTTGTAAATCTTCAGGAGTATTACAGTTAAACAGCATTTTCATCGTTGTTCCTTCTAGACTTAAAGCCTGAACCGGAACCTGAGTTAACCAAGTTTGAAACGAACGTCCGCCTTGTTGAATAAAACGTTTTAACTCCGTCAAAGCCGCTTGGCGATAAAACCCACACAACGGTTCCCAACCAGACTCCTGAGAGGGAACAACAGCCAAGATTGACTGAGAAACTTCAGTCAGTTGAGTCAGCCAGTTTTGCAAAATTTCCGGTTGAAGCTGAGGTAAGTCGCAAGCCAAAAGCAACACCCACTCTGCATCAATTTGAGTAAGTCCATCGGCTAAAGCCACCAAGGGACCTTGACCGGGTTCGGACTCCGGTAAAAAATGCACCTGTTCTGAGACAATGTTCTGATATCTTGCAGGCCAAGATGTCAACACATAAACCGATGAACAGCAGCCAGCCGCCACCTGACAAACTCGGGTTAATAAAGGTTTCCCTTGGTAGTCAATCAGGGCTTTATCTCGACCCATACGAGAACTTTTTCCACCGGCTAAAATCAAAGCTGCGATCTCGGGATTTGACATCATTAAACATTCAAGAATCAGATTCGATCACCCTTAAAAACAATTAAATCGCTTGGCGCGAGAAACCCAAGTGCTAAACAGTCCGCCGCCCACTCCCAATAACATTGCACCCCAGAGATAAGCAGATGAACGAGAATCTTCATCAATTTCGAGAATCAGAGTTTCAGGATTATCAATGAAGTCGTTAATTTGAGCAACGACATCTTGAGCGTAGTGGTGATCAAGGCGATAAAACGGTAAGAAAACCCGACCATTTTCGGTTAAGAGTGCCACATAAAAAGCACTATAGTCAGAGTCCGCTAAATCCTCAATATTCTTCTTGATGATTTGGGCGCCCTGCAAACTCTCAATCGGAATTTCCGTAAAACTTGATCCGAGTAAACCGGATTCTTCAAGATCACAATTTCCTTGAGTTTGTTCGGTGCGTTCACAAGTTAGAGTGACGGTGCTGACAAAGCCAATCATCATCAATCCCGGCACGATCGCTAGACTTAATAATCCCAAAGAAAGAATCGGGATCTTTTTCAGTTTTTGCTTGACCTTTCTGACGAACTTTTGAGCAATCATAATTTTCCTTGAACTATCCATGAACAGCTAGACGAAGGGTTTCCAGTTTTTCGACAACGCCATCAATCAACAATTGTTTGGCGATTGATAAACCGGATTCTAAATCAGAACACACTCCACACTGCCACAGATAAAATCCCCCATTCCAAACCGCCGCTTGCATCAACTCATCGGCTTGACCCTGTACAACCCTTTGCATCTGGGCGAACAAGTGGGTTGAACTTTCTAGGGGAACTTCCTTTCCCGCAAACCCATAATCACTGGGATGTAATAGCCAACGTTCGAGGTGATAATCTTCCCCAGATTGACTTGAGAGTTGATGTACACCAATAATGCAAGTGCGATCGCGGGGCAAATCACAACTTCCTTCTAAACCTTTAACGCTGATAAACTGACTCGTTCCTCGCCATTTGAACGTTTCGCGAAATAACACCTCCGTCGGCGGATGAACGTATCCACAAGCCAGAGTTGCTACACCTGCATAGGGAGACCACATCAACTCCATCGTTGCCAGAGGTGGACGCTTGCCAATTTCCCGACGATAGGGAACCAAAGCTGCCGCCTCCGGGAAATGACGGGGAAGATAGACAAACCCTACCCCGGTTGTCTCTAGCACCTGTTGGACTCGTTCTAGGGTTAGCGTTGTCCAATCCACTCCCAAACCCTGCCAAACTTCTATCAGGGGAATCCCTTCTTTGGTTGGCATGGTGTCCCCCCCATGTAAAATTACCGGAACGCCTGCTGTCGCCACAATTAACGCGGTTAACGGAGCAACAGGAGCAGTACGGGAGCGCCCATCGTAGGGACAGTTCAAGATTAAGGGAGGAGTTGAGAGCGGTTGAAGTTTGCTAGCGAATTGATCGCACCCATCCAACATTCCCGCTAATTCTTCACCGGTGGGTCGTTTGATCCGATGAGCAATTAAAAATGCGCCAATTTGGGCAGGCGTTGCTTCCTGCAACAGCATCATTTTCATCGCTTCGGCAGCCTCAGTCCGATTGAGATTTTCCCCGGTATGGGGGCCACTGCCAATTTTACGGAGTAGTTCTCGAAAGCGATCGCTCATTACACCAAATTAGAGGTTAAAACAACAAGGAAATCCCCAGCATATCTTGTTTAGGAGGTGCTTTTGACAGTCAATTGACCGATTTGCTCAAGAACCCGATCAGACCCAGGTGGAATAAATTCCTGAACCAGTTTCCAGAAATATTCTATCGGGGGAATTTGCATTCGGTCAGAAGTCGCCACCATCACCACTTCACGACTCCAAGCCGGATCAGGGGGGGTTTTCTCAACGTCTGAGAAATTTGATGATTCCGGCGACAATGGGCTGTCAGTGGAATGAACTCGACGTTCGGGTGGCTGAATAGCACAAATGGTGAGAGTCGGGTCTGTACGCGACTCGATCAGGGCTGAACGGGGGAGTAAAGCAATTAGTTGTCCCTGACGTACAACACCCCGAAAGGCGTCAAGTGTATTGAGTTCTAGAACGGCATTCAATTTTGCTCCAGTTTGGTTGAATTTTTCTTGAACCCAGCGCCGCATTCCATACCCGTCTTTGAACACCACTTGCGGATAACGAACCAGTTCTGACCAAGGTACTTGGGTAGACTTGGCAAGAGGATGATTATGAGCCATCAAGACTTCTATGGGTTCTTCATAGAGGCTTTCGACAATCAATTCTCCTGTTGCTGTAAATGAGCGGTTATTCATCACGATCGCGACGTCAACCAACCCATCTCGCAGCACCTTTAACGCCCGATCACTTCCCAAGGAGGTGACTCGCAGTTGAACTTCCGGGTAGGCGTAGCAAAATTTCTGTAACACTGGCGGTAGGTAGGACGCGCATATCGAATGAATGGCGGCTACACAGAGTTCGGGCTGCTTTCCCGCTAGCAAGGTGGCAAGTTCTTCTTTGGCACCATCCCAGGTTTGACAGATTTTGCGAGCATAGGGCCAAAAGCGTTCTCCCCCAATCGTCAGCTTTGCTTGGGCGGTGCGATGGAATAGCGGTAAACCGAGTTCGGCTTCTAGTCCTTGCACTTGGCGGCTGATCGTTGATTGAGTTACGCCACATTTGAGTGCTGCTTGTTGAAAGCTTCCCGTTTCAGCGACACACAGAAAAGATTGCAACTGCTCTAGGCGCATGAAAATTTGATTAAGATGGCTATAGTCTATCCAAATTCATGGTAGTTTATCTATGATTTCGGTTCGGTAGAAGTTTATACAGCTTGAAAACAGGGAACAGGGAATAGGAAAAAGGCTATCTTGCAAAAAGACTGATAACTGATCACTGTTTAGCTGCCCCATTCTGCTAATGCCATTGAGATTCCTTGTTGTAAATTCGGTGCAAGATTGCTGTCTTGAGATAACTGTTGGAGTCGTTCATAGACTTGGGGAGAATTTAACTGTTTCAATGCAGCAATACAATGAAACCGAACCGTCATTTCTGCGTCGGCTAACAGTTGAACCAGAGAATCCATAGCAGCTATATTCCCTAACTGTCCTAAACTCAAAGAAATTAATTGTTTGAAAACCGGAATTTCCCTAGAAGGGTGTTGACTTTGGAGAAATTCAATTAAAATCTGACTGGCTTGAATTTTTACTTCGGGTTGGCTGATTCGTCCCAGTCCTTGAATGATTTCTGGATGCAGAGGGAAAGAGCTGTTGTTAGAAGTCGGCTCATCTGGAATTTTCAATAAAATCTGTTTTAACTGATTAACAGCAGTCGGAGTTTCCATCCAACACAAAGCTTTAACTCCATCAAGTTTAACGCTAATTGGTACTGTTGTCGATTCAATTTGTTCAACTAAAGCCATCACCGCCTGATCCGTACCCATACGCGACAGGGCAATTTGTGCCTGTTGACAAACTTCGGGGCGGATATCCCATAATAAAGGTTGCAGGTGTTCAACTAAGTTGAATTCCTGTACTAAATCTCCCCGCCGACTTAAACCCATAATCGCTTCTTTTCTGACAGAAGCGGCAGGATCATTTAAAGCCTGAATTAATACAGGTGGAATACGAGGATCATGAAAACTGCCTAACGCTTCAATTGCACAAGCCCGAATTTTTGGGTTAGAATCATTCACAACAGTCAATAAAGGGCTAATTGTTTCAGAACGGCGAATTTGAGCGATCGCTTCGGTTGCTAAGAGTCTTAACTGTTGATTATCCAGTAAGCTGTTGAGAGAATCAATCCCTGAAGTTCCTAAATTTGCTAAAGCCGTTGCTGCCATTTCCAGTAAGTCTGTTTCTGAGGAATCGCTGGTTTTAGCGGTTTGCAAGACCTGAACTAAAGCGGGTACAATTTCATTGCTGTTAAACTGTCCGAGTGTACGCGCCACAAACCAACGCACTTCGAGATCAGCTTCTTCCGATTCGAGAATTTCAATCAACGGGTTAATCGCTATGGTTCCCATTTTGGCTAACTGTTTAGCCGCATCCCAACGTTGCTGAAAGTCTCCAGATTCTAACTTGGCGATCGCACTTTTGAGTAGCGCTTGAGATAGACTATCATCCGATAAGTTGGAAGAGTGATCACCCATAGATTGAATTGAAACCCCTATCGAGGAGAAAGGATAATGTAGGGGCGTAAGGCTTACGCCCAAAGTGATTAAACACAATTTATTCGTTTTTAGTCTAACAATCGTCTCATTCTCATGCAATTCTAGATCTAGAATTTCTCAAAAACGCTCATGCTACATTTTAGATACTCCTCTTTAATTGATGCACCTGTTGAGGTGGTTTGGGACTTCCACAGGCGATCGGATATTTTGCAACTGTTAACTCCCCCTTGGCAACCTGTCGAGATTATCCGACGGGAGGGAGGATTAGAAGTCGGGGCGATTACAGAATTTCGTCTGTGGTTGGGGCCGATTCCGGTACAATGGTTAGCGGTACATACCGAATGCGATCGCTATCGACTGTTTACCGACGAACAGAAACAAGGGCCGATGGAGAGTTGGGTACACCGACATCAGTTTTCCTCAGAACAGGGAAAAACCCGCTTAACCGATGTGATTACCTATTCTCCGCCTGGAGGATGGTTAGCTGAGAATCTGTTGGCTTGGTGGGTGAATAGCCGTTTAGAAGATATGTTTCGCTATCGCCACCAAGTTACCCAAACAGAATGTGAGAAACATTAAACCCCCAATTTAAGCTTCGGCGTTGACTGTTTCCTTGTCGGTATTTGCTGGTTTTTCTGTACCTTCAGGAGTTGTGTCTGTTTGTGAGGCTTCGATGTTATTTTCCGAGTCAAGCGCAGGTTTGACATCGGTGTTTTGAGAACTTACTAATGTCAAAGCCGTTTTTGGGGGTGAGCTTTTTTCTTCGGTGTGAATCTTTTCGACATCTCCCTCTAAGTCTTGAATGCGCTGTCCTTGTTGATGAATTTGCTGAAGATCTTTCTCTAACTCTTGAATTCGCAGTTCTTGTTGACGAATCTGACGCATCGTTTGACGAGCGATAACTATTCGTTGCAGTTGAGATAATAAGCTAAACAACCAAGCCAGTAAAGCCCCTACTCCCGTTGCTGCGATGAGTTCTATTGCTAGGGGCGCCTGTACCTCAACACCTTTGATGACTTGAATTGTCGCAAGTTCTGTATTCTGTAGACTAAATAAGACTAAGAGTATACAAACGATGAAAATCAACAGAAAGTTGAGCGGTCGCATGAGAAAACTCCAGACTGCAAGCAGATTACTTCTTTAATCTTACCGAATATTGTTCAGAATGACCGGATATTTTCAGTGCTTTTTGCTAATTGCTAGCTGTTGAGATTGTTAAGTAGTTAAGCAGATTATTTGATTTTTGGCAATGAGTAAATTTATCATTTTTTCCCCTCAACCCAATTTTGTCAGGTCATTTCAACCGTTCATATCATGTCCGGTTGAACAGTTATAAATAAACGACAGAGGAGTCAGGAGACAGGAGACAGGAGACAGGAGTCACCGAGTCACCGAGTCACCGAGTCACCGAGGAAATAAAGAAGAAGAAAGAGGAGGATTATGAGAAAGTTTTTTTATCACTAATTATCCGGACATGATATCAGAGCTTGATTTGTTATGAAAAATCAGGTTTTTGGGTGAGAGAAGGAAGAAGAAAGAATACAAATTCAACGCTTGTCAAATTTCTAGATTCCTTCTTGGTTTCCTTCTCAAGAATCAATCCTTAACTCGCTGCAATCGTTGTCGGCATAGGAGCTTGAACATTTTCACCCGAACGAACCCGATATAAAGTACCGATTAATTCTTCATGCTTGCGAAGATTTTCTTCGATTTCTTCTAATACAAAAGCCGTCACGGGATCGGTAATTTGAACGCACAAATGAGAACAATCAATTACACCAGTTTGGATGTCGCCTAAAGCACGCCGCATAATATCTTGATCATTGCTATTATTAGACTGCAACCAACCTTGCAATTTGGCAAATGCTTCACTTCCCACCGCTTGCCAAGTCACCTGTTCCCCAAAGTCGCGCAGACGAGCTTCTAACAGTTCAACATGACGTTCTTTTGTGCCAATGCCTTCGCGTAAAAGAATCACTAATTCCGGGTCTGAGGCTTGCTTGCTATACTCTTTAAAAGCCGCTAGGGTATAACGTTCCCCCACGATAGCCGTATTCAACACATTAATAATATCATTTCGGCTTGAACCTTTCCAAGCTTCACCCAACGTCCACCATTCAAAGTCTAGGTCGGTTGGATGGGGTAATATTGTGCCTTCAATCTGTAAATTGAGGAAATTCAACAGGGTGACGGTAAACATCGGTAAATCACTCGGCTGTCTAGCGGTGATTAAGTTACCATCCACCACAACGGGTTCATTAACGTAGGTAGCACCCGCATTGTGAATATCTTTGCGAATGGCTTTATAGCCTGTTGCTTGTTTACCATCTAAGACATCGGCATCTATTAAAACTTGGGGGCCATGACAAATCGCCGCAATAGGTAAACCCTGAGCCATAGCATCAATCACCAGTCTAACAGCCTGGGGGTTGCTGCGAATTTTATCGGGTGCAGCACCACCTGGGATAAAAATAGCATCAAAGTCTTCTGAACGAACTTCTGCTGCGGTTGCGTCAGGTTTGGCTGAGACGTTACCTTGCTTCCCTTGATATTCGTCGTTCATGCGTGAACCGATAATCACCGTATTCGCGCCAGCATTTCGTAATGCAGTGTAAGGAACTTGAAATTCAGAGTCCTCAAAACCGCTTTCGAGTAAGATGGCGACTCGTTTTGAACTTGAACCATTTGATAGTGATGTCATTTTAAACTTTCCGAACTAATACAACAAAAGTTATGCTCGTGAATATACCGAAGTAGATTGATCTATAGCAGTTTTCAGTTCTGTGAGGTACACCGATGGGGTAGAAACCCGGTTTCTTCTAGAAACCGGGTTTCTGGTTTGTACCTCATAGGAGCGTACACCGCTATATACAGTCTTTAGTGTAGGAAATAAAGCTTTCACAATCCCTCTACCTCGAGAGGGAATTCTTTAGGTGATCGGGGTTTTGGGAAATTAATACTGATTTTTTGGCGATGTTTTAACATTTTAGCCTTTATTTGATTTGAATTCAATTGATTTTGATGGGGATAAAAGTCTCTAAAAATGTCAGCTAATCTTTTGAGCGATCGCGGTGAATAGTTGATTGATATAGCAGAGAAAGAGTTGATTAGGACACTGTTTTTCTGTCAAATCCTTTTATGATAAAGGTTTCAATTCTGTCTCCTGTCTCGGTGTCTCCTGATTTCTGCTATAGTGCTAATCTTAGAATTGGCCAATAATTTCTATCAAAAGGCGTACAAAAATCTGTCTAATGTCAGAGGTAAAATTGTATTTTTTAAATTAATCTTAAATCGGAGGTCAATTGATGATACAACTTTATCAAACTCAAATCAATGTTAGACTGGATTACTCAAGGTATTGATTCCTGGGGATATATGGGAATCCTGCTCCTCATGTTCTTAGAAAATATTTTTCCTCCCATTCCTTCGGAATTAATTATGCCACTGGCTGGCTTTACAATCGCCCAAGGTCAATTCAACTTTTTAGGTGTAATTTTATCCGGTGTAATGGGTTCTATTCTAGGCGCATTACCCTGGTATTACTTCGGTAAAAATTGGGGAGAAAAGAAACTTAAAGAATGGATTGAAAAGCGAGGTAAATGGCTCACGCTTTCAACAGAAGACCTGGAACGTTCTCAACAATGGTTTCGTCACTATGGAAATTGGGTTGTCCTTTTAGGTCGAGTTATTCCCGGAATTCGCACTTACATTTCAATTCCGGCGGGTTTAGAAAAGATGCCAATATTTTCTTTTTTAGTCTACTCAACTCTTGGAACAATAGTTTGGATTAGCTTTTTAACGGTTGTTGGTTATTGGCTGGGAGATAACTATATCTTAGTCGAAGAATTTATGGCGCCGATTTCTATCATTGTATTTGTAATTTTATTCTTTGCAGTTGTAATTTGGTTCTTGAAACGCAAAAAACAACAATAGATTGGTAATTCTGTTAACGGCTAATTGTTGTCTGATTTGCACCCTTAACGGATAGCACCCCTGGGATATGATATCCAAACCCGAAAAGTTTTGTTTAAATAGACTAAGGTATCACCCTCGCTGTGTCTGACCCTTTTTTATCCCAGGTGTACATCTAACGAGGCGTAAGTCTACTCTATGCTGTTAATCAATTTGAATAGACAGGTTCCAGTGTCGGGTCAGCGAACAGTTATCATTCTGGATACAGGTGTAACAGACTATCTAAGTCTGCTGCGGGGAATTTCATCGGATACTGAGATCATTCTCCTCAACTCCACGCAAAACGGAATTGAATACATTAGCCAAACACTAAGCTGTTACAAAGACATTCAATTCCTGCATATTGTCTCTCATGGTAACAAAGGGTGTTTAGCATTAGGAAATCAACTCCTCAACAGCGAAACTCTAGAAACCCACGCTTCTCGCATTCAACAGTGGAAAACCGCTTTAGCTGAGAATGGAGAGATTTTGCTGTATGGCTGTCATGTCGCCAGTGGAGAAGAAGGAATTCGTTTTGTGAGGCGACTGGCTGAACTCACCCAAGCGAAGATTGCCGCTTCCAATAGTTTAACCGGAAATGCAGCTTTGGGAGGAAATTGGAGGTTAGAGTTTCAGACTCAACCTATTACAACACCTCTGGCTTTTAGCCGCGAAATCTTACAAGCTTACTCGGGTGTTTTAATTTTATTAGTTGATGAATCTTTTGCAAATTCTACCCTTTCTCCTCAACCTTTTACTGATGAACTTAAATGGATTTTTGGTTCTGATCAGAGTGTACAAGACCCAAATGATTTAGAAAGTCCGTTTTTGACAGCGAGACCTTTTCGAGAACCCGAACCTGGTGGAATTGCGGGTGTTCCTGAAGGAAGAAATACCGATCCAGAAGGACAAGGAACATTAAGATTTACATCGAACGCTAACGATCAAGCTAGTTTTATTATCTACGATTTTCCTGTTCGTTCAGATGCGGGTTTAGAACTGCAATTTGATTACTTTGCTTATGGCGGAACAGGTGCAGATGGTATCAGTTTCTTCTTAATTGATGGGGAAGATTCACCTCAACGCAGTGGCGGTTTTGGTGGTTCTTTGGGTTATGCACCCCGAACGGATCAAAACATACCTGGTTTAGTTGGGGGTTATATTGGAATTGGATTTGATGAATTTGGTAACTTTGCTTCCTCTCAAGATAAAGGAGTCGGTAATGATGGGAGTCCGGGTCGAACACCTAATGCAATTACTGTTCGGGGAAGTGCTGAGAATAACTACCAATTCTTAACGACAACAGGTCGTTTAAATAATTTTAATCTCGATACTAGAAATACAACAATTCGAGAAAACGCCACAAGAACAGTTAAAATTTTAATCACACAAGAAGGTTTACTTTCAGTTGCTCTTGATCTGAATCTGAATGGTGAAATTGATGAGAATGAAACGCTCATTTCTGAGTTTGATGTTCAATCAGAAAATGGGGGTGACTTTCCTTCTAATTTTAAATTTGGCTTTGCGGCTTCGACGGGAAGATTTACGAACTTCCACGAAATTAGAAATGTTCAAGTGAGAACGTTAGAAGAACCTCCGGTTTTAGATTTGGAGGGAGAGACACCGAATGTTGTTGATTTTGAAACGACTTTTACGCAAGGGGAAGAACCTGTCGCGATCGCCTCCTCAACGAAGATAGAAGATGCGGATGATGAAAGTCTAGAACAGGCGAGAATTACGCTAACAAATGTTTTAGATGCTGGGGAAGAAAGCCTCAGTTTGAATGAAGAATCTCAAGCTATTATTGATCAGTTTAATCTGAATGTTACGGGAAATGGAACAGATGAAATTATCATTGAAGGTAGCGCGAGTCTAGAAGATTACGAAAAAATTCTTGATAATATTGTTTACAATAATACCGCAGATGAGCCAACATTAACCCCTCGTCAAGTTGAAGTTTTTGTTCGGGATAAACTCAGAGATGATGGGTTTGATAGCAATTTAGCGGTTACAACTATTAATATTGATCTTCCCGTTGAACCCAATATTCTGCCTGTTGCTGAGAATATTACCAACTCCGAAATTGTCGCCAATTCTAACAATATTCCTCTCCAACCTTTACAGGGAATGGATGAAGATGGGGAAATTGTCGGTTTCAGAATTACCCAACTTCCTGTTAATGGACTACTGTTTTTCAATGGTGAATTACTGGATGTTACTCAAGAAATTCCCCTCAACCAAGCGGGAAATCTTACCCTAACTCCTGATACTGATTTTGTCGGAAATCTGCAATTTCAGTACACTGCTATTGATAATGATGGCGATGAAGATTTAACTCCTGCTACTTTTAGCATTCCTGTTGTTGCTGAAAATATTCCACCTGTTGCTGAGAATATTACCAACTCCGAAATTGTCGCCAATTCTAGCAATATTTCTCTCCAACCTTTACAGGGAATGGATGAAGATGGGGAAATTGTCGGTTTCAGAATTACCCAACTTCCTGTTAATGGAAAACTGTTTTTCAATGGTGAATTACTGGATGTTACTCAAGAAATTCCCCTCAACCAAGCAGGAAATCTTACCCTAACTCCTGATACTGATTTTGTCGGAAATCTGCAATTTCAATACACTGCTATTGATGACGATGGCGATGAAGATTTAACGCCTGCTACTTTTAGCATTCCTGTTGTTGCTGAAAATATTCCGACAAATATTCCACCTGTTGCTGAGAATATTACCAACTCAGAAATTGTCGAAAATTCTAGCAATATTTCTCTCCAACCTTTACAGGGAATGGATGAAGATGGGGAAATTGTCGGTTTCAGAATTACCCGACTTCCTACTAATGGACTACTGTTTTTAAACGGAGTCTTACTCAATAATACGACTCAAGAAATTCCCGTTGACGAAGCAGGAAATCTCACCCTAACTCCTGAGACTGATTTTGTCGGAAATCTGCAATTTCAATACACTGCTATTGATGACGATGGCGATGAAGATTTAACGCCTGCTACTTTTAGCATTCCTGTTATTGCTGAAAATATTCCGACAAATATTCCACCTGTTGCTGAGAATATTACCAACTCAGAAATTGTAGAAAATTCTAACAATATTTCTCTCCAACCTTTACAGGGAATGGATGAAGATGGGGAAATTGTCGGTTTCAGAATTACCCAACTTCCTGTTAATGGACGACTGTTTTTCAATGGTGAATTACTGGATGTTACTCAAGAAATTCCCCTCAACCAAGCGGGAAATATTACCCTAACTCCTGATACTGATTTTGTCGGAAATCTGCAATTTCAGTACACTGCTATTGATAATGATGGCGATGAAGATTTAACTCCTGCTACTTTTAGCATTCCTGTTGTTGCTGAAAATATTCCGACAAATATTCCGCCTGTTGCTGAGAATATTACCAACTCCGAAATTGTCGCCAATTCTAGCAATATTTCTCTGCAACCTTTACAGGGAATGGATGAAGATGGGGAAATTGTCAGTTTCAGAATTACCCAACTTCCTGTGAATGGACGACTGTTTTTCAATGGTGAATTACTGGATGTTACTCAAGAAATTCCCTTTGAGGAAGCAGGAAATATTACCCTAACTCCTGATACTGATTTTGTCGGAAATCTGCAATTTCAGTACACTGCTATTGATGACGATGGCGATGAAGATTTAACTCCTGCTACTTTTAGCATTCCTGTTGTTGCTGAAAATATTCCGACAAATATTCCACCTGTTGCTGAGAATATTACCAACTCCGAAATTGTCGAAAATTCTAGCAATATTTCTCTGCAACCTTTACAGGGAATGGATGAAGATGGGGAAATTGTCGGTTTCAGAATTACCCGACTTCCTGTGAATGGACGACTGTTTTTCAATGGTGAATTACTGGATGTTACTCAAGAAATTCCCTTTGAGGAAGCAGGAAATCTTACCCTAACTCCTGATACTGATTTTGTCGGAAATCTGCAATTTCAATACACTGCTATTGATGACGATGGCGATGAAGATTTAACTCCTGCTACTTTTAGCATTCCTGTTGTTGCTGAAAATATTCCGACAAATATTCCGCCTGTTGCTGAAAGTCAAACGATTCCTACTGTTAAAAACACTCTGTCTCAAGTTTCACTTCCAGCTTTAAACGCCACTGATGAAGATGGAATTGTTGAGAGTTTTACGATTCTAGAATTACCAACCGGAGGGGAATTACTTCTCAGTGGGGAAGCGGTTCAAAATAATCAACCTATTTCGATTAATCAAGCCAGTCAATTAACCTTTATACCCAATCAAGATTTTGTAGGAGAAAGCCAATTTAGTTTTATTGTAACCGATGATGACGGAGCAACTTCCAATCTTGCAACTGTTACTATTCCCCTGATTGCAAATCAACCGCCAATCGCTGAATCTGTGGCGACTCAACCTTTTTTGAATAATCAGGTTAATGTTGCTTTTCCGAGTTTAATTGCTAGCGATTCTGATGGGGAAGTAGAACTATTTTCTCTTACGAACTTACCAGCGTCTAATCAAGGTAAACTGTTTTTAGATGGGATTGAAGTTAGCAATATATCTCAAGTTCAACAGTTAACCGATTCCCAGATTTCTTCACTGAGTTTTACGCCGAATTCCAGCTTTGTCGGTAATCTAGAGTTAGGTTATTTTGCGATTGATAATGATGGAGAGTCTTCTAATATCGCAACGATTACTTTTCCTATTATTACCCAACAAGTTCCATTAGATCCTCCCAACTTACCACCGATTGCTGAAGATTTAAGTCTATTTGATTTAATAAATGATGCTTCAGATATTACCATTCCGACATTAACTGCAACTGATGCTGATGGTCAAGTTGTTAGTTTTATTATTAACAGTTTACCCTCTACAGGTCAACTTTTTCTCGATCAAACCGCCATTACAACGTTAACTCAGGTTCAACAATTAACCCTTGATCAAGCTTCTCAATTAACCTACGTTCCCAATTCGGGCTTTTTAGGAACTGTTACATTTACTTATCAGGCTACTGATAATGATAACGCTATTTCTAATATAGCAACAATCACCCTAGAAATTGACAGTACGACGATTCCCAGAGAAGATGATGAGATTGACCTAATTTGTGGCTGTATTCCTCTACCCATATTAGAAGGAATTCCCCTACCAGAACCGCCCGTTTTCCCCATAATTTCCTTTGATTCTATTCCTATATCCTTAGAAGGAACAGAAAACGATGATATTTTATTCGGTTCTAATGAAAGTGAAAGAATTGTTGGTCTAGGTGGAAATGATTGGATATTTGGAGAAGCTGGAAATGACTCATTAGAAGGAAATTTAGGGAACGATTTCATAAAGGGGGGAAGCGGTGATGATATTATTGATGGCGGAAGCGGAAATGATGTTTTATTTGGCTGGTTGGGTGAAGATACTCTGTTCGGAAATTCAGGAAATAATACCCTTTTTGGCGGAACAAACGATTTATTTATTCCTGACTTAAACGGGCGAGATTGGTTAATTAGCGGTGATAACGATGACTTTCTCCAAGGAAATGAAGGAAATGATGTTATTAGTGGCGGGAACGGAAATGATCTCGCCTTTGGGGGAAAAGATGACGATAAAATCTATGGAGATTTAGGAAATGATACCCTATTTGGAAATTTAGGAAATGATACTTTAATTGCTGATCCAGGTAGAGAAAATATTCTTGATAATACCAACAATGCTGATGTTTTGTATGGGAATCAAGGTAATGACTTACTGCAAGGTAGCCTGGGTAACGATACGATTTATGGCGGAAAAGAGGATGATTTTGCCTACGGTGGAAAAGATAATGATTTACTGCGAGGTGAATTGGGGAATGATACTCTATTTGGAGATAAAGGAAATGATACCCTATTTGGAGATACAAACTACCCCAATCAAACTGAATTAGAAGGACGAGATTTGTTATGGGGAGGAATCGGAAATGATGTAATTTTTGGGAATTCCGATAATGATACTCTGATGGGTGGTGAAGCCGAGGATAAACTCTACGGAGGAAAAGGCGATGATTTGCTGTTTGGAGAATCGGGAAATGATCAGTTGTTTGGTGATTTAGGAAATGATACTTTATGTGGAAATGATGGCAATGATACTTTATTTGGAGATATTATTGGTCTTGAAGATTTATCTGAAAATGTAGATTTTCAGGATCAAGTTGATGGCGGGAGAGGCGATGATTTGCTGTTTGGAAATGGCGGCGATGATCTTCTCTGTGGAGGAGAAGGAAATGATACCCTCTATGGCGGTAGAGGTGATGATACGCTTGTTGGAGGTGACGGAGATGATAGACTCTTTGGTGATATCGGAAATGATACTCTATACGGAGATTTAGGTCGAGATGGATTTATCTTAAGTTCAAACAGTGGAACCAATAGGATTCTTGATTTTACAAATGGCGAAGATTACTTAGGATTAATTGGCGGTTTAACCTTCTCCGATTTAACAATTGAAACCGGAGAAAATCAGACTTTAATATTTGTTGAGACTAAACTTATTGCTCAATTAATAGGAGTACAGGTCAACTCTATTACGGCGGAAGACTTCCTTGAGTTGGAATAAATTTGCTAGATATTAGCTGATCAAGTTCTGGCAGTATAGATTATTATTAGTGATCTCTACTGTCTGTCCGACTCCCCCAATCAGCGAAAAGTTAGGAAGGGTTTGTGTCAATGCGGTTTTGTAAAATCGGTTGTTGCAGTTGATCACTCTCTACAACTCTTCGTTAATATGAAGCTAGAATGCTTATAGTATGTTAGTTTGGCAGGGTAAAGATAAAATGGATGAGACAACCCGGATAAAAAATGCCAGACTGGGTAAGGAAGTCAATTTTTCAGTCTCTGACTAGAAAGCTTAGTGAGTTTAGGGTGCTTCTAAGTTTAATCCTGAGTCAGCCAAGTTACCTCTGAAGTATCTATGCTTGATTTTAATCAGCTTCGTCTATCCTCTTATGTCAAATTAAAATTGATTAACGCTGGGATAAAATGTCTATCAGGCTTATTCTGCGTAGCATGGCTTAATGTTGCTCACGCTCAAGCTCAACAACCTAATCTAGTTTTTCCTCAGCCATCAAACATTACAAATTCAGCAGATACAGACGCTTACACCCTCGGGCCAGGCGACCTTTTGCGTGTGGATATTCTGGATGTTCCCGAATATAGTGGAGAATATCTCATCCTCAACGATGGTAGCCTGACTATGCCTTTGATTGGACGCCTGAATGTTGCTGGCTTAACTGTTTCTCAATTAACGAATTTAATTACAACAGAATACACTCCGTTTGTTCAGCAACCTTTTGCGACAGTCAGTCTTTTATCTCCTCGTCCTCTCTCGGTTGTGGTTGCAGGTGAGGTGCTTCGTCCAGGAAGTTATGTGATCCCGCTTTTAGTTCCTAACTCTCAAACCCGACAATTTCAGTTTTTCAAAGTAACACAGCTTCTTCAACAGGCAGGAGGAGTGACTCAGCTTGCTGATATTAGTCAAATTCAGATTCGCCGCATTAATCCCAATCAACAGTTAATTACTGTGAATTTGAAAGATTTACTAGAACAGGGGAATATCAGTCAGGATGTACTTCTGCGAGATGGAGATACAATTTTTGTTCCCAAAGCCGCAACCTTTGACCCGATAGCCATTCGTCAACTGACTTCAGCTAGCTTTGCCTCAAAGGAGATTGAGCCATTTTCTGTTGTCATTGTCGGTGAAGTGTTTAACCCCGGTACTCATCAGGTCGGTGGACAGTCCGGATCTACAAGTTCCCAGCCTCCTACTATTACTCAAGCGATTACCAGTGCAGGCGGAATTACACCTCTAGCAAATATTCGTGAAATTCAACTTCGCAGACTCACAAACGCTGGGGTAGAAGAGGTTGTGACAATTAATTTGTGGGAACTTCTCACTCAAGGAGATGTGACTCAGGATGTGGCGTTGCAACCCGGAGATTCGATTACCATTCCCCAAGCGAGGGAAATTGACTCCACAGAAGTGACTGCTTTAGCTAGAGCGAGCTTTTCTCCCCAAACGATTCAAGTTAATGTGGTGGGTGAGGTGATCCGTCCTGGCGCTGTTAATGTTGCACCAGATACTACCCTAAATCAAGCAATCTTAGCGGCTGGAGGATTTGATCAACGCCGAGCTAATAAAGAAATTGTTGAACTGATTCGTTTGAATCCCAATGGAACGGTTTCTCGACGAAATATACCGATTAACTTAGAAGCCGGAATTAATGAAGCGACCAATCCTATTTTAAAGCGAGATGATGTGATTGTTGTGAGTCGCTCCGGTGGCGCTAGATTTGGTGATTCTCTAGAAGAGGCGTTGAAGCCTTTTGGCGGAATTATCGGGATTTCGTCCGTGTTAAATGTGATTCAGTTTTGGAGTAGATAATCTGAAAGAAGACTATATTTTTATACCTTTAAGGAGGAACTTATGGAAGATAGAGAATCAATTGATTTAGACATTGGTAAGTATTTACAAACAGTCAAACGATATTGGTTAATAGTGATTAGTGTTTTTTTACTCTGTGTAGGTTTGTCTGTCTATGGTACTAAATATTTAAAGCCCACTTATGCAGCCAGTGGCAAACTCTTATTTAAAGTAGATAGAACTTCCTCTCTCGCTGGTATTGGTGAGGGTTTAGGAGAGTTGAAAGCCTTACTGGCTGACCAAACGCCTCTCAGCACACAGATTGAAATTATCTCTTCTAATCGTTTATTAAATCAGGTAATAGAACAATTAAACTTAGTGGATGATGAAGGAAAATTAATTGATCCAGAAAGTATTAGAAAAAGTCTAGAAGTTAAGATCATTGGTGGAACAGATATTGTTTCTCTATCTTATGAAAGTCCAGATCCGCTAGAAGCAGCGAATATTGTGAATACTTTGATGGAGGTGTATATCCAAACCAATGTTAATATGAACCAAGATGAAGCAAGAGAGGCAAGAGAATTTATCTCTCAGCAACTTCCTCCAGTTCAACAAGAAGTTTTTCGAGCTGAACAAGCTTTACGGAGCTTTAAAGAGAAAAATCAAGTATTAGATTTAGAGGAAGAATTTAGAACAGCCGTTCTAGAACAAGCCGAATTAAATCGAAAAATTACAGTTTTAGAATCAGAACTCAGTGGAGTTAATGCTCTAGCAGAATCCCTACAAACTCAAGCCGGATTTGACCTAGAAGAAGCAATTGCAATTAACACGCTCAGTCAATCTCCGGTGCTAATTGGGATTCTCACAGAGCTTGAGAATGTCGAGTCTGAATTGGTGAATGAAAGAAAACGTTTTAAAGATCAAAATCCAAGAATTATTGCTTTGAAACAAAAGCGAGATTCACTCAATGCAGCTTTACAAGAACAAGTAGAACAAGTATTAGGAAGTCAAGCTGTTGTTCCAGAAGGTCTATTACAAGTTCCACAAGGTCAGAAAAATAATCAGCTTGAAAGATTTATTGCCAATGAGATTCAGCGCGTCGAATTAACTCGTCAACTAGACTCTCTATATGCTTCTCGTATAAACTATGAACAGCGATCGCAAAATCTTCCTCAACTTGAACAGGAACAACAAGAACTCCAACGAAAAGTTCAGGTTGCACAAGTAACTTATGAAACATTACTAAAAAACTTAGAAGAAGTACAAGTTGCAGAAAATAAAAGCACCAATAATGCTAGAGTAATTGAGGAGGCAATTGTTCCAGAGGAAGGTAGCACGGCAAAAACCAAACTTATAGCTTTAGGGATAATGCTCGGATTGGTTGGCGCAACGACATCTGTTTTAATATTAGCAATGGGAGATCAAAATATTAGAACCGTCGAAGAAGCCAAAAAAACCTTTGGATATACATTGCTAGGCATTATTCCGATGTTTAAGAATAAGCGATTCTCTGATTATTTTCAGGGAGAAAGAGCCAGTCAACAAATTCCTGTTGTCGAAGCATCTGATTCTTTTATTAGTGAAATTTACCGGATGCTACAAGCCAACCTGAAGTTTCTGAGTTCTGATAAACGAATTAAAACAATTGTGGTCACTAGCTCTGTTCCCAAAGAGGGAAAATCTACCGTTTCCGCGAATTTAGCCGCAACTTTAGCTCAATTGGGATATCGGGTAATGCTGATTGATGCCGATATGCGTCAGCCTTCTCAACATCATCTTTGGGGATTAACAAATGCCGTCGGGTTAAGTGATATTTTAGTCGGTCAAGCTGAACTCTCAAGCGTGATTCGTCAGGGTATTGAACGATTAGATATAATTCCATCGGGAGTCACTCCTCCAAATCCTCTGGCTCTACTCGATTCTAAACGGATGACCTCTCTGATTCGCAACTTTTCAGAAGACTATGATTTTGTGATTATCGATACTCCACCCCTAATTTTAGCGGCTGATGCTTTAACGTTAAGTCAAATGGCAAGTGGTGTCCTGCTTGTTGCTCGTCCGAAAGTTCTAGACCGAGGCAGTGCAAACTCAGCAAAAGAAATGTTAGAGCGTTCAGGTCAACGAGTGTTAGGTTTAGTAGTGAATGCTATTAGTAAAAATGAATCTGCTCAGTATTTTTACCATGCAAAACGTTACTTTCCGTCTCGCAAGTCTAACCGCCGAGATCTGAATCAATTAAACAGTCAAGTCAATTACTACAGCAAAAAATAAACAGCAGTGTAAAATTTTTATTCAAAATGTAAACCAAAATCATAATGCAGTGAGTTTTATTTATGAACTTTTTGACTCAATTAAAATATAAGTTAATAGAAACTTTTCAAAAAACACTGGTTCGTGATACCCTATGGCTCTTAATTAGTAAAATTTTTGGTGTCTTGATACAAGCGACCTCTTTTATTTTAGTTGCTCGCTCATTGGGAGCAGAAAATTTTGGAATGTTTGTAGGAGTTAGTGCTTTAGGAGCAATTGTGCTTCCTTTTGCTGTTTTAGGAAGCGGAGATATCCTCATTCAATCCGTGTCCAGAGATCGATCTCGTTTTAGTGAATATTGGGGTAAAACGCTTGCTACTGTTTTTGTTTCAAGTCTGTTTATTACCACTTTTTTGGTATTAATCGCTAAATTATTCTTGTTAAGATCTGTTCCTACACTGGTTTTAATTCTGATTCTAACGGCTGATATTTTAGGTGTAACATTGACATTTCATGTTACTGCAAAAGCCTTTATGGCTGTCAACATGATTAAACAATCTGCCCTGGTGCGGATGATGCTGGCAGTTAGTAAATTTATAGCTGCTCTCATCATGGCAAAATACTTTTCAAATCCTGATATATTCATCTGGTCGAGTTTATACTTTTTGAGTACATTAATTGCTGCATTTACCTCAGTCTTATTTGTTTGTAAGCTTCTGGGGAAACCCAAGTTTCCCTCACTGAAATTTACGACTGATCTGGGTCAAGGGTTATACTTTGCAATTAGTGAATCTGCAAGCACCATCAACGCTAACATTGATAAAACAATGCTGGTTAGTCTTTCAACTGCTGAAGCAGCAGGTTTATATGCAGCAGCTTATCGTATTATTGATGTCGGTTCAGTCCCTATTTATTCGATACTAGGTGCAACTTATGCTAAATTCTTTCAGCATGGTTTATCGGGTATAAAAGGAAGTCTAGACTTTGCTAAACGGCTATTACCTGTTATTGTTCTCTATGGAATTGTAGCGGCTATTGGCTTTTGGGTTTTGGCTCCCTTTGTGCCTGATATTCTTGGTGAAGAATATGAAAATGCAGTTGGAGCGTTACGTTGGTTAGCCCCTGTGCCTTTCTATCTTGGCGTACAATACATGGCAGCAGATGCTCTCACGGGAGCAGGATTTCAAAGATCTCGCAGTATTGTACAAGTCAGTGCCGCTATCCTCAATGTAGGATTAAATATCATTCTAATTCCTATTTATTCTTGGCAAGGAGCAACGTGGGCGACTTTATCTTCTGAAACTTTTAAATTGATCTTGCTGTGGATACTGGTTTTGAGCATCTATAAAAAAGAGATGAAAGCGCAGTCAAAATTAGATATAAATGAGTAAGTCAACTACTAATGTTTTGATTTGGAATTTAAGTTGGACTCAATTAAACTTTATTGGGGAGATAGTTAACTATGGTAAAAGTCGGCATTATTGGAGCCAGTGGATTTATTGGCAGTCGCACAACTGAGGTTTTTTGTCTAGAGAATATTGCCGAAGTCCGAGCAATTGTTCGCTCATCTTCTAGTCTTTCCCGTTTAACTCATCTCAACCTAGAAAGTTGCATTGCGGATGCTCTAAACACGACTTCCCTAGAAACGGCTCTGACAGGTTGTGATATTGCCATCTATTGTGCTGCGGGTAGCCCTTGGTTTCTTAAACAAACGGCAGTTTCTACCTATAAAGCAGCCGAAAAAGCTGGAGTCAGTCGTTTAGTTTATCTAAGTACCGCTTCAGTTCATGGACAAGCCCCTCCAGTGGGTACAGATGAGAATAGCCCCTTAAGCGATCGCCAATTTTTAGCTTATAATAACGCCAAAGTTTGGGTAGAGCAAAAATTGCTGCAACTGAGTCAAAAAGGCACAACAGAAGTAGTCCTACTGCGACCCGGAATCGTTGTAGGGCCGGGTTCAAGTTGGATTGTAGGATTTGCAAATTCTCTGTTATCTGGGACTGCATATCTTGTGAATCACGGTCAAGGAATTTGTAATAGTATTTACATTGATAATCTTGTCCATGCAATTCGACTGGCTCTGACGGCATCTCATATAAATCAACAAGCTTTTCTAGTCGGAGATGCAGAAAAAGTCACCTGGGCTGATTTGTATCGACCGATCGCAAAGGCTTTAGGTTTTGATCTCTCTCAACTGACGAATATTGACAATCCGGCATTCACTCCAAGTTGGAAGGAGCGACTTCGAGAAGGCTTAAAAAATTCTGATTTACTCGGAGGCACTCTCTACTTTGCCACTCAACGAAAGAAACAAGTTCAGCAAGTTCCTCAACAGCCTCCTCTTAATCAGGAAATGGCTGAACTATACAACTGTCAATACAAACTTCCTTATCATAAAGCAGAAGAAATGTTAAATTATGCCCCGATTGTATCTTTTGATCAAGCTGACAATCACACAGTAGAATGGCTTGCTTCTAATGGCTATTCTATCAACCCTGCATAACCTAAAAAGTTGAACAGATGACAATCAAGAAGACTATTAATAAAAAGCGCTTCTATAAACGCTAAAAAACAACAATAAGATCATTCTTTCAGAAAAGAGCAAGATACCATAGCATTATAGGTATCCTAAATTCTTGAGCAGAGTTCCTGCTTCTGTATTAATGATGTTTTGTTGTTCGCTAGAAAGTTTTTGCTTCCAAACTCCAACCGAGCTTTGACTTGCCTTACTTAAGGCTGATTGAAAAATAGCTTTAGACTCGTCGGGTTTATCAATTTCTAAAAAGTCTAATATCTTGCTAGTATATAGCATGGGCTCGGTCACTAAAGACTCATAATATACCTCAAGATATTGGCTAGAAGGAAGAGAGCTACGATGGTTAAAAGCGGCTTCAACGTGCCGACGCCAGCACCAAATACATCTATGAATATCAGTGGTTTGTTGAAACTCAAGAGCGCGTTCAGGTTCGACCCAATAGCGAGGATGTGAACCCAGCAAATAACCGCTAGGTTCTCTAAGACCAGAACCGTTAGAAGCTGAACTTAACCAGGGCTTCCTAACATTAGACAAAGAAACATCTCGACCGTCACGAATAATATGAATGAACTTAGCGTCAGGAAAACATTCATAAAGAAAAGGGATTAAGAAACAATTGTCGGGGCTTTTTTCAGCAAACCTTAAATCACCATTGAGGTGTATTCTCATTAGCCATTTGTAAACTAAGCGGTAGAAAAGGTAAGCTTGTTCAAAACTCCATTGCTCATGGTAAACATAGCGACTAGCAGCAACAGTTGCAACTGGCTCAAAATGGTAAGAATATTCTGATAATACACCGATACAATCCCCCAAAAATGTTGTACCTGAGCGGGGTGCGCCCACAATAAATAGAGGAGCTTGTAAGTTGGGATTTATAGATGCAATAATTCTGCGTATTGAAAGATTTCGGTTAGGCTTCTTAAAGCCCTTTTTATCAGCCTCTTGACGCATAAATAAGTCTGCCCCCACCGTTTTTCTAGCCCAGTAGACTATTAAATTATGGAAAGCTATTGGAATAGTATGAGCCGTCAAATTTTCAAAGTTACTTGTAGCTCTAATATCGGGTTGAGACATGATTTTCATAAAGAATATATTCTAGATAGAAATGAAAGCTGATTTTGTTCAATCATTATTTTTTTACTATAACAGTCAATGTTAGGTAATGCAACCTTTGAATTTAATTTTATTACCATTTTCCCTGAAAACCAAGCAGTCCTGAAACTGTTCCTATGCCCCGATATATATTCAACAGTTCTTGAACTAAAGCGTGTTTCCCTTGAAACGCTGCTGGTAAAATTCGGAAAGCTCCAACAGCAATTAAGCCACAACCTTTTGTAAAGCGAACAGTCTGAACCTGGACAGAAGGATATAGTTCTCGTTCAAATAAACTATATGAACTCCATCCCCAGTAGGCTCGATGAATCAGCCATTTAATATTAGTACGAGAAGAAGGGATTGATTCTCGTACAATTGCTTCATTCGCCCAAACAATACGATACCCTGCCTTATGAAGTCGCATAAATAAATGTGTATCTTCAGCCGCTTTACGAGCAAAACGATTGTCAAAGACTTGATCAAGTTGCTGCAATATTTTACTCCGAACCAGTACATTATTTGTAAAAGCAACATTCATTTGAGAACCCGTGACTTGAGACAAAGGTTCAAAAAATTTTCCTTTGACTATCCACTCAGGAATATTTTCATCCTCAAACTCAGGAATAACAGGCCCGGTAACAATGTCAGCATCGTATTGGCGCTGAACGGTCAAAAGTTCTTCAAGCCAGGATGAATCAGGAACCTCATCATCATCTATAATTGCAATAAAATCCGAACATTCAGAAACATTTTTAATGGTTCGGTTCCGAGCATAAGTAACTCCTTTGTTGTGTTCTATATCATAATTTAATTTTCCTATAAATGAAGTCTTAAACTCCTCACAAACAGGTTTGGCTGAACCTGATAAATCATTATCAACAATAATTAGCTCAAGATCAGGAGTTTCAATTTTTTCAAACTTTAGTTGACTTAGCCCCTCTAACAGAGACTTCAACTTATCGGGTCGTTGATAGGTCGCAATACAAACAGATACTAACATTTTTAGATGTCCAATAAATTATATAAAGATCATTGATTTTTATATTTTTGATACTCTTTTGTACTTGTTTAAATAAACAAAATTTATCGTTAACATTAATCAAATATTTTGATTTATTGATAGACTTTAAGTTAAAATTAAAAACATTTTAAAGGCATCATAATTAATTTTATCCTTGACTAATTAACCTGTTTAAGTAACTTTTCATAGCTTTGAACCGGAATCCCTGCTTTAGCCGAAATCATCACAGCAACCTGATAGGATTCAATCTCAAGAATAAACTTTTTAAGTTCCTCAGTCGATAGAACCTCTTCTCGCCAATAGTGATGACAAATTTGAGCTTGATCATAATAATGTCCTGATTCATTGCCTAGAACTTCATCGACAAACACACCATAAAGAACATATTCAGAAATATCCCAATGGCTGCAAAAAGTTTCAATCCAGTGACGATTAGAATGCTTTTCCAGTGTTTCATAAAGTTTTAAAACATTATCCCGTTTCCAAGTGACAATCTGACAAACATAGTTGTGGGCTGGGAAGTCAGTCATCGGAACTTGTAATAATTGACTAATTGTTTTAAACCATTGAGAAAATCGCAGTAAGTCTTGAGGAATTGAATTAAGTTCTCGAAAAAATCGAACTTTCCCATCTTGAACTAGATTCTTATATAGATCAAAAGGACGAACAAAAACAACATCTGAATCAATAAATATCAGAACATCTTCTTCAATGTACTGAGAAATTGCCATTTTTGTAAGTTGTTGGACGAGCCAACCTCTTAAGGGAAGTGTTTTGAGACTCAGCCAGATATTTTTTTTCTGGAAAGTTGGTAATCTTTGAATCCACCAGGGTAATATTGATTCTTTAGTAATAATCTCCCGCATTGATCCTTGTAGTTGCTGAATTACTTGGATTAATTGGCAAAGATCCATCCTTGACAGGTCGTACCGATCTTTGGGCTTGGGCTAGAGAAATGATTGATAAACGTCCCTGGCTAGGATATGGTTACACTGCATTTTGGCAGGGATTAGATGGCGGATCTGCTTATATTATTCGAGCAGCTAGATGGCCAGTTCCTTATTCTCACAATGGGATACTCGATTTATGGTTAGATATTGGCTTGTTGGG
>NZ_LATL02000085.1 GCF_000972705.2 Limnoraphis robusta CS-951 | reverse complement strand
GTTGAAAAACCCAGCATCTAATCGATGCAATGAACCTTGAAAACTTAAGGTATGGGGTTCTTGCAAGAAATGCTTTGGCAAGATAAAACCTTAAAGCACCAAGTACAGAGAATCAAGCATTTTTTTCTCAAGTACGGTAGGGCATACCGAAACTATCTCTGAAATGGGATGAACGACTGGGGAGACTCACCCCTCTGGAGTAGGTTAGGAAACTAGCTTGCTGTAAGGGTTGTCAATGAATCAGTAATCCAAAGCCGTGAGGCTTGGAGAATCCCCTTTCTTTAGAAATGGGGAGTATGTCAAAATAAAGATTGAGAACGCTACTCATTGTTGTCAAAAATAACGCATGATTGGATCAGACCCCCAGTTAGAACAGCACAATCATCAAGCCGAACACGTTCACAATGGAAAGGCACAGGGACATTCCCATGTTCACAGTGAAGAATCTCTGCGCCGTATTGTGAATCGTTTGTCTCGGATTGAAGGGCATATCCGAGGGGTCAAAAGAATGGTCGCCGAAAGTGATCCTTGTCCCGATGTCTTAGTACAAATCGCAGCGATTCGGGGAGCATTAGACCGGGTAGCACGAATTATCCTAGACGAACATTTAAGTGAATGTGTTGCCAGAGCTGCAAAAGAAGGTAATATCGAGGGTGAGATCGAACAGTTGAAATCGGCTTTAGATCGATTTATCCCTTAATACTTTTGCTCTATTCATGTTTAGAAAAGTCTTTTTTGGATTGTTGTGGATTGGGTTTGTTGCCTACGCCTTTACCTTGGCTCCGCCTGATCAACCCGACACTTTAACTCTGATTAAAAATTTATCAACGGGCAACTGGCAGGGAATTAACCCTCTGATTGTTGCCCTTTTTAATTTAATGGGAATTTGGCCGATAATTTACAGCAGTTTATTGGTTTTTGAGGGTCAGGATCAAAACCTACGGGCTTGGCCGTTTGCGATCGCTTCTTTTGGGGTGGGAGCGTTTGCGATACTCCCTTATCTGGCTTTACGTCAACCCTCACCCGAATATTCCGGGGATCAGAACTTCTTCTTAAAAATATTTGACTCTCGGATTACGGGTGTTATTTTAACTTTAGGCACACTGACTCTGATCGGCTATGGTTTAAATGGCGGAGATGGGTCAGATTTTATTCAGCAATGGCAAACCAGTCGGTTTATTCATGTGATGAGTTTAGATTTTTGTCTGCTGTGTCTGCTATTTCCGGCTTTGCTGGGCGATGATATGACGCGACGGGGAATGAACAATCAGCTTTTGTTTTGGGGAGTCGCTTTACTTCCCTTGCTGGGGCCTTTATTCTATCTCTGTGTGCGATCGCCTAAAACTCCCACTCCTCCTCAAACTCAAGTCAATCAGCAGCAATCCCAAGCCTGAGAAACCGCAAGGGATTTGAATGATTCACGTTCACCGGATAATAAAAATTGTCCTACCGTTCCAATTGAAGATCATTTTCATTATACTAGACTACATAGTTTGATTTTTCCCCACAAAAAATCTCAAGTCTGTAAGCAAGACCTGGAATGAGGGTCAGAGGTATTGCGGTTAATATTTCTCTCAAAAAGATAGTGAGGGGAGGAGTTCATATAGTGTTAAAGACAAATTAAGACAATCAGGCTGTAGTCGATTCTGACTCGATCTCAGTTTAAAAAGTAAGTAAGAAGTATGCCAAAGGAAATTCGATGAACCTAACTTCAAAAACAATATTTAAGATTATGGATAACACAATACACTGGAACAAATCATTACCTCTGTTACTGGGAACTCTACTCCTGACTTCCTGTGCAGATAAACCCCAAGCGGCGGCACCTCCACCCGTTGTTGTCAGTATTGGTCGAGTTGAGTCAACCCAAGTTAGAGATAGCACCGAGTTTGTAGCGCGAGTTGAAGGGGTAGAAAATGCGGTGATTAGACCTCGGGTTAGTGGTTTGGTTAAGCAAGTCTTTGTAAGGTTGGGCGATCGCGTCTCAGTCGGAAATCGGCTGATGTTGATTGATCCGTCTCAACAGCAAGCTAATTTGGAAAGCCGACTCGCTGCTGTTGAATCTAGACGCGCTCAACTGGAAAGTGCAAAAGCGAATTTAGACTCTCAACGCTCAGAATTAACAAGATTACAAGCGGAGTTAAGCTATCAATCTCAAGAAGCGAATTTAAGAGATGCTCAACAAACTTTAGAAGCCGAAAGACAAGAGAAGCAACGCCTAGAGTTTGAGTTGGAGTTTATCTCAGAAAAGGCCAATTTGAGAGATGCTCAAGAACGACTTGCAGCAGCCAATCGAGAGCGTGATCGTCGAGCCGTTGTCAAAGAAGAACGGGACAGTGCTTTTGAGAGATATGAAAAGCTGTGGGAAGAAGGCGTTGTTTCCTCAGAAGCCTATGATCAACGTTTGCGTGAGATTCGAGAAGCTGAAGCGGCGCTCGCTCAACAAGAAGATACCGTGCGATCTGTCAGAGCGCAAGTTTCAGCCTCTCAGCAGGATCTAGAGCGGAAGGTTAGTACCTTACAAGCTCAGATTAGCACTCAGCAAAGCCGGATCGAAGCGGCTCAAGCGAGGGTTGAGAGTGCCGGACAAGCTTTTGAACGCCAAGTCGCGACTCTAGACGCTCAAATTGCGAGTCAGGAAAAGGTGATTGATGCTCAACAGGCTGAGGTGAATCGCTTAGAACGGGAAATTGAACAAGCCCAAGCAGATGCGACAGGTCAACAAGTTGAGCTTGAGTATTATAATGTTGATGCTCCGATTTCTGGGATTGTGGGTGAGCTTCCGGTGAAAGTGGGAGACTTCGTTGATAGCCAAACCACTCTAACGAGTATTCGACAAAATGAGCGGCTAGAAGTTAGTATCAATATTCCTGTTCAACGATTATCTCAAATTCGAGTCGGGACACCCGTTGAGGTGATTAGTCAAGATACGGGTGAACTGATTGGTAGTAGTCGAGTGTCCTATATCTCTCCGAGTGCGGGAACTGGAACTCAAACGATTTTAGTCAAAGCGATTTATAACAATCAAGATAACAAACTGCGAACTGACCAAATTGTTCGTGCTAGAGTGATTTGGGAACAACTTGCAGGTATTACGGTTCCGACTACGGCTATTAGTCGGATTGGGGATCAAAGCTTTGTGTTTGTCGTTGAAGAAGAAAATCAAGAGGGTCAGCAAATGCTGATTGCCAAACAAATACCCGTTCAGTTAGGAAGTATTCAAGGTCAAAGCTTTGAAGTTTTATCCGGTTTAAAGGCAGGCGATCGCATTGTCACCGAAGGAGTGATTAAGCTGCGCGACGGTACACCGGTTACGGGTCAGCAAGCTGAACAACCCAAAGCCGCACCGGGGTCAGCATCACCGTCTGAGTAGTTGAAATAATTGCTGATGAATCCGGCTTTGTTCTGACTGGGGGGACTTGTTCAAGATTAATGAGTCAATCCCCCAGGCAAAGCTGCTTATTTTAGAGTCAACCCATTCAGTGCAGAATCTATCGAAAGTCAATCAGTCTGGTAAACTAGAAGGCAATTCTTGTAGGGGGAAATCGCTGCTTTTGAAAAAATTCTCTAATTATTCAGATATAGCAGTCGAAGCCTTTGATTAGGACACTGTTTTTCTGTCAAATCCTTTTATGATAAAGGTTTCAATTCTGTCTCCTGTCTCCTGTCTCCTGTCTCCTGTCTCCTGACTTCTGCTATAACATATAGGATTAATCCATTCAAAAATTCAGCTCATCTAGACAATTTGAACATTAAGTAACCGCGATCGCTAACCATCGGCACCCCTAACCCCGATACTCATCTACCCCTATATTCTTTATGCTGTTATTTGTTAGCACCTTTATTAAAAGACCCGTTTTAACAACGGTTTGCACGATTATTATTATTTTAGTCGGGACAGTTTGTATTCCCCTGCTGCCGATTACTCAGTTACCCCAACTTGCTAACACCCAAATTAACGTGACTTCAGTCAATATTGGGGCTGATGCTCAGACGACTGAAACCACCGTCTCGACAATTTTAGAGCGGGAGATTAACGGGGTTGAGGATATGAGATATATCTCCTCCAATACCGGAAATAACGGGGTGTCTAATATATCGGTGGTTTTTCCGGTTGATGTGGATCGAGACATCGCTCAAGTAAACGTTCAAAACAGAGTCTCTCAAGCCGAATCCACTTTACCAGAGTCCGTTCGACAAACCGGAATATCGGTGGCCTCTTCTTCTCCGAGTATTCTGCTTGTCGTCGCGTTTTACTCAGATACCAATGATAACGGCAGATATCTCTACGACGATATCTTTATGAGTAACTACCTGGATTTGAACGTTATAGACCAGCTTAGGCGAGTAACTGGGGTCGGTGAGGCGACAATTTTTGGGGAACGGAAATATGCGATGCGAATTTGGCTTGATCCCCAACGGATGGCCGCACGGGGATTAACCACTCAAGATGTTGCCAATGCCCTACGAGAACAAAATATCCAAGTCGGAGCGGGAAAACTGGGTCAGAGTCCTGCACCAGAGGATCAACGCTTTGAAATCCCCCTACAAGCAAGCAGTCGTTTGCGTGGGGTGCAAGAATTTGAAGAATTGGTGTTAAAAGTTGGGGAGGATGGAACCCTCGTTCAACTGCGAGATGTCGGACAAGCAGAACTAGGGGCGGAGAATTATGATACTGTAGCGACTTTTAAAGGTCAACCAACCGTTGGGATCGGAATTTATCAACTCCCTGGTAGTAATGCCTTAGAGGTTGCGGATCAGGTGAAAGCAACGATGGCGGAGTTGAGTAAAAGTTTTCCACCAGGACTCAACTATGAAATTCCCTACGACACAACGTTGTTTATTTCGGCTTCTTTAGAAGAAGTGGTTGTCACCCTAGTTCAAGCGATTGGTTTAGTTATTTTAATTATCTTTATTTTCTTACAAGATTGGCGCACGACTTTGATTCCGGCTGTGGCGATTCCAGTGGCGTTAATTGGGGCAATGGCGGGGTTAAAAGTTATGGGATTTGAACTCAATACCCTAACGCTATTTGCTTGTACACTCGCATCGGGTTTAGTCGTAGATGATGCGATTGTGATTGTAGAGGCTATTTCTCAAAAAATAGAACAGGGAATGAAACCCCGTCAAGCCGCTTTGGATGCCATGCAAGAACTGACGGGTGCAACGATTGCGACTTCTTTGGTGTTGATGGCGGTGTTTATTCCGGTGTCATTCTTTCCGGGAACAACTGGAATTATCTTTAAACAATTTGCCTTAACGATTGCTTTTGCTGTTGCCTGTTCGACCTTTAACGCTCTGAGTTTTTCGCCGAGTATGTCAGCCGTGCTTCTGCGTCCGAAAGATCAAACAAAAGGGCCTTTAGGATTGTTATTTAGAAAGTTTAATCAGGGGTTTGGCTGGGTTCAAAATCAATACGCTAAAACGGTTAATTTTCTCGTTAGGATTAATACCCTGATCATGGGTATTTTTGTGGCAGGTTTGGTACTCACTGTTTTTATGTATCAATGGGTGCCTTCAGGATTTGTACCCGAAGAAGATCAGGGATATTTCATTATTATTTATCAAGCACCGGATGGGGTATCGCTCAACTATACGGCAGAAGCCGCCGAACAAATCACCGAAAAAGTATTAGAAATTCCCGAAGTTCTGGCTACATTTGGGATCGCTGGGTTTAGTTTTACTGGGGTCAACCCAAGTCAGGGGATTATGTTTGTTCCGCTCAAACCTTGGTCAGAACGTCCGACCCCCGATCAGTCAGTCTACGGTATCCTCAGAAGAATTAACGGATCTTTGCAAAGCATTCCAGGCCTGCGAGCCTTTGCGGTGAATGCACCGCCTGTACAGGGGTTGAGTAGTACGGGGGGTTTTGAATTTCAACTCCAAGATCGCACCGGGAACTTACCGATTTCGGCTCTAATTGATAATGGAAATCGCTTGATTGGAGCGCTCAACTCGGGTCAATATCCGGCTGTCGGAGGGGCTTTTAGTCAATTTACGGCAAGTAAGGCTCAAAAACAAATCGAAGTGCTGCGCGATCGCGCCAAAACTTTGAATGTTGATATTAGTGAGATTTTTAGAACGTTACAAACTTATCTGGGTTCGGCTTACATTAATGACTTTGTTTTAGGACAGCGACAATATCGGGTGATTGTACAGGCGCAATCGGAGTCGAGATCTTCACCGCAGGATCTTGAAAAACTCTACGTCCGTTCTCTCAACAATGAGATGATTCCGTTGAGCAGTTTGATTAGAATCACAGATTTCGTTGGCCCGGAAACGATTACCCGTTTTAATATTTTCCGCTCAATGCTGATTCAAGGGAATCCGGCTCCGGGTTTTAGTACCGGACAAGCGATCGCCGCGCTCGAACAAGCTGCTGCTGAAGTGCTAGACCCTGGTTTTGGCTATGCGTGGCAAGGGAGTGCGCTGGAAGAACAATCTTCTGGGGGTGCGGCTCCGATTATTTTTGGTTTGGGGTTTGTGATGGTGTTTTTGGTGCTGTCGGCGCAGTACGAAAGCTATATTGACCCGTTGATTATTATGCTGTCTGTGCCGTTGGCGGTTTTGGGTGCGCTGTCTGCGGTGTGGTTACGTTCTAATATTTTGATGGCGGGAAGCATCTGGCCTGTAGTAGTCAACGATGTTTACTGTCAGGTGGCGTTGGTGATGTTGATTGGTTTGGCGTCGAAAAACTCGATTTTGATTGTGGAGTTTGCTAATCAATTACGTGACAAAGGACTGAGTATTAAAAAAGCAGCCGTGCAAGCGGCAGAACAACGGTTTCGACCGATTCAAATGACGGCGATTTCTTCTCTAATTGGGTTCTGGCCGTTGGTGGTGGCATCGGGAGCGGGTGCGTCTAGTCGGTGGTCGTTGGGAACGGCAATTTTTGGAGGGATGTTAGTCGGAACGGTGTTAAGCTTATTGATTACTCCGAACCTGTTTATTGCGGTGAAAAATTTAGAGGCGCGTTTATTAAAAGGGGAAAAGCCGGATCAAGATGACACTGATGATGGAAACGGTTCTAATGGTGGTCGTAGAGGTTTATTGAAAAGGAGAAATCGGAATTCTAACGGTAAAACCCCAGATTCTCAGTCTAATGGTGATGCTGAAGTGACAGAAGCTACAAGGCCTGATGAAGCGTTGCGAATTAATCAATCTTCTGATCCGCAAGGAGAAGGGGTTTAAATAGATAGTTCACAGGATCAATCATCTGTAATTATTTTTATGACAGACAAAGAACAACTTTCATCCCCTGAAGATTCGGTTCAGTCAGATTTAACTGAATCAACTGTTGTCCGTTTATCTGAGCGGGTAGAACAGTTAGAACAACAGTTGAATAATGTATTGTTGCTGTTGAGTGATGTTTACCGTTATGGAAAATTACGGGATTTGTTAGCGGCGCAACAGTGGAAAGAAGCGGATCTCGAAACGACTAAAGTCATGTTGGAAATTGCCGGGCAAAGCAACCATGATAATATTACGCCAGAAGATGTGATTCAGTTTCCCTGTAGTAGTTTACGCTTGCTGGATAAACTTTGGCGTCAATATAGTGGCGATCGCTTTGGGTTTAGCTTGCAACAACAAATTTATGTCAGTGAAGGGGGAACGGATGATATTTCTAATATTGATTTAGCTATCTTAGAACGAGTTGGCGATCGCATGGGATGGCGTGCTAATAATAAATGGTTATCCTATGATCAGTTAGATTTTAGTGTATCGGCTCCCTTGGGTTGTCATCCTTCTAACTGGTGGCGTTCAGCTTATGGGGCGAAGATGGCTGTTTATTTTTTGGCACGGTTGATGCAATGTGATGTAACTTCTAATGTATTACTTGTAGAAGAGGAAAGCGAAAATGTTTAAAAATTGGTCTAGCGATGATTGGATTAATCATATTCTATTTGTGGTCACTATTTTGCTTTTACTGGCTTCTTTCCTTTTGACTTAATCTGGTTTTTGATTTTCAGAGTTTGTTTGAACTTTCGTAAAATAATCTTTGTAAATGGTCAAACCTTTGCTAAAACGGAGATAGAGACTAAACAAAAAATCTAGATCTGAGTCGGAACGGGGGTAACAGGCAATGAACACCAGGCTTATTCTGTTTTCGGGGATTATGATGGCTTTGCTGGGGTCGGTGTTTGGGTTAGCCGTTTCTAAGTTACACCAGGACAGATATCAATGCTGTGATTACATTATTGGCAGCAGTGAGGTGGGTTACTCTCGCTCAAAAGCACCGAGTCAGTATGCAATGGCGGGAGCGGCGATGGGGTTTGCTGTCGGTTCTGTTTTAGAG
>NZ_LATL02000084.1 GCF_000972705.2 Limnoraphis robusta CS-951 | reverse complement strand
GATAAAGAGGGTTAGGGAGAGGTAGGGAAGGGGGCAGGGGGGTTAGGTCTCTTTGATGACGTCCCGTTACCACCAACCGGGCTTGATGTCCGGCTAAATAACTGACCAAATTCCAATTCTCGTCCCCAACTTCTTCACGGGTGGCTACCCGTCGGGTGTCTTCTGTTCCTTCCCCCGGACGCACCAACTGCAAAAAGATTCGCTGGGCTTGTTGTTTCTCAGTTTCGGTCAGTTTTTGGTAAACTTGTTCTGCATGGTTGGCGATCGCTTTTTTAACGCCCCCAATTTCGTCATAGGCGGAGTGAGTTAAGGTTCGGTGTTTTTGTTTTTCCCACAGGCGAGTTAAGGCAAATTCTAATAAGGGTAAATTCCCCGGTTCTTGCCCGACGTCATCCAGGATTCTTTCGGTTAATTGGTCTTCCAATTGCACGTCTAACTTTTGGGCGGGAAGTTCAATGGCTTGTTGTAATTCCTCCCGTTTCATCGAACTGAGTAACTTCGGAGTATAGGTTTCTAACGCATCCCGAAACGGACGATAGGACAGGACATAACCGTAAAAATCAGCGCGTAACGTAAAAATCAGTGTAATATTTTCTTGAGAAATTGCCGTTAGTAATTCATCGGCAAAGCGTTCCCGTTCTTCCTTCACCGGACACAGGGTATAGAGTTCTTCAAATTGGTCGGCAACTAACAGTAACCGTTTCCCCGGATTCCGTTCTAAAATCTGAGAAATGACCTGTTGCACGGTGATTCTACCCTGTTGAAAATCACTGGCGAGTCCCATCGCTTCCCGCATTTTGTGAGTTTCTCCCGCTTCCGGTTCGAGTTGTCTCACCAAGGCAAAAGCTAAGGGTAAAAACGGGTCTTTTCCGGGCTTAAAAATTTCAATTAACCAGTTTCCTTCTTGTCGCAATTTCGGAATTAATCCCGCAAAGACTACCGAAGATTTCCCACTGCCACTCGGCCCAATTACCCCAACTAACGGCTGTTGATTGGTGGATTCTACTAATTTATGAACAAAGTTTTCCTGTCCAAAAAAGAAGTCCGCATCTTCTTCTCCAAAAGCGGCTAATCCCTGATAAGGGTTCGGCGGAATGAAATCTTTAAAAGCTGTTAAATCGGGATTTTCCTCAGAATCAATCTCAGAATCTATTAACGGTTTTTTCTTTAAAACGGGAGTTTCATGTTCTAAGAAACTCATCATCTGCGAACACCCTAATTCGTGGGCTTCTTCCACTTCATATCCTGCCGCTAACCCATCATAAAAGGCAACGGAAAAGGCGAGGGCGGCTTTGTCTCCGACCGCTTTATTCATCCCCAATACATAATTTACATATTGACTAATGGCTGTGGCTTGAACTTCTGAATAACAGGCATTTAAAATCACACATTCTACACCCTTTGTAGCAAATAATTTAAACATACTAGCCAGGGCATCGGTTGGCACCACCGCGCTTTTCCCCGTATCATCTTCGAGAACAATTCCTTCCTGACCGACTCCGTGTCCGCAAAAGTGAACAATTGATGGTTTATAATCTAATATTGCCCGATAAAAATCACGAGAGCGAACGGCTAACTTTTGTTCTAATTTATACTGATGTCGTTGATTAGCCCGTCGCAACCCTTCATCAATTTCCCGAATTTCTTCCTCCAGTCGCAACCGAGTAGTATTTTGGGGATTAGCCGCTAATATTAAAATCGTTTTGGGACTTGTTTGATTTGTCATAAATTAGCTTGCAGTTGCAATGGTGCTGTATATAAGTGGCTCATTTTTGAGTCTTGAGTTTTCCAAAGCTTTTAACTTAATAATATAGTTATAAACTGCACCGAAGCCAATCGAAAAATAAAAGGCTGAAATCCCCTTCAGCGTTGAGTTTGAGCAGTAGGGGAACGGATTTGACTTCCGGGATTCCCCGAACTTTATTTGAATGTCCAATTGAATAAAACTGCAACCGAAGGCTGTTTCAGGTTCAAATAGTCCCGTTGGAAGTTATGAGTAGCTAAAAGGGATTAAGATAGGGGAAAATGACACCAACTTTCCCCATCAACATCCCAAACCGTGCGAACCTCAGCATAGCTATAACGAACATCACCGCCACTAATATTTTCATCGGCATATCCGCCTTGATATCCTAACCATTTCCCGTTGGGGTCGTGGCAGATCCAAACTTTTTCTTTTTCGTCGTATCCTTTAATGACAATAATATGACCGGAGTTGGTAAAATATCCGTGAATAATTACCGGATGACCCTTGGCTAAATGTTGTTTAATTTCGGTTTCGGTTGTCACATTTTTGAAAGTAGTGTTCTGAAGTTTTCCAGGGCCATGTTCTTCACCCCATTCTCGCAGTAATCGTTGAAGAAATTCGGGAAGATGGCGACTTTTCACTCCACCTGTATATCCATACTGTTGATCCCATTCTTCGGTTTTCCGAAATAGCACATCTTCCAATTGCACATCATTGTTAATGTCTTGTGCGCTGCGAGAATCAATGCCATAATATTTGAGAACCATCGCCACACAGGTCACGTTACAAGTTCCCAAAGGATGTTCTAAATTATTCAGTTGAGAATGATAAGGAACTTTTAAATCAACTTTCGGAGGAAGAACGGGGGGATATTGTTGACTGGGTTCTTCGCCGCGAGAAACTGCCGTTAATACAATTTCAACATCTTTACCATAACAGTAATATTGTTTGGGTGCTGTTTCAATAGAACGAGCATCAAATTCATCCAAATATACCCGAATATATTTCCCCTGTAAATTGGGAGTGTAAGCACTAATGAAAATTTCATCTCCAGCATGATAGGTGAGAATTTCTTCGGGCGATAAAAGCGAAGTTTCTAAAGGTCTAACTTTCAGCAGAGAATCCGAGGTAAATCGTAACGTATACTTCAAGGTGTTCATATTGTCCTCCATAAAAAGTTAACGGGATAGCTGGTCTAAACTCACTTCAATTTCTCATTTCACTCTTTAAATTTTATATTTTTGGGTGAAAAATATGTTTTTATGAATGGTTTATACCAGCAGGTTTACAGGGTTTAATCGGTAATAATCTGCCAACCGTACAACTATAAATAGCCTCAAATTAATCGGTTGTTCAAATTTTGAAATGGTCAACAAGACTTTCGACTATGGTTGTTTGCTCTCCGTAAAACAACAGTACAATAATCTATCAAACAACCGTACTAACCGATGGGTTAGTTTTTTACAAGCGCCAAAAGTACAGGTGTCACCGACCCCAGCTTTTTTGTGCCTGTACATTGAAGGATTAATACCTATATTTGGGTTGCAGAAAAGTTAAGAAAATCAGAATAATCCTGTTTCTTTCAACCTCTTTACGGTAACCTAAAAACCAACTTTGGTCTAGTCACCTAAATGAGTGTCACTCAAAGAAGTGACTTGTTAATCTTTCTAGAGTGTGACTAAACTAAAGGACATTAATTGCAAAGTTCCTCACCAACAGATAGCAAATGCTGAGTCGCCCCAGTCCATCGCCCGAGAAACAGGAAACGAGTCAGAGCGATAGTTATTTCACCTCAGCCCCTCAAGTCTCATTACTCAATTTGACTTTCGGGTGTTGGCTGCCTCCCAAATACGAGATATTAACGGCAATCTTTCACAAGTTTACCAGTTAAAATAAGAGATTGAACTTGAGTTACTCCTGGAATGACCTGCTTTATAAAGCGTTATAGAGTAAGGGTTCCCCGGAATTAGATTAAGATGCCAGGAGGGAGATTTGAACTCCCGACACAAGGATTTTCAGTCCTCTGCTCTACCAACTGAGCTATCCCGGCTTTTTTTTACTGCCTAACTAGGATAGCAGATTCCTCCAGAATTTTGCAAGTAGATCTGCAAAAATTTTTTGAGCCTCGCAGATCCCTATGAAACCCCAGACTAGACGATCCATCCCGCTCAAGTGTAGCATCGGAGAAATTGGGGATAGAGCTAAGACTTAATTGACAGTTTCAGGTACAACACGCTACTCTAGGTGCGTTAATAACCACAATTAGATGACCAAGTACCTGAAGCCCAAAGAAGCCGCTAAATATTTGGGGGTAAATGTTAGGATTAGACCGTAGGGGGAAACAAGGGTATGATCGCGCGCCATAAAAACCCCCAGATCGACAGCATAGATACGACAAAGAAATTGTGAGTTGATTGTTCTCAACCCAAAAGAACTTTCACCAGAGTCAGAAATGGTCGAAGACATTAGAGCAATACTGCACTGTTTTTCTAATCGATTGTATGGACTAAGAAAGTACAAAACTCAAGCTCTCGAACGACCCAGAACTATTATGCAACGAGCATTCAAAACAAAGTTAAAACTGAATAACAAACAGAAGACTTTAATGGCTCAACACGCTGGATACTCTAGATGGGTTTGGAACTGGGCGTTAGCGATGTGGAATGAAGCTTACAAACAGGGTTTAAAACCTTCAACGAATAAGCTAAAAAAGTTCTACACCAACCACATTAAACCTCAATACTCCTGGCAGTCAACGCTAAGTTCTAGAGTTTATCAATTTGCTTTCATGCACTTAGGGGAAGCTTTCAGTCGCTTTTTTCAAGGCGTTGCTGAACATCCTAAGTTCAAGAAAAAAGGCAGAAATGATAGCTTTACTCTCGATAATTGTGGCCAAGTAATGAGGTTTTCAGGGAGGAGATTGAAGCTTCCTTTTATTGGATGGGTATTCACTTATGAACCCCTCCCGGAAATTCAGACTAAACGAGTCACAATTAGTCGAGTCGCTGATTCTTGGTATCTGTCTGTAGCCTACGAATTTGAACCAGAACAGACTGTTAAATCAAGAGTTTATCTGGGTGTTGATGTTGGAGTTAAGGCATTGGCGACCTGTTCAGATGGTACTGTTTTTGCCAATCCAGCAGCCCACAAAAAAGCTCAAAAAAATCTGGCAAAACTTCAGCGCGAACTTTCTAGAAAACAGAAGGGTTCCAATAACAGGAATAAAGCCAAACTCAAATTAGCGAAAGCTTATCAGCGAGTCACAAACATCCGAAAAGATGGAATTCACAAATTAACCTCATGGCTATGCAAAAACCACGCAGTCATCGGGTTAGAAGACTTGAATGTTTCTGGGATGTTGAAAAATCACAAGGCGCGCGGGTGCTATTGCCGATTCTGCTTTTTATGAAATTCGCCGCCAAGTTGAGTATAAGTCTGAGTGGTACGGCTCAGTAGTAGTTTTTGCTGATAGATTCTATCCGTCCACTAAGACCTGTTCAAGTTGCGGTCACGTTCAAGAAATAGCACTGAAAGAACGAGTTTTCAATTGTCAGGTTTGCGGTGAAGTCAAAGATCGTGACTATAATGCGAGTCTGAATTTATTACATTATGCCGAGGGCTTCTCGGCTAATTTGCCTGTCTGACCGGGTGCTGCCGACAGTCCGGGGTGATGCAGGAAGTAAACATTAACACGGTTTGTACCGCGTTATATCAGTTTTATAAAGCAGGTAATAGTTGGTGACAGACAAGAATAAATTCAACGGCTTGATGGCTGTGTTGCTGATTTGGCTGTCTAGTATAATCAGTGATCGCATCTGGTTTGCTTTTGATCGCTCAGTTCCCGCTTGGGATCAGGCGGACTATCTCACCCATTCGTTAAACTATTGGCGGGTATTCCAACATCCCCAATGGTTTTCTTCTGACTGGTGGGAACAGATGTGGATGCTGTCTCCAAAAGTTCCTCCCCTCACCTATATTCTGACGATACCGTTTTTAAACGTCTTTGGAATTGGCCCTGATCGCTCCCCTCTTGTTTATATCCTGTTTACGGGTATTTTACTCGCTTCGGTCTACGGAATTGCTTCTCGACTGTTTAACCGACGAGTTGCATTCTGGGCTTGTCTCATTTGTGTTTTGTTACCGGGGCTGTATGTTTATCGCCTACAATATTTGATCGACTATCCGATCACGGTGATGATCGCTTTCAGTTTTTGTTGTCTAACCCAGTGGAAATATAGCGAAAGAAAATGGTTTTGGGCGATCGCTTTTGGTTTATCCTTTGGGTTCGCCATGTTGGTCAAACAAACGGCGTTATTTTTCCTGTTTATTCCGCTCGTTTGGATGGGAATAGATAGCCTCAAGCATCGACGCTGGAAAAGCTTAATTCAGTTAACTCTTGGATTATTATTATCAGCTTTGATCTTAACGCCTTGGGTGAGAACGAACTGGCTACTCATGCTAACCTCTGGAAAACGTGCAACTATTGACTCTGCTTTAGCCGAAGGAGATCCGGCGTTAAATACCTTAGATGCTTGGATTTATTATTGGAACTTACTCCCTTATCATGTTTCTTGGGTCTTATTAATCGTTCCGCTTGTCGGGTTTCTTCTTTATTTATTTTATCCTAAATTCCTCTCAAAACCCCTAAATTTCACAGCCTTAAAATGGTTAGCAATATTTTGGATCGGCGGATATTTGTTATGTTCGTTGAATATCAATAAAGACTTTCGCTACAGTTTACCCTTATTACCTGTTTCGGCTATTTTTCTCGCCTACGGTTTAACCTTATGGCCCGAACGTTGGGGAAAAACGGTGCGGGGAATAACCCTCAGTTTAGCCATTGTCTTAATGTTACTCAATTTATGGCCGATTGGCGGGGTTTGGGGACGACGAATGGCGGCTTTTCTCAGCCCTGGAGGCGATCGCATTGCTCATCTGGGTTTAGAATGGCCCCATGAACAGGTGATTAATGAAATCATTGAAACAGAACCCTATTTACAGTCTACTTTAGGCGTGTTACCATCAACGCCAGACGTTAATCAACATAATCTTAATTATTTTGGCGCTTTGCGGGATGAACAAGTTTATGGGCGCCAAGTGGGAACTCGTTTAGAACAGGTCAGTCAAGATTCTTTATCGCTCTCTTGGTTTGTCACCAAAACAGGTAAACAAGGGATGGTTGAACGCATTAATGAAGCACAAGTTGCTATTGTACGGGAAATTGAACAAGGGCGACAATTTCAGCTCCACAAACGCTGGTTATTACCCGATAATACGGTTTTAAATCTTTATCATCGTCAGACGCCTTATATTGAAGTTTCCCCACAACCGAATGCTTCTGAACCTGTTCAACTGTCTCAAGTAATTGTATCACCCCAGGTTCCTCCAGATGCACCCATTCCGATTATTTATGTGTGGTCAGGTTCTTGGGAACAACTTCAGTCGGGGTTAGTGATATTAACCTGGAAATTACAAACCCCTTCAACAGCAAAGGGTTCGTCTGAATGGTTACATGATCATGCGATCGCAATGGGAACATTACATCCGGGAACCCTCGGGGAAAATGAAACCAATTCCGGCTTTCAAGTTCTTGAACGCATGGGGATGTTACCACCAAAAGATATTTTACCGGGAGTTTATCGCCTAGAAGCGACCTATTTAAACCGAGAAACGGGAGAAACCTACAAAATCACCGTTCCGCCTGTTACAGTCGAAATTAACCCCAAGTCGCCAAAATTACCCGCTCCAGAATTAGATTTAGTGTCTCAACTGCGACAGTTAGCACTGAATTTACCTCAAGGAATACCCGGACTTGAACCTGTGTTTGACGAAGTTGGACGCATTAACCAATACGATCCGATTCAAGATTATACCGTTCAGGCGGAAAAAACGTTAACTTATCGTTTACAGACTGAACCCGACAATTTAGACTATGCCTATGCTTTAGCGTTAGCGACGGTGTTAAAACAAGATGCACCCAGAGCGATCGCCGCCTTAGAAAAAGTCACGCAACTCGATCCGCAAAACCCCAACGCCCACGCTTATCTGGCTTTTATTCATCTGTATGCTTTGCATCCCCAAGCCGCAAAACAGGCTATTCAAAGGGCTTTAGAATTAAACCCCGATCAAAGCGAATTCCAAGGGTTAAGGGGAATTGCAGCATTGATGCAGGGAAATCTGATTCAGGCTTGGCAGGATCTACAAGCGTTGCGTTAGGGGTTAACTGACTTGAACTTCTGCGGGGGTCAAATCATAGTCTATAATTGCGCCTTGTTCTTTGAGAGCAAGTTTGGTGGCTTTTGATAAACCTGTACAAGCCATGAAACTGGCATCTTTAACTTTGGTATTGCTGAGATCGACGCTGCTGAGATGGGTTCTGGCGAGGTTCGCCCCTGTGAGATCGGCTCCGGTGAAGTTCACGCCGACTAAGCTAGCACAGCTTAAGTCTACATGGCTCAAATCCCAACCGACAGCGCCTTGGGTGACGATTTTCTGTACTAAACGCCATTTTTCGCTGAGTTGGGTGGTTTCATCAATTTCTGTGGCATTCAGGTTAACGCCACAGAGTTCGACGCCTGTGAGGTTAGCACCGCTTAAATTGGCGCCTGTGAGGTTAACTCCCGTTAAGACGGTATTCAGGAGGTTAGCGCCGCTTAAATTGGCGTGAGTGAGTTTGGAATGACTCAGGTTCGCCCCCATTAAATTCGCCTCGACGAGTTGAGCATGGGTGAAGTTGGCTTCTTTGAGGTAAGCATTCAGCAGTTGGGCGCCGCTGAGATCTGCACGGGTGAGGTTGGCTTCACTAATGTAAGCGTCGGTGAGATCGGCACTTTTGAGATTGGCTTCGATCAGGGTAGAATTGGTAAGATTGATGCCTGTCAGGTTCGTTTGACTCAAGTTGGCATTGGACAAATCTGCACTGATCAGGTTCGCTCCACTCAGGTTCGCTCCACTCAGGTTAATCCCAACAAGCTTGATTCCGATCAGAAAAGCTTCCTGGAAATCTCTCTTACCGTGAGCGTAGTGGTTGAGAAGTGTTTGAGTTTCCATGATTATTGTTTTGAGGATTGAGTAAAAATTGCGAAGTTAAGATTCAATTGAGTTTGATTAGAAAATCTTAAACTTCTCGGTTAGGAAATTTCCGTCTCGATTCTGACGAATCCATCACCTCTTTTTTCGGTAGAATAGGCGGTATATCAGTGCGTTTTTTGACGGGCGCGACGAGCATATTCTATTAATTTCCTCCGGTAAGGATCGGCATCGGTACGCCAGTAGACGCGATGACCTCTGAGTTCAGCACAGTGTTCTTCTAAGCATTTCAACCAACCCTGGCGTGTTTTGATCGCTTGGAAATCATCTAGAAGTCCCCAATCTTCCTCTTGACGAGTGAGTTTGGCAAATTTTTCATACTGGGGATATTCTGGCGTCACATAGGCTTGTTTGCAATGCAAAATAGGTGGATTAGGCCCTTCGTAACTTTGATAAGTGACATGGAGATCGCGTAAGTCGATTTCCATTTGCGTGTGCAATGCAGGATGCGGATCGGTATCAAAATCCGGGTAAAACAAGTAGGTAATCTTCGGTTTTCTGATATGAAATTTAACGAGGGTTGCTCCGGCTAGCCGACCTAAAGTTCGGTTCGCACAACCTTCGTACAAACGCAGTAGGGGATCAAGTTTTTCCAAGGCGGAAAGATGAACCCAGAGCGAGTGAGTATATTTCTGACCTATTGGACTATGAGAACAACAGTCAGCGATCACGTCTGGGTTTCCCATACTATATAACATAAGATCTGCTAAAATACAAGCTTTCTTGTAACTGCCAAATAACCCTTTAATATCGTTTTGGACAACTTCTGAAAGTTGGGAAATTTTGGGACGGCGACTAAACTGACTCAACGCTAAATAGACGAGAAAATCCTGACGACGGCGATCGGCTACTTTTTCCCATTCTTCGGGATCTGTTGCTTGTAAGATGAGTTTAAATGCTCTTTTGAATGTTCCAAATTCCTCTCGAATATCGGCTTCTGATGACAGTTCTCCGGCTACCGGAAGACGTCCGCGATCGCTGACAAATTTAATCAACGGTTGCAAGAGTTGTTCATAGTCTTCAAATCGTTTAACTTGTGTACAAATTTTCGGAGAACTTAAGCGAGAACGAAAGCGAGAAGCCCGGAAATTTTCGGCTTGGGTTTCATCCCGAAACACGAAATAAACGCCCATATCAATGGGAACTGCATTCACCTCTAAGACTTGATCGATATAGATTTTCAGTTCTTCTTGTTCATAGTATTTCTGAAAGGTATTGCGATTGGTAATCACTCCATCTCCATAAGCAACAATTCCCCGATCGCGATCATCAATTAAAATTTGGGCGGCGACTATTAAAACCTGTTTGGTCAGTTCCCAGGCTTTGAGTAATGCTTGGCGTCGCTCCTGTTGACATTCAATGACATTAATGATATAACCTAAGTTGACAATATCCGCTTCTTTGAGCGGTGTATCTGGTGAATAGTAAGGGTCCCATCCCGAACTTTCATAGCCTTTTTCGGCGATGCGTTGAATATCGCCTCCGTAGCCACAACCATAGTCAAAAAATGTTGTATTTTCGGTGAATAAGTCGGCTTCTACGGCTAACCGCACGGGACGAGAAAGGGAACGACGAACTAAAGCCGCTTTGTGACGTTCTATCTTGGGGATCGCGACGAATTCTAAGGGATTTTCTTGATCCCGTTCAATGGAAATAATCCGATGATCGCGAATTTCTACGCCTTTTCGGGCGAGATGTTGCATCCATCCTTTGCGAGTTCCAATGGTGTGATAGATGCGTCTTTCTTCGGCTGAAATGGATGGATCGGTTGGGTATAAACTGGGTTTAGACTCTAACAGTCCGAGTTTTTCTTCGGCTTTTGTCAAACGGGCAAATTTTTGATAATCAGGATAGTCTGAAGTAACAAAAGTTTCTTTGCGGTGAAGAATCGGCGGATTATCGCTATCAGAATAGTCGTGACTTTTGATGTGACTTGTTTGGATATTGACGATCAGACTCGCCACTAAAGCCGGATGGGGATCATCATCAAAATCGGGGTAATATAAATAAGAAACAACGGGTTTATGAGTATGAAATTTAACCAGTGTCACGCCTTCGAGATTTCCTAAGATGTCTCGACTCCAAGATTCGTATAGACGCAAAGCCGGATCAAGCTGATCAATTGCACTCAGATGAACATAAAGGGCGTTAGGGAGTTTTTTACCGATTTTGCTGCGTTGACAATAATCTGCGATCGCCCATTGTTGAGTCAGGTGTAATAAAATTTGATTGACGACTTGACAGACTCGCCCATAACTGCCAAAACTGTTGTAAATTTCCTGTTGTACAGTCGGCGGGAATTGAGACAGCAATGTTAGATGAGGCGGTAGTCTAAAAATAGCAGCCCGTTGAGCCAGAGCAAAAATCAGATGATTAACGGTGAGGGGAACGCCTAGAGAATCTGGGGGTTGAGCGACAGGATAAACTGCAAGACGGGATTCCGTCGATAAGTGCATCGAGGCAGCGATATCACTGATACTCATCTGTTTAACCCAGAATAGCAGGGGTGTCAATCCTATACCTAAGTATATAACAAATCTGAGAATTTATTGTAACAAATGCCACTTTTTTGGGTTTTGCAGCGAAAAACGGCTAAATTTCCAGGGTAAATATCGCCCCTTGAGGTTGATTGTCTTCGACAAAAATCTGACCTCCGTGAGCTTCTACAATCATCTTACAAAATGCTAAACCTAAACCTATTTGTTCAATTCCTTCTACGACAGTCCCAACGGCGTATTTATTAAAAATAATCTGTTTAATATCTTTACTAATACCAGAACCTTGATCGCAGAGGCTCATTCTCACTTGAAAGGCTTCATTTTGGGGATAGTTGACTCGGCAATTAATTTGACTGTTTTTCGGCGCGAATTTAATCGCATTTGATAGCAGGTTATCTAACACCCGTCGAAATAAGTTAGCATCCAGATAAACGAATTTTTTAATCCGGGGAATTTCAGCGATCAGCCTAATTTGTTTCTGGGCTGCAAGGGTTTCAAAATCAGAGATCGTTTGCTCAAACAACTGACAAATATCGACCGATTGCCGATGGAGAATGAGATGTCCAGATTCCAGTTTTGCCATGACTAATAAATCATTGGTTAAAGATTGTAATCTGTGTCCAGAATCCACAATCCGTTCAACTTTTGTTTTACTTGATTCCGATAGTTGATCTTGTTCTTTTAGAAGTTCTCCAGCAAAGATAATACAAGCAATTGGGTTTCGCAAATCGTGAACGAGCATATGTGACATTTCTTCGCGAAGTTTGAGAATATCGGCGAGGGTATCCCGTTGTTTTTGTAAGGTATCATATTGTTGTTTGATTCTCAGCATAGATCGAATTCTTGCCCGTAATTCTATACCACTGACGGGTTTACAAATAAAATCATCTGCCCCTCCCTCTAAACATCGTGCCATATCTTCCTTAGAATTGAGAGCTGTGACTGCAACAATGGGAATATGAGACCATTGGGGATTTGATTTGATTCTCTGACACACTTCTACCCCATTCATATCAGGCATCATCACATCTAATAGAATAACATCAGGCTGAAATAATTCTAGACGTTGTAAGGCTTTTATTCCACAGGAAGCATAGCTTAATTCATAGTATTCTTCTAAAAGTTGGGCTTCAATCACATCAAAGTTATTGGGTTCGTCATCAATAATTAATATTTGGGGGTTCATTTTTTTTTCTAAAACCAATGTTGTTTTGACAAAATTTAGACAATTATGCAAGCTAAAAAATAAGTGTTTACAGTTGATTTCGATAAAATTACTGAAGGTTTAGTCTTTCTCGGATTTTATCAGATAACTGTTTTAAACTGACCGGCTTACTCATATAGTCATTAGCTCCCGCTTGCAGACATTGCTCACGATCTTGAACAGTAACTAAGGCTGTCAACGCAATAATTGGAATCTTGGCGGTATCAGGATAAGCGCGAATTTGACGCATCGCTTCTAAACCATCAAGTTCAGGCATTTGAATATCCATAATGATGATTTGAGGTTGGTATTGTTGAGCATATTGAACGGCTTCAATACCGTTTTCTGCAAAAATAATTCGATACCCTCGGGTTTCTAAATAATCCCCCACTGTCTCAGCATTCGCCCGATGATCTTCTGCGATCAAAATGACAGGTGAGACACCAGAAGGCGGTTTAAGTTGATTCAACTCACAGGAGGAAGTTGAAGACGAAGCAGGAGTCAGTTTGTCAAGCCAGTCCGCTTGAGAAGTCAGCGCATCTTCATCCAGCATACAACCCCAGTGTGAGTTCCAAGGAAGCGTAACCGTAAACGTACTTCCTCGCCCCATTTCACTTTTTAAAGAGACAATTCCAGCGTGCATTTGCGTAATTTGTCGAACGAGGGCTAACCCTAAACCTGTACCTGAATATCGTCGAGATAAACTGCTATCAATTTGTACAAAAGGCTCAAATAAATGTTGTTGATCTTCGGGAGCAATCCCAATTCCGGTATCAATGACGCTCAGATGGAGACAACAATTGTCCGGATCAATCTCGACCTTTAACAAAATATTACCGCCTTCTGGGGTAAATTTAACCGCATTACTGAGGAGATTAATTAAAACTTGACGAATGCGACGTTTATCCACTTCGAGCGTAACGGGAACAGGAGCGGGGATGAAACACAGTTGTAGATTTTTTTTATCAGCTTGGGGTTTAACAAAACTCAGGCTAGATTGACAGAGTTGATTGATCTCAACCGCCATCAGCTTCAACTCCATTTTTCCGGATTCTATTTTAGATAAATCCAGGATATCATTAATCAGTTCAAGCAGATGTTGACCACTCTGTTCAATAGTCGCCACCGAGCGCAATTGTTGAGGATTGAGCGCTCCATAAACACAGTCTTGTAAGACTTCTGATACACCTAAAATCGAATAGAGCGGCGTGCGTAATTCATGGCTCATATTTGCCATAAATTCATCCTTAAGGCGGGTGGCTCGTTCTAACTGAGCATTCGTGCGACGCAATTCTTCTTCGGCTCGTTTACGTTCGGTAATATCGCGACAAACACAAACAAATTCACCGCTATTCGTGAGTGTTAGGGAAAATTCTTCCAGAAACGTACTTCCATCTTTACGAATGGCTAAAGCTTCGCTGCGAGAATATCCATTTTCCATCAGTTGAGGAATGACTTCGCGATTAATCCGATCGCCCTCTTCTTGAGAGTAAAGACTTTGCCAATTCCGACCTAATAATTCTGTGGTTTCTGTATAGCCAAATAGATCTAAATGAGCTTTGTTGAGATAAATATAATCGCCTAAAGGGTTAACAATGGCAATTCCTTCGCTAGCAGCTTCAATAGCGGTAAGCTGGCGTTGGAGTTGTTCTTGAGCGAGTTGACGTTCAGTGACGATAGCGATCGCACTAACAGCCGCTTTTAACAGGTTAATCTCGATTTTATCCCATTGACGAGTATCGCCATCATTATCAAAGCCAATAAACCCAAAAAATTCTCCTTTGACGATTAATGGAAACAGAAGTATCGTAAAAATTCCAGTCGGTTCAAGAATTTGACGTTGCATGGGAGTCATATCGTCTAAACTCTGACAAATGGCTTCACCTTGGGCGAGTTGTTCTACCCAAGTTGAGAAGCAAGGGGTATCATAAAGCTGTTGGAGGACAGATCGGTTCAGCTTAGAGGCTGCATCAGGTGCCGACCAGTGAGACATATAATACAAATAGGGATGGTTGAACTCGTCGTAACAATGTTCAAACACATAGACTTGACTGACATCTGCGGCTTGACCTAAAATTGAAAGCACAAGTTTGTATAAATCGCTTTGAGAAGCTGCACATAACAGTTGACGCTGCACCTCAACTAAAGCAGTGAGATAGTTATCTCGCTTTTTGAGATCAGCTTCTGCTTGTTTTCGTTCTCGAATATCTCGAGCAATTTCGCAGAAGTAGGGAATCCCGTCAAAATTTAACTCGGTAAGGGTAATTTCAACCGGAATGTTTTCACCTGTTTGAGTTCGATGGGTAGATTCTAATAATAGGGATTTTTGTTGTTTGAGATGTTCGCAGAAAGGTTGCCAATCTGGGGGCGCGTTTAGGTTTTGATCGATTTGCCAAATGTTTAGATTTGAGAGTTCTGCACTAGAATAACCTAAATTATCACAGGCGGTTTTATTAACATAAACAATCTCACCTTCTTGCTCGACAATAAAGATGCTTTCTCGAGCGTTATCAAGGGCAAATTCAACCAGTCTTAAGCGATCTTCGGTTTGTTGACGTTCGGTAATATCGAGAGCAACAGCCAGAAATAAGCGTTCTTGTTGATGTTCGATCAGTTGAAAGTGAACTTCTACCGGATACGAACTTCCATTTGCTCGTTGATAAGCGGCTCTAAAAACGGTTTTCTTTTGTTGATGGTTTAACAAGGGATTGATTAATTGTTGAAATTGTTCTCGAGTCAATTGAGGTTGAAGATTAATAGCAGTCATTTGTTGAAGTTTTTCGAGGCTATACCCGAGATTTCGCAAAGCGCCTTGGTTAGCATATTGAAATTTTAGGGTTTCGGCATCAAAGATGTAGATTTCGTTTAAACTGGCTTCTAATATGTTTAAGAGGCGAGTTCGTTCAGCAATTTCTGTTTGTAGATCTGCGGTGCGTTGTTGAACTCTGGCTTCGAGTTCTTGATTGAGTTGTTGGAGTTTTTGTTCGGCTTGTTTGCGTTGGGTAATATCTTGAGAGAGAACTACGCCTGCTTGCACTATTCCTTGATCAATAATGGGTAAAAAATAGACGAGAAAAAGGCGATCTGCGAAGGGAAGTTCAGCAACAAATTCTTCTCCGGCTAGGGTTCGACGATAGAGCGGTTCGAGCAGTTTACAGGTTTGAATAGGTAAGACTTCCCAGATTGTTTTTCCTTCAAGGTATTCTTTACTTAACCCCACTTCTGCAAGTCCTAAACCACCAACCAAGATATACTCTAAATCGTGATCAAACATCATTACAGCCCCGTTGGGGAAGTTATTCACTAACATTTGATAACGGGCTTCACTCCGACGCAAAGCGATTTCTGCTTGTTTACGTTCGGTAATATCTTCGTAGGTTCCCACCACGCCTATAATTTCTCCATCTGCATTTCGCAAGGGCATTTTATGGGTTCTCAGCAAACGTGAAATATTCCCAATTTTTGTCATGGGTTCTTCGATATCAAGTTTGGCTTCTCCTGATTTCATCACTTGATAATCATCAGCCCGATAGAATTTTGCTTCGTTTTTCCAAGGCATATCATAGTCCGTTTTACCAATAATTTCTTGACTTCTCGGTAAACCTGCATCTACACTACATTGATAGTTACAGCCGAGAAAATTACCTTTTTTATCTTTCCAAAATACGGCTTGAGGAATACAATCAAGAACAGATTGCAGTAAAATTTGCTTGTCTTGTAGGGCGCGTTTGACTTCGACGCGATCGCTAATATCTTGACCTTCTGCTATTATTAATATCACTGAGCCTGTTTCATTCCGCAGGGGACGCAAAGAAAAGTCTATTGTTGCGATTTTACCTCCGGCGACTAATACATCGACTTCATAGGAAATAGATTCTCCTAAAGCGGCTTTAGCGATACTTTGACGCAATTGGTGTTGAGTTTCAGTTGAGATTGTCCACCAGTGGGTTTCCCAAAAGGGACGATTAACGACATCTTCGTGTTTCAATCCCCCAAAGTCTAAAGCAGTTTGATTAACATCGAGTAATATTCCTTCAGGTGTTAGCAGTCCTGTACATTGAAAGGTATTATTAAAAATGGCTTGAAATTGCTGATCGCTTTCTTTGGTTTTGGCTTCGAGTTGACTGTTTAGGGTTTGGATTTGTTGACGGAGTTGATTTTGTTCAATGGCAATTGAGATGGAAATTGAGAGTTGTTCAAAGAGTTCTATGTCTTCAGCTTCCCACGCTCTAAAATTATTACATTGATGGGCGATTAATAATCCCCAAGTTTCAGTCTGGGCTGTTGTTTTATCTTGACCGTCTGAATTTATTAAAATTGGGACAGCTAAATAGGCTTTAACTTGGTTCTGTTCAAATTGTTGAATTTGGCTTGGTGTTAATCCCGTTTGATAGATATTAGGAATCACTTGTTTTTTTCGGAGGTTTTCAAATTCGTATTCTATTATATTGCTTACTTTTAAATCACCTGAAAATGAAGTAATTTTATGCTTTTTATTAGGTTGAAATTGAGTCAATAAAACGCGATCACACTGGATAATCTGTCGAATATCGTTAACTGTTGTTTGCAGTATAGTTTCTAAGTTTAAGGCTTGATGAATGCGTTTATTAACGGTTTTTATGAACTGATTATATTTACTATCTAGGGGGGATTTTTGATTTAACAAAATCTGATTAATCGTGTTATATTGGGGGCAGAGTGATATCTTTTTTTGCAAAGAATTAGCGTCTAAATGCTGTTTTATTGCTTGTCTTTCTGTCTCTTCTTGTTGAGAATTAGGGAGTAAAATAATCGGAATATTCAGCTTCAGGCGTTGTAAATCTTGGATAAATCCTAAGCTATCGAAATGATCAAGCTGAGTATTCAAGAGGATGACATCAGGTTGAATCTGTTGGCAATATTGTAATCCCTTTTCTATCGTTTCAGCCAACAAGATTTGCTGAGGGTTTATATTGTGAGTTTTATTTTGTGTTATATAGTCCCGATAAGTTTCTAAATCCCTGAGAGAATGATCGATAACCAGAATGATCGTTTGAGCGTTATTCATCGGTTGAGTAAGTTGAGCGCCTTCTCTTCTGTTATAGAATACTTTCTCAAGCAGTTTCATCAGTGAGTATACGGAATTCTTGTCAACTTAAACTGATCTCCACTGGAAAAATTAGACTAGAAGTGAACAAAAGTAGAGATTTTTTGATTTCAAACTCTACAACTCAGGGCAATTTTGGGATGTCTTTGAAAACCTGAAAATCCTGGAAACCCAACGACTGCTTTATGTTACAGCCATCAAGCTTCCAGGATTAGTGTTCTCCTTTCGGCAGACTTAATTCAATTTAAAATGAATTTCAAAGACTATTACTCGGCAGCAGGTGCGAGTTCGGTAGAACCGGCGGTGCGTTTGCGAGTTAAGCTATTAAACAACATTAAACCAATAGCTTTGATCAAGTTGCCTTCTAACTCCATGAACATCTTCATATTCATTCCGAAGGCGGCGTTGGCTTCAGCAACAATCCGATCGGCTGTGGCTTGATCGATGGGTAAATCATTCATCATCTGGCGATAATTGGCTTTGAACGCCTTCTCATCGGGAATATCCTTGAATTCATAGAATTGGATGCCTTCGCCGTCTGAGAGGTTCATACCTCGTTGAGCGATCGCTTTGAGAATTTGTCCACCAGATAGATCGCCCATGTAGCGAGTGTACAGGTGAGCAATCAACAATTCGGGTTCAGTGTTGGAAATCTCCCGAATTCGCGCTACATAAGCTTGTGCGGCGACTGTAGGGGCGATTTCTTCCCGCCAGTTAGAACCATAGAAATAATATAAATCTTTTTCTAGGCTCTGTTTGCGGTTGAGTTCGGGAAAATACAGCTTCGACAGAATCGGATGGTTGCGATGGCGTTCCATCTCTTCTTCCATTGCAGAGTAGACAAAGTAGAGATTTGCTCCTAATGTTCTATAGGAGGTTTTTTCTACGGTTCCTTTCAAAAAGCATTTGATAAAACCCACATTTTCTGCCATTGTGTGGGATTTTTTCGTGCCTTCTCGCAATTGAGTTGCTAAATTAACGCTCATACTAAATCCTTATATCTCAAAGCTTCTGTTCAACATCAGACATCTCTATACTGAGACAGCGATTATTAAACCGCCTGAATTTTTACCTTAAACCGATTTGCTGAGAAATGATGTTAAGATTTGTCACAAGGGCTACAGATCAGTGGGAGCTATCGGTCAAGAACCCAGTTAACGTAGCACTTTAGCATCATCCGCGATCGCTTGTCACCTGAAAACTGCCATTCATAAATTAGGTAATCATACTAAATCCGGTTTATATATAAGCGTTATTTCTGAGAGAGGCAAAAGGCAAAAGGCAAAAGGCAAAAGGCAATCGCAGCGCTCTTGCAAAATTTCGGAGGAATTTAAAGTGCTACTCTACCAATCGGATTTGGTATCATTACTAATATGAAATTCGGGTGTATCAAAGCAAACGGGACTAGGTTTCTATATGATTCTAGTCCCGATAGTCTTCAATTAGCAATGCCTCTGCGCCTGGAAAATTCGCACTTGATGCGCGAACCTACAAAACATTAAATATCTAAATCAACCAGATTTAAACGAGGTGCATTGGTTTCAATAAACTCCCGACGGGGTGCTACTCTGTCTCCCATTAATACGGTAAAAACATTATCCGCTTGGGCGGCGTCTTCCACTTCTACCCGCTTGATCATTCGGCTTTCAGGGTTCATCGTAGTATCCCAAAGCTGCTGAGGCATCATTTCACCTAACCCTTTAAACCGTTGAATGTTGTAGTTAGCATTTGAGGGAAACTCAGCCAAACATTGCTGCAATTCTCGCTCATTATAACAGTAGTAATGATTGCGTCCTCGTTCCACTTTATACAGAGGAGGACAAGCAATATAAATGTAACCCTGTTCTACTAATTCTCGTTGATAGCGGTAGAAAAAGGTTAACAGCAAAGTGCGAATGTGAGCGCCGTCAACGTCTGCGTCTGTCATAATAATAATTTTATGATAACGCAATTGGGACGGATCAAAATCTTCGCCTCTGATTCCCAATCCTAACGCTGTAATGAGGGATTGAATTTCATTGTTTTTGTAGATTTTAGAATCATCGGTTTTCTCAATATTCAGGATTTTTCCTCGGAGCGGTAAAATCGCTTGATTGTGGCGATCGCGTCCTTGTTTTGCACTTCCGCCCGCACTATCTCCTTCGACTAAAAAGATTTCAGATTCTCGGGGATCTCGGGTACTACAATCTGCCAATTTACCGGGTAATGGCGATGATTCTAACACCGATTTCCGACGAACTAAATCTCTCGCCCGACGAGCGGCTTCTGCGGCTTTAAAGGCTTGAATGGCTTTCTCTAAAACTGCATCGGCAATATTCGGGTGAAAGTCGAGATATTCGGTTAACACTTCCCCAACTAAAGAATCAACTATCCCGCGAACTTCTGTATTTCCTAACTTGGTTTTGGTTTGTCCTTCAAATTCTGGGTCAGGAACTTTGACTGAAATTACAGCCGTTAACCCTTCCCGGACATTCTCGCCGCCCAAATTAGACTCATTTTCTTTGAGTTTATTTCGCTTGCGGGCAAAATTATTCATGGTACGGGTTAATACCGCTTTTAAGCCTTCTAAATGGGTGCCTCCGTCAATAGTTCTAATATTATTGGCAAAGCCCAAAATATTATCGCTATAAGCATCAACACACCACTGCAACGCTACCTCTATCTGCACATTGTTTCGCTCTCCCGACACATAAATCACATCTTCATGGAGAGGTTGCTTTTCGCGGTTCATGTAGGCAATATATTCTCGAATTCCGCCTTCATAACAGAAGCTTTCGGTTTTCGGTTGCTCGATTTTGAGGAGTTCTAAACGATGGTCTGTTAAAGTAATTTTGATGCCTGCATTCAAATAGGCTAATTCTCGTAAACGACTGGCAATGGTTGCATAGTCAAACTCAATTCCAGTTGTAAATATGGTCGTATCAGGTAGGAAGCGAACCGCAGTTCCCGTCTGAGTTTCTTTACTGGGTTGAGACTCAAGTTCGTGGGCGGGAACTCCTCTTTCGTAGCGTTGAGTATAAAGCGTTTTATCCCGCAAAACTTGAACTTCTACCCATTCAGACAAAGCGTTGACAACGGAGACACCCACCCCATGTAAACCGCCTGAAACTTTATAGCCACCCCCGCCAAATTTTCCCCCGGCGTGGAGAACTGTCATTACGGTTTCTAGGGCTGATTTTCCGGTTTTGGAATGCACATCAACGGGAATACCGCGACCATCATCGGTAACGGTGACTGAACCATCGGCATTAAAATCGACTTCAATGTGGGTACAATGGCCTGCGAGCGCCTCATCAATGGAGTTATCCACGACCTCGTACACTAAATGATGAAGTCCGCGTGGCCCTGTTGAACCAATGTACATCCCTGGACGTTTGCGGACGGCTTCTAGACCTTCAAGAACCTGAATTTGATCGGCGCTGTAACTGCTGGTCATGTGATAACTGCTCCAATTCTGGGGCTGAAGTCCCCAGGACTCCAAAAATGACAAATCTCACCAAAATTGTAACACAAAAGGGTTATAAACGATATTAGCGGCAACTCAAGCCTTATTTTAATCCAGATTGTACCCCTTTATAATGGGCAGTGGGACAGGGATGTGTAAAAGTTATATTGATTTATGGCGATTATTGTGATTTGTGGTGCAACCGCAACAGGAAAGTCAGGGTTGGCGATCGCTTTGGCGCAACGACTCGATACAGTGATTCTCAGTGCAGATTCGCGTCAGGTGTATCGAGAATTTGATATCGGCACGGCTAAACCCACTCTAGACGAACAGCAACAGGCTGCTCATTTCCTCATCGATATCTGCGATCCGAGACAGACTCTTACTTTAGCAGAATACCAGCAAAAGGCTCAAGCAATGATAGCGGTTCCTCCTGTGTCTGCTTCTCCTGTTTCCCCTTTGTTGCTCGTAGGGGGGACGGGGTTGTATATTAAAGCGATTGTACGCGGGATGAAAATTCCTCGAGTTGCGCCTTGTGCTGAGTTGCGATCGCAGTTTCAGATGTTAGGTCAAGTTCAATGTTATGCGATGCTCAACCAAGTTGATCCGGTAGCAGCCGAAAAAATTCATCCCAATGATCAGTTTCGCACTCAAAGAGCTTTAGAAGTTTATTATATTACTGGTTCTCCGATTTCTCAACAACAAGGTGAAAATCCCCCTGATTATCCCATTTTACAAATAGGCTTAACTTTAGATCGCGATCGCTTGACTCAACGCATTCAACACCGTACCCAAAAAATGATTGAGATGGGATGGCTTGAAGAGGTGAAAATACTTCTCGAAAAATATGGTCAAGATTTGCCTTTGTTACAAACTTTAGGGTATCACGAAATGATACAATATCTCAGGGGAGATTGTTCGTTAGCAGAAGCGATCGCGGCGACGGTTTTACATACTCGTCAATTTGCTAAACGACAACAAACCTGGTTTAATGCGGTTTCAGAGATTGAATGGTTTGATGTGCAGAATGCCGATTTATTAGAACAAGTTTGGCACCGGGTTAAAACGTTTATTGGGGGAATTTAAAAACAACTTTTTTTGAAATCATTAACCCGTCAGAGGGGGAATTTTTGAGAGTCTCTTGATGACCAGTTAGGAACAGTTCAGTGCTAGAATAGTTAAGGGCAGGTTTTCCGGAATGAACGGCGACCTGTTTGAAGATCAAGGTAAAAGTGAGTTGGGGAGTCACAGATTATTCCGCCGTTCAACGACAGAGGCTGCTGTGAGCGTTGGTTAACATCCTTTTCCCCAGACGCGACAAAATTCCTTGGGCGATATCAGTTGTGGGTGTTGAACGATTTGTCTTCAAAGCACGATACTGGGAGAATTGATATGAGAAATACAGGACTGGCGTATCTACTCTGGTGTACTTGGTTTTTGGGGTTGGGTGGTGTTCATCGAATCTATTCGGGGAATTATTTCACTGGACTGGTGTGGTTATTTACCTTTGGTTTTTTTGGGGTGGGTCAATTTGTAGATTTATTTCTCATTCCCGGAATGGTTGAACGTAAAAATCTCAAATACCAACTTTATCAGCGAGAAATGAGTCAGACTCCAATTACTCACGAAGTTATTGTTAATTTAACAGAAAGTCAGAAATATAGTAAGGAAGCGATTCCGGCTGTCGTACAAAAGTCTGATATTTATACAATTTTGAAACTCGCCAAAGATAACCCTCAAGGGATTTCGGTTGCTGATTGTGTAATTGCGACGGATAAACCGATTCCTGAAATTAAGCAATTGTTGAATGATTTATATAAAGAAGGTTTGCTTCATATCGATAACCATGAAGAAACCGGAACGATAATTTATCGCATTGTTTAAGTTTTGTAGGGGCGGGTTCCTAATAGATATATGTTTTCCCCACAAACAACTGATATAAACCCGCCCCCTCTGACAGTAGGGAATAGTTTTGTAGGGGCGGGTTCCTAATAGATATATGTTTTCCCCACAAACAACTGATATAAACCCGCCCCCTCTGACAGTAGGGAATAGTTTTGTAGGGGCGGGTTCCTAATAGATATATGTTTTCCCCACAAACAACTGATATAAACCCGCCCCCTCTGACAGTAGGGAATAGTTTTGTAGGGGCGGGTTCCTAATAGATATATGTTTTCCCCACAAACAACTGATATAAACCCGCCCCCTCTGACAGTAGGGAATAGTTTTGTAGGGGCGG
>NZ_LATL02000083.1 GCF_000972705.2 Limnoraphis robusta CS-951 | reverse complement strand
GGTTTATATCAGTTATTTATGGGAGACATAGATTGTTGGGGAACCCGCCCCTACCAGAGATTTATTCTTCTTCGGATGTGACGCTGACTCGTTGCCCTATGGGGATTAAAATTGCAGTGAAAATCAACCCGACAGCCACACTAAACGCCAGAATAACTCCGACCGGAATTTGTATAGACTCGAAGGTAAGAAACTTAATTGAGACGGGGGTCGCATTTTGGACTGAAACAATTGCGATCGCACTCATTCCAACCGCTAAAATCAGACAGGTTAAAATCGGGGATATGATTTTCATAGGAAAGCGGCTATCCAATCGCACGTCTAATCACTCTAGCGATCGCCAGTATATCACATCAAAATAGAGGATAGGAAACTGTAATTATGCTTCGCCAACGTTCTACACCTTGGATTCAACGCAAATCTCGCTTTATTATCGCAACGATTGCCGCTTTTGGGGCTGTTGTTACCGCTTATCTGACGATTGTCAAGTTGACGGGAGGAAGTGCCGCTTGTCCCGTAACAGGGTGTGACAAGGTGCTGTCAAGTCCCTATGCTGTCGTGTTTGGTTTACCGTTAGCTTTGTTTGGGTTTTTAGCCTATAGCGGTATGGGAACAATGGCTGTTGCACCTTGGTTGATTAACCCGGAGTCTCAAAAAGAATTACGTCAAAAAGCCGAATATTGGACTTGGTTGCTGATGTTTGCGGGGGGAGTCGCCATGATGATTTTTAGCAGCTATTTAATGTATTTAATGGCGTTTAAAATTCAATCTCTCTGTTTATATTGTATCGCTTCGGCTGTTTGTTCGTTGAGTTTATTTCTGTTAACGATTGTCGGTCATTCTTGGGAAGATATCGGTCAACTTATGTTTACAGGCTTAATTGTGGGGATGATCACCATTATTGGGACTTTAGGTGTTTATGCTCCCTTAAACAACCCTCAAGCAGGAACTCAAGAAACTTACGGCGTGACAACAGCATCTAATCCGGCTAACATAGCCCTAGCCGAACATCTGACTCAAGTGGGAGCGAAAATGTATGGGGCTTTTTGGTGTGATCATTGCAAAACTCAAAAGCAATTATTCGGAAAAGAAGCTGTTACGAAGCTGACTTATATTGAGTGTGATTCAAAGGGGAAAAACGCTCAACCCCAGTTGTGCCAAGCTGCAAATATTAAGGGTTATCCCACCTGGGAAGTGAACGGTCAACAGTATTCTGGGGTGCAACGGTTAGATAAATTAGCTGAGTTATCCGGTTATACTGGCTCACAAAGTTTCGGCAATCCGTAAACTTTTACCCCCTAATAAGTTAGGCAAGGATAAGCAGTTGTTCAATCGTTATTTTTTATCCTTGTCTAGTTTTTAATTAATTTTTCCTTTAATTCTTGACTCAAATCTCAATATCTCAATAATTGTAAAACTGTAAACTCTGCAACAAAGCACAAGCTGGGTTGTGATAAACAATCGAATCAGAAGCTCTGCGGAGATATTGAATGAAAAGACAAAAAAATGTTCCATCTACTTGTAAAAATTGCCGCTCCTATAAACCTGAAGGGCGACGTGGTGGCTTATGTCAATTGTTTCAAGTCCCGGTTCAGAGTGAGTGGGAATCTTGTTGTTTTGGAACTCTTCCCTTTAAAATTTCTTGGGAAAATAAAGAACCGGAGTTACAGGAAATCCCTGAAGTGATTGAAACGAGTTTTGAAGTCACGAGTTAATGGATGATTAAATGAGATCAAGTCCGGTTGATTAACTCTAATATTAGGGCTGGGGCGGGTTTAAACAGTGACCAGTGAACAGTTTACAGTGACCAGTCAACAGTCAACAGTCAACAGCGCGAAGTGCGAGCTTGGGGTTACGCCTGCGTAGAGCGCTTGCCTTGCGGCGGGCGCGGTTTCCGGCGAGAGCAAAGTTTGCAAGAGAGCAACTTCGTGCATAGAGTCAACAGTCAATAGTGATAACTGAGAACTAATAACTAATAACTGTAAACTGTAAACTGTAAAAGCTGGTAACTGATAACTGTATAACTGTAAACTGTAATGAACCCGCCCCTACAGAAATCCTATTTCTTGAATCGGATATAATATCACCTAGTAGTCAGGAACTCCGCCTTATTGCTAGGTGTCACAGGATAAGATATAGCAATCGGAAATCATTTGAAAATTGTTTAGCCCCCAAACCCCCAATAATGGGGGCTGTAAACTGGTAGGATTTTTCCGAATTATTTCACACTGCTATAGACAAGTTTTATGTCGTCTCAGATTTACTCTGCACCTGCTGAAAATAATACTCAAACCGTTTTCGCAATTGTTCAATCGTTAAATCTTTTGTCCAATATTCCACCAAGGCATGACCAAATGCCCAAGCATTTTGCTCCGGTTTACCGGGATTTTCTAATAATAACGGCCACAGCATTAGCAAGTCAAAATTCCGGCGATTTTTGCCTTCATCGGGATTTAACAGAGAAAACAAATCATATCCCATTTGTAGTTTCCCAATCACAACAGGTAACTGTTCAATCGGAATTTGTTCAGCCAGTAAATAAGCCAAAGTCGGGGAACCTGTTGAGAGGGTAGCAATATATTTGAGAATTGGACTTTTGACTAATGCGGCTAAACCTTGAGTCGTTGTCATTTGGAAAGTATAACGATCTATAATCTTAGCAGAGGCAACAGTACGAGCATCTAAATTGCGTAGAAATCGGGCTAACCGGAGTTGTTTTGTCGGCGAAATTAATTCTACTAAAGCAATCGATAAAGCATCCATCCCCCAATCTTTTCGACTGCTATTTATATCTCCTGTTACTACAGGTAAAACCTGATGACAAACTTCTCCTAATCGTTCACTTCGATATTGGGTTGCTTCTCGAATTGCAATTTCTTTGGGGCGATTTCCACTTTGCCAATTATAGGGCGGTTCCCACTCTCGAAGGGGACGTAAACGATCCACTTGCGTTACAATCGTAATTGCCCGTAAATCTTCAACTTCTGCTTTTATATCTTGTAAAAAGTCTACATCCATTTGTAACGCTGGATCAAGAGCAGGGGTTACTAATAATAACAAATCCGTTTTGTTGATAAAATCTAACACTAAATCCCGCAAATCAGACCGATTAATTTGTTCATAACCCGGAGTATCCCACAATATTAACGTTTCGCCTGTGGGCGTTTGCCATTGATAACTTTGAATTTTATCGGTACTCGGTAAAACATCAACTTCGGCTTTTTCGGCTTGAAATAAAGTATTGATTAAACTACTTTTTCCCGCTCCGGTTCGTCCAGCCAGTAAAATATTAACAGGTTTTTGTTCAACTTCTTCTGTGGGTTCTGCTTGTTCAAAAATCTCTCGTAGGGTTTGAGTTTGGGCTTTCGGTAAAGTTGGGGTTTCTGTGGAAAAAACAGACGCCGGAAGTTGAGTTCCTGAATACAATGTAATGGCTTGACGACTGAGATTTCTGAGCGCAACTTCTCGCAACATTTGACTCAAATTTACCAATAATTGTTGATTAGCTTGATCATTGTAGCGTTTACTGGCAACTCTTGCAGCAGCAGCAGCCGGGTTAATCACCCACATTGCCCAATTCCAAACTTGCCAAAGTTTACGCGCAGAAGGTTCTAATTTTTGGTAAACTTCAATGGCTTGGTAAGCTTGACCAACTGTTACTTGATTCAGGGCAGGGGATAACTGTTGCATCCACCGATCCATATCATCAACAGTACCACGAATCAGTCCATAAGCTTGGGGAATGTAGATATTTAATAAAGGATATTTGACTTCAGGATAGTAAGTATTAGCGACTGTGACAACGACATCCTGACATCGTTGCCAAAATGTGACCCAATCTTGCCAAACAGGTGCATCATTGCGAGTTTGTTCGATGATTTCTTGTAATTTTGTTTCTATTTGTTGAGTCGCTGCATCTCCGGCTAAGGGCGTTTCTGCATTGTCTAAACTGGCTTCGAGATCTTTATTCACTTCTGCTATCACTGCTTCCATTTGTGCGATCGCAGGTTTTGTCCATCGGACTATCAACCACCGCCAACCGACAAAAACTAGGGTAACAATTCCCCAGATCCAGTTAATTCCCCATTGATTAATTTGATATCCTGCTGCTACCAGGATGAAGATGACAACAGAAGCGATCGGTAAAGCTAGAATAACCCATTGCCAAGGTTTTAATCGCACCATAATATTATCCTCAGTCAAACTGCACCGTTTGTATCAAGTTTAGCGTGTTCGGGTTAAATCGTTGGCGGGGATTTGTTATAATAATCTTGAAAATTTGTTCGACAGTGACACCGTTACACCAATGATAGAACCAACGATTTTAGATAAATTTGCAGCCCTTCCTGACTCCCTGAAAACGGAAGTTGTTCACTATATCGACTTTTTGTTAGAGAAATACGTCCAGACATCGCCCCAACTCGAACCCCCGAAAAAAAAGCGTGAAGCGGGATTATTGAAAGGAAAAATTTGGATGTCGGATGACTTTGATGCACCGCTTGAAGACTTAAAGGACTATATGTAGATGTTGCTAGACACTCATACTTTACTCTGGTTTCTTGATGATAATCCCAAGCTAACCCCAGAGATTAGAGACACTATTGAGACTGCTGATACTGTGGTTGTTAGTATCATTACTCTCTGGGAAATTGCCATCAAGCTTTCAATTCAAAAGTTAGAGTTACAGTTGGAATTTCAAGAACTACCTAGTTTGTTAGAACAGCTTAATATAACTGTTTTACCTCTAATTTTTGCTGATTTACAGTGTTATGCTAGTTTGCCACTTCATCATCGCGATCCCTTTGATCGAATGTTAATTGCACAGGCGATCAATCATTCTTTGGTAATTGTTAGTAGCGATAGGGCTTTTGATCATTATGAAATTCAGCGAGTTAGGTCAGAAAAGCTTTAAATTTTCTAACTGCTCAACAAACGTTAAACCGCAATAGCAACTCGGATTTGCTAGAATACTAGAATCATAGACAAACCTTGAGGTATTAAAAAATTAGCCCATGTCAATTGTAGTCAATCTAACTCCAGAAATTGAAGCCAAGCTTCGGGAAAAAGCCATACAACAAGGACGAGATATTTCTGTTGTTGCGGCTGAACTTATTACCGAAATTCTCGAAGGGGAATTGCAGGATACAGAGGAAGCGGTTAAGGGTATCCAGAAAGGATTGAATGACTTTGAAGCAGGTCGATTTCGTTCTTTTGATGAATTTGCTGATGAACAACGTAAGAAATATAACCTATCCATTGATTGATGAAATATCAAGTTGAAATTTCGAGTCTGGCTGAAGCTGAAGCTGATTCTGCGTTTCTTTGGATGTCTCAAATTACATCCATAAGTAAAGCGAGTAGTTGGTATGAAGGATTACTGAAAGCAATCTCTTCTTTATCAGAGATGCCAAGACGTTGTTCTTTAGCCAGAGAAAATGAATACTTTACCTTAGAAATTCGACAACTGCTTTACGGTAAGGGACGCAATCAATACCGCATTATTTTTACAATACTAGAGGATGATGAAGTTTCTTTAGTTCGTATTCTCCATATTAGACACACCTCACAGCAAGCCTTAAATCCGACGGAAGAAGAAACTGAATAAATTGAAAAGCTTTCAATTGTATAACTTTATTGGAAGGGTTAGAGTGATGGCGATCGCTCCTATCGCGTTACTCTTTATTTTACATAATTTTTCCTAAGCCTCTTCGGTAACATGGGGCGGGTTTATATAAATTATTGATGGGAGACATCAATTTTTGCTGAACCCGCCCCTACAAAAATTTTACCCAATTAAATAGGGTGGGCAATGAATACCCACCCCGAAAAAATTCAGACGTTAGAGTTAGTCAGGCTTGTTCGTTTTTGAGGAAACTTTCGACTTCCAAGCGGACTGATAGTAAATCGGACTTCCCGCGTTTGGAACAAAATGACAAGTCATGTAAGAGTTAATAAAACTCTTCCAAATGGGTTCGTCAGACTTGTGATAATATTCACCCAAAATCGGTTTAATTGCCTCTGTTGCGGTTTTCAAATGGTAGTGAGGCATATTGAGGAAAATGTGATGGGCGACATGGGTACCAATATCGTGATGAATGGAATTGATAAAACCATAGTCGCGATCAATGGTAGATAATGCGCCTTTTAGGAAATACCAATCTTCGTTCCGATACCAAGGAATATCTGCTTCGGTGTGATGTAAATAGGTAACAAGATCTAACCACATCACAAAAATGATATAGGGAACGAGATAATATTTCAGCAGGAATAACCAGCCAAATTCATAGGTTAGGAAACCGAGAAAACCTACCATTAATACCCAGCAAGTTGCACTGGTGATAATATCCCATTTTTCTGAAGGACGGAATAGGGGAGTATTCGGAGAAAGATGAGAACCTGCCGGATGAAGGAGGTAAACTGGATAAGCCAATAAAGGGATATAAAAGCGGAATAGCTTTTCATACCAAGGCATTTGATCATACTGACTTTCAGAAACCGGATACCAGCTTTCGTCTCTATCAATATTTCCGGTATTGGCGTGATGAGTTCTGTGACTAATTCGCCAGCCATGATAAGGTACAAGGATGGGAATATGAGACAAATGTCCGATGAGATTATTCAGCCATTTTTGCTTAGAAAAAGAACCATGACCACAATCATGTCCCACCACAAATAACGCCCAAAACATGGTTCCTTGCATTAGCCAAAAAATCGGGAAAAAGAACCAAGAATCGAGGCTATAGGCGATCGCATACAACCCGGCAATAATGGAAATATCGAGAAAGAAATAACTCAAAGACTTCCAGACTGAGGGTTCAAAACAATGGGCGGGAATTGCCGCCTTTACATCTTGGAGAGTAAAAGGTAACTCTGTTGTAGAGGAAAATGAGGCGGTAATAGTCGCCTGACTAACAGTATTTGATTGCACGAAATTTCCGATTTTACTTGAGTTAAAAAAATCTACATTTTGGGTTTAACCTAACACATTCAGCCTGTGTTAGCCGCTATTTTGACTCTGCAAAAGTGTCCAAGCGGTAGAATGCCGACGAACCTTCAGCTTGTGATTTTCTCCTAAACTGGCTTGTTGAATGCCCAGTTTGGAAAGAGGGCTTTGACTCTGTTGCTGCATCAAAATGTTCCGTGTGTTAGGCCAAACTGCAAAATGCAATTCATAAACAATGTATATTCTACCTTGGGATGGTTGTAGTTTTGACAATTAATTGCTAAATTCTGCGGCTTAGGCTTTTTTTCTTCACAAGTCTGGCATCTGTTGCCGCCCAACTCGCTTGCTGCCCAAGTTTTTCACAGATTAGTCACGTTTTCGAGACGGTTTAGGATGCCAGTTTGCCATTCTGATGAATGTTTCGCATTTTTTTACAAGGCTTTTCCGTTATATTGAAAGGCGTTATCCCAAACCCAATCAATAACAGTTCTTGCTTGTTTTAAAGGGATAACGTGACAATATCCTTGTTGATCATAGGATAATAACGGCACTTCCGGTTCATTCACATGATCTTCTATTTTACCTCTAATTTCTTGCAAGTTGTTTAACGGGCCATGAATATCAAAGTTAATTCTAATTCCTAAGTTTTCCTTCATCCAACTCTCTATTTTAGCATCTAACTGTTCAGGGTTCAAGGGGTTTTGACTCGTTAACAGATGATAATAGACTAAAATTATTTCTTTGCATTCTTCTTCTTCGGCAATATCAATGAATCGCTGAAAAACACTATCATTATTCGCTAAATTTTTAAAAAATAGTGTATCGGTGACATCTTTTTGAAAGAGGATTTTCTTATTTTTGTAATGGCTATATTGTTTGAAAGCAAACCCGCCGAGCGTCATGGCTAAAGATAACGTTGCGACTAAAATCGGCATGATATCTTGAAGTTTATCCTGTTCTACATTTAAAGACTGAATTAAATCTCTAGCATTTAAAACCAGTAAGATTGCAGCAATCAGTAATAAAATATTGGGTAAAGTTTTTAAGATTAGAGGAATTGCCGCTCCAATTGCCGGAATTCCAAACAATAACCGATCTTTCCAAGTCATACTGGTTTTCAGATTGGGAAACAATAAGTCAAGATCGAACTTGGGAATATTTTTATAAAAATAGACATACATTTTGCCGGGTGTAAATTTGAGTTCATCTAATGCTTTATGGTTGGACTCTTTGCGGCGAAAATATCCTTTTCCTTTGAATTTAAGTAGTAAAACAATTCGTTCAAAAATATCAATCGTTCTTTCTTCCTCCCAAAAGAAGAACTTTTTCACTTTAATTGTTGTCGTGGTATCACCCCGATAATAGCAGATAAATTCCTCAAAGTCATTAAAATCAACAGAAGTGTGCAAGTTAATCAAAGACTTTTTTCCTAACGCTTGATGAACGATGGATTTTGACAAGCGAACATAATTCGCTCGTTCTAAAATATGGTTAAACGCCTCAATCACTTTGGACTGCATTTTGCTATATTGATCTAAACTGGGTTCTTCTAAGGGTTCAATATCAGCATTGGGGTTAAAAACGGCGTAGTTGTCTTTGATAATTTCGAGGGTTTGATGAAAACGAAAGTGATAAAAAGCCGATATAATTTCGCAAAACTCTTTAAAGGTTTGACTATCCTCCCGGTTTAATTTGCCATCTTTAAGACAGAGTTCGATAATATCGCTACGACGATAGGGAATATAGGCTTCTAGATTGATGTTATCAGTCATAATACGCTCATAATTTTGTAATATAATTACCCTAAAAACAGTTGATAAGCGGGATTTTTATTTTCATCCCAATAGCGATAACCGAGAGTATCCAGAAACGCTTGCCATTGTTCCATTTCTTGGGGAGGAACTTGCATTCCCACTACAATTCTGCCATAGTCTGAACCATTATTTCGGTAATGAAATAGGCTAATATTCCAGTTGGGACTCATGGAAGCGACAAACTTCATTAAAGCGCCAGGACGTTCGGGAAATTCAAAACGATATAATAATTCGTGGTGAGCCAAAGGGGAACGTCCGCCAACCATGTGACGCAAATGTAATTTGACCAATTCGTTATCGGTTAAGTCTAAAGTTTTCAATCCCTGCGCTTCAAAGCTTTCCATTAATTGTACCGCATCGGCACGGTTTACAATTTGAACTCCGACAAAAATATGCGCTTCTTTTTCGTCAGCAATTCGATAGTTAAATTCGGTTAAACTGCGCTTTCCTAAACAGTCACAAAACTGACGAAGACTACCGGGTTTTTCGGGAATTGTGACTGCAAAAATTGCTTCTCGACGTTCTCCGAGTTCAGCACGTTCGGCAACAAACCGCAAACGGTCAAAATTCATATTCGCACCACAAGCGACAGCAACTAACGTTTTATCTTGAATTTGTTCTCGTTCAACATATGCTTTTGCTCCCGCAATTGCTAAGGCACCGGCAGGTTCTAAAATCGAACGAGTATCTTCAAAAACATCTTTAATTGCTGCACAAGTATCATCGGTTCCGACTAATATAATTTCATCTACATATTGTTGACAAAGGCGAAACGTTTCATCTCCAACTTCGCGCACCGCAACGCCATCTGCAAACAGTCCGACTTGCGATAATTTAACGCGATGTCCGGCTTTAAGTGACTGCGACATGGCATCCGCATCAACAGGTTCAACGCCGATTATTTTAATTTCTGGACGCAAGCGTTTGACATAAGCCGCAATTCCTGAAATTAATCCACCACCGCCAATTGCCACAAAAATTGCATGAATCGGTTGTTGATATTGTCGCAAGATTTCCATGCCAATTGTACCCTGTCCAGCAATCACATCCGGGTCATTAAACGGATGAATAAAAGTTAAGCCTTTTTCGACTTCTAATTGACGAGCATATGTATAAGCTTCATCAAAGGTTTCTCCGTGTAATACCACCTCGCCACCTCTGGTTTTAACGGCATCAATTTTCACTTGGGGAGTGGTGACAGGCATGACAATAATCGCTTTTGTTCCTAAATAATTCGCCGCCAAAGCAACACCTTGAGCGTGATTTCCAGCCGATGCAGCTATCACCCCAACGGCCAGTAAATCTGGGGTAAGTTGTGCCATTTTGTTGTAAGCTCCCCGCAATTTAAAGGAGAAAACCGACTGCATATCTTCCCGTTTGAGGAGGAGTTTATTGTTCAGTCGTTTAGAGAGGTTGGGAGCGGGTTCTAACGGCGTTTCTTGAGCGACATCATAAACACGGGCGGTGAGAATGCGTTCGAGGTAGTTGCAGTGCATGGAGTTAAGCGAGTGCGAACAACAGACAGGGTATTATTTTACAGGATTTTTGTTACTTTTATGTCAGTCCGATTAAAAGTTAATGGTTTTACAGATTGATGTTATAATGATAAAACAGATTGAATATTGTTATAGTTTAAATAAAATTTACAATTTACTCAAGCGATCGTTTAAAATGTATTGTAGAGAAGAATAGGATCTAAGTGCAGCCTATCGTCAATCTTTTCGATCCGTTAATTTCTCTCAATTTAACCGTTCTTGGTTCAACATCAACTCACCATTCGGGATCAAAACTGAGTTGTGTTTTGAGAGATAAAACTTGGCTATCATCGCCTCATCAGGGTGAAAACTTAGTAATTTTTAGAACGTTTTTTTGGAGGAATGACTCATGGATAAATCCATTATTCAGTTAGCTGACGCACTTCCCACCGATAATATTACGGTCAAAGTGTTAAAGGCACTTGATTATATCATGCCCGGTCAGTGGAATAATTTAGTCGGATTTGATAACAGTATTCGCAGCATTACTGGAGAAACTAATTCTCAGCTAATTCAGAGAATTCGCGATCGCGCTGTTGCATTATATCACGATCCACAAAAAGGTTATCAAACGGCGATTAAACTTTATCAAACTATCGATACAGCCGATACGATCATGGCGACGGCAGCTTTGGCGAATAAAATTGGTGAAAAAATTAGCTTTCTTTCCTTTTTAAGCAATTTTACCCCGAAAGCAGATTTAACACAAACCATTGATTTATTGCTCAAAATTACCGTTGAAATTATCGCGTTTTGTAAGTTAAATGGCATTCCCCAACCGAACCCCCAAGTGTTTGCAACGGCGTTAGCCAATAACTATCAAGATGCGGCGTTAATGCGGATGGTTTCATTGGTTTGTATTGATGCTATTTTACCGTTAGGCCCCGATTTTATTGGGAAAATTCACGGGATGATTGATGGTGCAGATAGTAGCGTTATCGCCCAAAATCAAGTCTTCAATTCAGTGAGTAATGCCATTCCCGGTAACAATGCTTCCGACAAATTTGGGTTTATCAAACAAGGATTTAACTCCATACAAGGCTGGATGAATAATTTAGTCCAAAAAACCGGGGTAACGCCTCAGTCTGTTCTCGACCAGGTGGGAAGTTTTATCCAAATTGCTGATGATAACTTAGACTTTGTAGCAGCCTTTCTTGATCAAAGCACCAACTATTATGAACATACCGGAATTCAAACCGTAACCCGTAAACTGATTCTCGATGCTTATGCTTCTGTTCAAGCCGAACTTCCCGCAGCTTCGGGTAATTTTACTCCGAGTTTTTCTCCCACAGAAACGGTTATCACCAGTCGTTTTTCCGTCGGTGAAACTGTAGAAGTTTGGGATAAAGACGAAGGCGAATGGTATGAAGCCACCATTAAAGAGATCCGAATCAAAAAAGAGAAGAATCAATATTTTGTGCATTATGTTGGGTATGATTCGGATGAGGATGAATGGGTGAAAGAAAAAAATATTCGTTCTCGCTAAGAGAAGAAATTAGCAACAGATTATAGGGTAAAAGAAAGCTAATTTTCTAAAACAGCGTTTAGCAATTTGAGCTGTTTAAAGAGTAGAGATGCCCCGAACATCTCTACTTTTTTTTACCAAATTATTAATCATCAGTTATAATAGAATTGATGCCTTGCAATGGTGCAGTTATGACTCAGTTAAAAACTCAAGTTTTGATCGATACTTGGATTAAAGCCACTTGGGAAGAATACCTTTTCGCTATAGAAAATCCGGCTTATGAACAAGCCAGAGGTTATTATTTTAATGGACGTATGAGGTTAGAAATGTCTCCCCTTGGAAATCCCCATTCTCGCGATCATGCAGCAGTTATTGGCTTTCTCTATTTATATGCAAGTCTTCGAGGTTTAGACTTGGATGTTCACGATAACTGCACTTATCGCAAAGTTGGCTATGATGAAGCACAACCGGATGTTTCTTTTTATATGGGTTCAAAAGCAGAAATTGTGCCTTGGGAAGCAACAATTATCGATCTTAATACCTATCCTGCGCCGGATTTGGTGATAGAAGTTGCCTATTCTTCCCTATCTGATGATAAAGGAGAAAAACGTTTACTTTATGAATCTTTGGGAGTCGGAGAATATTGGATTATTGATGTTAAAGCCGCTCAAATTATTGCCTTTAAAATTGAGAATCGAGGAAGTTATAGAATTGAACAGTCTCAAGTTTTCGCAGGTTTAGAAATTGCACTGTTAGAAGAAGCGTTACGCCGCAGTCGCCAAATGAATCACGGTAAAGTCAGTGCTTGGCTGTTGTCTCAGTTTCAAGCTTGAGGCGAGGGGAGACAAATTTCTGAAAAGGTTGTAAACTTTTATTAAGTATAACATTTAACGTTTAACAACCATGACGACAAAACAAGGATTCGCAAAAACTCAGCCCCCAGCCAAACCCTCCAAACGCGCCGTTGAACGCAGCAAAGCGGCGAAGGAATATGAGAAAATGAAGTCTGACGGCACCCCTGATTATGAGATTTATATCCGGGTTCAGGGACAAAAGAACTGGTATCCGGTTGGTGTAGTGGCGGTAAAAAGTTCAACTCAGATCAATCAAGCGATTTTTGGGAGTCAGGAAGACTTGCTACAAGGGGCGTTTCGACTCTTCCCCCGTTTGCGGAAACACCAAAATCAACTCGAATTTGGCTATCGTCTCAAAGAATTTAAAGATGAACCCATCCAAGTCGCGGTTCCGCCTCAATCTCGATCTAATGGTTTACAAACTGCGATCGCATCCCTGAAAAATCGGGTTTCATCTCTGTTGAAAAAAGGTTAAATTTTCGGTGGGGTGGGTGGATTCTCACCCCTTTTTTTCTGGACAAAATGAGCAATAAAAGAATAGGAATTTAAAAATGGGACAGTTAGAACGTCTGGTATTAATGGCTGAAGATGAATTAACTCAGTATAGCACAGATGCCCGTAAAATTCAACGATTGCGCCGCAAAATAGGGATATCTGTTTCCCTGGCAGAACAACAAAAAGTGAAAGCTGCACTATTAGAAGAAATGCCAACTGATTGGATTAGTAAGTTAATTGAAGAACAGCGTCAAACCGTTGCGTTACCCTTTTGGGGAATTGCGGGACTCGGCTTATTATTTGGGATTTCTTTTATGCAACCGTTGGATTTAATTGCTACTGTTTTCGGGGGTTATGCAGCGATAAAAATTCAACAAATTGGCTGGAAATTGCAAGCCAAACGGTTAGTGATTCAAACCTTAGAAGCAATAGAAGAAGATATTCAAAAACCCGCTACTCCCGAAACAACTTCGACTTAAAACAAAAGATTGGGTTAGCAACTGTTAACCCAGTCTATAGCAAATGAGATATTTCTGCCTATTAAATTTTATAAAGACTGAATCCTTTACTGATTTTGATATCAGTGTCAAACTTTAATCCGACCTCTATTTCCGAGGTTATTTTTACAGTCTCTTGAGAAACATCGTTAATTTTAATACTCTCAATTTTGGCTAATTGACAGCATGAAGATTCCTCATTGACGATAAAAATATTATCTCCTACTGTCAAACTTATATCTTTAACTTTTGCAACTGCTGCTCTTGGCTTCTTAAACCATTCTGTTATTTTTCCAACATTCTTAGCTTGTTTTACCCTCTTTTTTTGCTCAATGACTTGATAGGTCACTAACTCAGCTAAAGCTTTACATAACGCTTCTATAAAATCACCTAAATTGAGAAGTTCATCAGTTCCTAAAATTTCATCAATAGTTCCGTGCGCCGCTTCATTTCGATAGTCAACCAGTTGCTTTAGTTCTCCTTCGGGTGTATTTTGATTTCCTCTAATTTCTTCTACAAAATACTTAATTTCTCTATGCTTAATTACCCATCTCCAGGTATTTTCTATACCCGCATCTGAAAATAATTTTTCTAGTATATCCTTGCGTAAGTTTTGCTCATGTAATAAAAAGGCTTCCGGGAGAAGTTCATACTTTCCTGTAGCCGTAATTCCAGAAAATAAGCCTTGAATAACTGTTTCTACCGAAAGATGCTGAAATCTATTTTTATTGATATCCAGTAGTAAACGTCCTATCCCTTCTCTATGGGTATTCTGGATTTTTTCACCTAACTGTGAATAACTTGAAACTATCTCAGGTAGAAGTCGCAGCCAATCAGTAATTAAATCCTCAACAAATCGTTCATAAATAGCATACAGTCGCGTAACTACAGCACAATGATCGTAAATTTGCCATTCAGTTTCACTAGGAACAGCGTCAATTAAATCTGTTTTATCCTCCAATAGTTTTCTAATTTCATTCTCTTTTCCAAAAAGAATACCTCTCAGTATATCATTACTTTTGATGATTGCACGCACAGTAGAAATTTCTTGACTTGCCCTGTTTATCAATTCGTCAAACATTGCAAGCTATTCTCCTATAACCTGCAAAAGCATATTGTCAAATAGTTCGATTCTTTTTTGAATTTCCGCTTTTGTTTTTCCCGATCCAGTTAAGAGACGTGATTCCTCCTTGCTAAATAGCTTCTTCGTTTCTTCAATAACGATTAATTTATTTTGACTTAGTATTTCTGCTTTTGATAAATGCCGACTCAACCCGACCATCACAGCATCGTAATAGGCTTTGTAAGATTTATCTTTCCAAGTGTCTTTTTGGGGATCAAAAGGTTTAAATAAATACTCTCCATAAATTTCATAAGCTAACTGGATAGTCTGTAAAAAAGTAATTTTTAGAAATTCTATATCTTCCCGTGTAAAAGTCAAGCTTTTCATCATATAGAGGTCTAGAAATTCCTTCATTCCCCGGCGAAAATGTTCGACATTTCTGAGAGCAAAAAAACGAAGAATTAACTCAGTATCTTCCATTTTTTTATAAAGATTATTTTTGTTAATATTTGGGTTATCTTCGTCTATCGGAATTTCCCAGGCTTGAGTGAAGATCGGATTACGCGATAATTCTAGCAGTAATTTCTCCAATTCTCCATAATACAAGCAGTGTCTAACTTCTTGATTACTTAAATCCACTCCACCCGTATTTAGACGTTCAAAGGTTTTTTGCTTTAGAAATAAAGCTTCTTCGGGATCGGAAGTTGATTCGGCGATGATCACGATAGATGATATCGAGCGCCTATCAATTCCTGCACGAACTTTTACAGGTAGTTGACTATAGGTATATCCATTAAGTTCTGGCCAGAGTTCTAGTCCCGTTAATTTGAGTTTATCGTCGTAAAAATTTTGAATTGCAGTAATTCTTTGTTGACCATCCATGACTTCATAAGAATTGAAGTCTATTTCAAAAAGAATAATCGGCGGAATCGGAATATTAATCAAGAATGACTCAATTAATCGCGATTGCTTCTTTTCATCCCAACGAGATCTTCTTTGAAAAAAGGGTCGTACATTTATATACCCAGGTTTTTTTAATGCCTCAGCAAAACTTGGGAGCTTTTCACGATTAATTTCGGTCAGTATTCTTTTATCTCTTGACTCGTATTTATCGTCAATATCACCATCAGCCTTTTTAGTATCCAATTTGGAAACAGACTTATTCCACATTTTTTCTTCAACTGGTGCAAGCGGCATTCTTTCAATCCTCCTTGAGTCTACTTTTATACAATAATTGTAGCGATCTTAATCTTTAAATCGAAATTAGCTGATACTTTAGGTTGGTTGTCTCATCTCTATTATAAATTGAGTTAACGAAAAAAACAACATCGGTTTTTATATGCGATCGCCAAATCAACTCAACCTCTAAATTACTTCCGTTTGGTCTTTGCCGCTCTTGATTCTATTGTAAATTCTGGAATTTCTTGCAATTCAATTTCACTCAAATTATACTGCTCACAAACCAAACTTAAACGGGTTCCAGTGGTTCTAACTGCATTAACAGAATGGGTAAGATTTCCCTGAAAAAAGAGTAAAGTATTAACTTGAGGTTTAACCTGTCCCACTTGTTTTTTATCCGAACGTAAAACCAGTTCTCCCCCTTCTAAATTAACCGGAACTTGAACATACAAAACACTGACAACGACAGGAGGTTCAACGGTTTTACAATAAGAGCGTAAAGAGCGATCAATATGCGGATCAACTCGCGAACCGGCTTTTAACACCAGAGGGTTAAGATAAAACGCATTACAAGAAGGTTGTAACGCCTGTTCTAGATAGCTTTTAAAAAAAGGAAAACGCCGTTCAACTTCCGCCTGTTTCGAGCGTTTAAACACCACAGAAAAGCCTTTTGTATCGATAAAATCACGATTAAGGTTGTTGATGGCGAGATAGGGACAAGCTAGGATTTCTCCCCGTAGAGAGTTAAGATAGGCGGGAGAGAAAACATCTCGGCGTTGTGAATAATAGTTCATTTTTAGAGCGAATCGTTTAAAATTTATTATAGTCAAATTAGGTGACTCAATGGCACAGTCAAGGTTTTCCAACTCATTACAGTCTCAACGTTTAATTGCTGCATTCTTTGGGCTACTATCAGTTATCTACATTTATATTTTACTCCTTTCTCCGCCCCAACAACTCCTTCCCGGCGAACCTCTTTGGGCGGTTCAACCGGAAACTTTAAAGGAAATTGTCAACGAATCGATTAATTTCTTCTTTATTTTACCCTTTTTAAATGCGGTGGGCATTGAATCTATGCAAGCCCCAATTATTCATCCTTGGATCGAGAGTTTATTTAACTTTGCGGAAGCTTGGATTTTTATGTTTTTGCCTTTATTACTGCTTGATTCTAAAGGACGAGAACTCCCGAAAATTATTATTTGGAGTTTGGCAATGTTCCTGACTAATACTTTCTTACTTCCTTATATGGCTTGGTGGTTTACCGTTCCCAATGGGGAAACCGAAGACAAACCAACCAAGGGTTTATTAGCTAAAATATTTGGTTTTATCGGCTTAATAGTCGGGACTATTTCTCTGGTTTGGGCTGTTGTCGGTCGTCCTGAATTTGGAGATATTGCTGCGAGAAGTGAATTTTTTGTGCAGAATTTTATGAGTAATCGCGTCACGATAGCCTTTTGTGTTGATGTGGTTTTATTTTATATCTTTCAAATCATACTGATGGGAAGTATTGAACCTGTTGAGAGTCAAAAGCGATGGTTAAGATTTATTCCGTTTTGGGGTTTGGCTGTGTGGTTAATCTTGTAAAATTTTACGGATGAACCAATTAATTATACACTGTTATAAAGACATCTACATCGAGTTAAAATGCAAACGAATCAAACACTTTCTCTACCCGAAATGGGTTGTGGAACATGGGCTTGGGGAAACCGACTGCTTTGGGGTTATGATGAAAGTATGGATCAGCAACTCCAAGAGGTTTTTAACTTATGTGTTAGCAATGGAGTGACTTTATTTGATACGGGAGATTCCTACGGAACCGGGAAATTAAACGGACGTAGCGAGAGTCTTTTAGGACAATTTTCAAGTCAATATTCCGGTTTAAATTCCGATCAAATTTGTATCGCCACAAAACTAGCCGCTTACCCCGGTCGATTAACGCGAAATGCAATGATTTCCGCTTGTAAAGCCTCAGCCAAACGGTTAGGAAGAAAGGTAGATTTAGTGCAGATGCACTGGTCAACGGCGAACTATTTTCCTTGGCAAGAATGGCCGCTATTAGATGGTTTAGCTGACCTTTATGAACAAGGAGAAGTCAAAGGAGTCGGTTTATCAAATTATGGTTCTAAACGACTGAATAAAGTGTATCAAAAATTTCAAGAACGTGGTGTTACCATTACCACTTTACAAGTACAATATTCCCTCCTCTCTACTTATCCGATAACAGAATTAGGCTTAAAAGACGTTTGTGATGAACTCGGAATTAAAATCATTGCTTACAGTCCCCTCGCTTTGGGAATATTAACCGGAAAATATGCAGAAAACGGCCCTTTCCCCAAAGGAATTCGCAGTTTAGTTTTTCGTCAAATTTTACCAGGAGTTAAACCCCTTTTATCTTGTTTAAAAGAGATTTCCGAATCTCGAAATAAAACGATGTCACAAGTCGCAATTAATTGGTGTATTTGTAAGGGAACTATTCCCATTCCTGGGGCTAAAAATCCCGAACAAGCCAAACAAAATATTGGGGCGTTGGGTTGGAAACTCGACTCCGGTGAAGTTGAAGAACTCGACAAAGCCGCAGCTAGCGTTGATAAAAAAATGGTGCAGAATATTTTTCAAACGAAGTAATTTAAAACCCTGTAATTTATTGAGGATGGGGAAAGACAACTTAATTCAAAATATATAGCGGCGTTGCTTCGGAGGTACATCCCAAAAACCCTGTTTCTATTGAGAAACCGGGTTTTTAATCTTGAGGATGGGGAAAGACAACTTAATTCAAGATACAACTTACGCCTCTTCAATTTATTTCAACTCCGATCCGGTCAATTCCGCAAAAAAATAAAACTTATTTTTGGGGTATAAAAACTTACATTCACTCCGTTTTGAAAAGCATTTGCTAACATAGAGATAGATGCAACTAACCGTTTTTTGTTAGACATCATAACCTCAACACTTGTTAGACAAGCAGAAGGATAATAATATGGGATTAATTAGTGGTCTTCTCGGAAATGCCTCTGAAGTCAAAGCAGATGCCGCTAGACTTGATAAACTGTTTAGTGAAGTCTTGGTCGAGGGAGAAAGAATCGAAAAGGCTTATCAACTGATTCGTGATTTGTTTGTCTTTACCAACAAACGTTTAATTCTGGTTGATAAACAAGGTGTAACCGGGAAAAAGATAGAATTTCTCTCCATTCCCTACTCAAAAATTACTAAATTTTCTAAAGAAAGTGCAGGTCATTTTGATCTAGATGCTGAGTTAAAAATTTGGGTCGGAAGTGAATCAATTCCAATTTCAAAAGAGTTTAATCGCTCAGTGAATATCAATGAAGTTTATTCAGTTTTGAGCAAGTATGTTTTGAATTAAAAGAATCAAACAACTCTCTTAATTAACCCAGATTTTTGCTATAAACTAGAGAGTTTAAAAACGGGGTAGCTCATCAGAACTACCCATATAGTCAACCCTCAAAATATTTATTGAGCTATCGTTAATTGTTGCAACTGTTCGGCTGAAATATCAGGCGGTAGAATCACTTGATCGATAGCATGAACTACGCCATTACTTGCTTGAATATCAGGCTGTGTAACATTAGCACCTTCGACTTGAACCATACCGCTTGCGACATCAATATTTACTCCACTTCCTTCGGCTGTTTTAAAGAACCCTGAACTAATCGTGCTGGAGTCTGCTTCACCTAAAACAACGTGATATTCTAAAATTCGACGCAATGTGTCTTGGTTTTCTGGACGTAATAATGCTTCTAAAGTTCCGGGAGGTAACGCTTCAAAAGCTTGATCAGTAGGTGCAAATACAGTGTATTGACCTTCATTTTCCCAAGTATCTGCTAAACCGGCTGCTTCAACAGCTTGGGCGAGTGTATTAAAAGATCCCGTCTCGGACATTGCACCAACAATGCTTTCATTTCCAGAAGAACTTCCTTGTTGATTTTGCTGCATTTGATTGTCACGCATTCCCGGATTTTGCTGCATTTGATTGTCACGCATTCCCGGATTTTGTTGCATTTGATTGTCACGCATTCCCGGATTTTGTTGCATTTGATTGTCACGCATTCCCGGATTTTGTTGGGGTGAGTTCATCTGCTGGCTTATTTGATTATTCTCACCAGTATATTCATTGGCAACGGCTCTATTAATATTACCGAAAGCAGAAACAGTCGCTAAACCTCCTAAGCTGACGATAGTTGCGAGTAAAGCTTTGGGTAATTTAATTTTTAATGCTTTCATAATGATTGTTACTTACGCTTCTTAACATCTCTAATTTAAGTCTTAACGGTTTGCTTTGGTATCCTTCGGATGAGGGAGATTTAAAATTTTACGGATTTTAATTATTGGTAGTCAAGTTAACAAAATCAGTAAAATCTCTTCCGATAGAGTGATCGCAAGTTAATGAAAATTTGTCAAAACTTTCTGAGCGTAAGTGACTTAATCTGCAAAAAAAAGGGATTTCTTGGATGATGTGATCGCTTGTCTCCTTGGTTCTCTCCGGGGTTCGCCGGATGAGTTCGGTTAAAAATATGGCGAGTCATACGTCAATGGTTTATTATCTAAATAGGTTAAATCTAAAGTCATATCAATAGAACGATTCACCTTTCAAATTTTACGGAACAACTGATGAGTAACGGTCCTTCTCCCGAAAAAAAATACCCACTTCCCGAGCAAACTCGACTGGTCTATTTAAAGAATATCATCAAAAATCCCAATATTATTGTTGGAGATTATACTTATTATGATGACTTTGAGAACCCTAAAAACTTTGAACGCAATGTTCTTTATCACTTTGATTTTGAAGGCGATAAACTGATTATCGGTAAATTTTGTTCGATTGCTTCTGATGTTAAATTTATTATGAATGGTGGAAATCACCGCACAGATTGGTTTACCAATTATCCCTTTCCGATTTTTGGATCAGGTTGGGAAGTCGCAATGCCAGATTCTTGGCCGAATAAAGGGGATACTATTATTCGTAATGATGTTTGGATTGGTTATGGTGCGACAATTATGCCGGGTGTTCATATCGGTGATGGTGCGATTATTGCCAGTTTATCTGTTGTCACTCGCCACGTTGAACCCTATGCTGTTGTTGGGGGAAATCCCGCTAAAGAAATTAGAAAACGGTTTGAGGAGTCAATCATTCAAGAATTGTTAGAAATTCGCTGGTGGGATTGGGAAATTGATAAAATAACCCGTAATGTTCAAGCGATTTGTGGTTCAGATATTGATGCTTTACGAAACCCCAAGTAGCAGGGTCAAATGTCATTATTACAGAATTTAGATAAAATAGTATAGCCACCTCTCAAGTGCTAATCAGATACAGCTTACTATTGAAGAAGTATTTGGTTGGTTATTGGAGTAATAATCACAACCGAGCCAAAAATGCTATACTTGCTAGATATATAGAAATATTCTAGCTGAACTGGTGAGATAAAATGACTGAAGGTGAATCCACTCAGAAAAATTCAATGTTATCCGTGAACCCCCCTCTGACTAAAGATGATTTTATCAACTCTTCCTGGCAAGAAGTGATTAATGCTAGTGAAGTTAAAGAGTGTTTTGCATATAGTGAGGGATTTTTGGGAAAAGCACAGGAAGCAGAAAAAGCAGGAAATATTCGGGAAAAAGTTGTATTTGAGATATTAGGATATATCACTCTAGTTGAAATTCAGTCCGAGTCAAACGAGGAGCATTTTGCTAAAATATTCGATAACTTTACAGACGAGTATTTAGACTTTCTTGCTGAAATTGCTAGGGAAATTACCGATCCTGAACTGCAAGCACGAGTTACAGATATTCTCTGGTGTAAACGACGCAACTATCAAATGGCTCAACTAGCGGTTCCTGCTTATATACAGTCAGCTATAGAGTTAGAAAATTCTGCGAGGTGGGTTAGGTGCTTTACAAGAATAGAGAGAGCATTTAGATTAGCCAGAAAAATTAATTATCAAGTCGAAACAGTAGTTCAACATATAGAGACAGTTCTTGAACGCTACAACGGAGAAGATCCGCGTTGGTTGTCAGCAAGACTGATGGAACTCTTGCAAGAATACCGACTCGTTGACTCCAGAAAATATGCAAATCTCGCTGAAAAAGCGGCTACGGTTGCTGAATCAGTTTGTGATTGGGATAGAGCTAGAGCGTACTGGGAAATCAAAGCAAAATGGCATCGCCTTGAGAAAGATAAAGACAAAGAACGTGCAGCTTTAAGACTTGCTGCTGAAACTTATATTAAGGAAGGTGAGAATGATCTTAAAAATTCCCAGACTCCTTATTTAGCAGCATCAAGCATTCTCCACAAAGCTATTGAATCATTTAGAAAAATTCCCGGCACAAAGGAAGAAAAAGAACAAGATAAAAAAAGAGTCGATGAAGCACACAAACTTCTACTTCAGAATCAAGAGAAATCTATGAATGAGTTAGTTACAATCCAATCAGAGCGGATTGATTTTAGCAAAGAAGTAGAGAAAGTTCGGGCAAGTGTTAGAGGCAAGAAATTGCAGGATGCTCTTTTTGCCTTAGCATTATTAGCAACTCCTCCTAAAGTCTCTCAGCTTCGACAACAAGCGGATCAAATCGCTAAAGATGATCCTCTGTTTCCCTATATTTCTATTTCAAAAGTTATGATCAATGAAATGGGTAAAGTTGTTGCCAGACAATCTGGAAAGACTGAAGAAGAAACTAAATTTGAAATGTATACCAATGCAGCCTACTATCAAAGTATCCAAGCCCGAGTATTGATTGAACCTGCAAGAGATCAAATCAATTTAGAACACCCTATCCAAGTCAAAGATTTACTTCCCATTGTTGCTAATAGTCCTTTTGTACCACCAGATAGACAATATTTGTTTGCTAAAGGTTTATACGCTGGACTAACTGGAGATTTTTTCACCTCTACCCATATTCTCATCCCTCAAATTGAGAATTCTATACGTTATCTACTTTGGAAAAAAGGCGTATTACCCTCTAGTTATGATGATCAAGGAATTCAAAACGAGCATAACTTGAATACAACTCTTTACTACCCTGAGACTGCTTCTATTTTTGATGAAGATACTCTATTTGATCTCAAGGGTTTACTGGTTGAACATTCAGGTAGTAACTTGCGAAATCGCATGGCTCATGGTCTAATTAATGATGATGGTTTCTTGAGTTATTTAATGTCTTATTTGTGGTGGCTTACACTCAGGCTGTGTTGCTTGCCTATGATAATCTATCAACAGAAAGTTGAACAGTCTAACCCTTGGGTTAAATTTGCGGGTATGTTTAAAGATGATCCTTTATTTGATGAGTTTGTAGAAGAGATGGCTGCCTATAGACGAGAACTGGATGCAGAAATTAATACCGATGAAGGAACTTCGGAGGAATATTAGTCAGTGTGAGCCGATATATTTTGGATACCGATCATGTTACTCTTTTCCAACGCAATCATCCCCAAATTGTACAAAAAGTTAGAGAAATAGATACTTCTAATCTATTCGTTACGATAGTTACATTAGAAGAACAACTTCGAGGAAGGTTAGCAGTTATCAGCAAAGCCAATCAAACACCTGAGCGGTTAGCAATTGCCTATCAAAATTTGCGCTCAACTCTTGTTTACTTCTGTAATGTGCAGTTACTAGATTTTGACGAGGCTGCATACAACTGTTATCAAAATTTGCTTCAAAATTTGGGTCAACAGAAGCTTTTAGTTGGCACACAAGATTTAAAAATTGCTGCTATTGCCATCGCAAATCTAGCAATTGTTGTTACACGCAATCAAAAAGATTTTAGTAAAGTTCCTAATTTACCTCTAGAAGATTGGACTCTTGATCATTCCTCTTAGTGCTTAATTTTTTTTATCACTTTTTCGCTTCCTTAAACGCATCATATCATGTCCGATTAATCGATGATGATGTAGGGGCAGGTTCTACACTATCTCTGACACCCATTACTCAATTTTAAAAACCCGCCCCGCCTTCACTAACTCAGTTTTATGCCAAAGAAACATCTTCATAAACAGCAGCAAGAGAACAAGAGAAATTAATGCTTGTTAACTCCAATTCTTGATCGCCTCGATAACTATAAAGCTCCCATCTCCCTTGAGTATTGCGTCGAAAACAATCAACACGCTGACGATTTTGACTAATTAAAACATATTCTTGTAAAGTTTCCAATTCTTGATAATCAATAAATTTATCACCTCTATCAAAGCCTTCTGTAGAAGCAGAAAGAACTTCAATAATTAAACAAGGATAACGTTTGAAATATTCAAAACTTGCATCTCTCGGATCACAAGTTACCATCAGATCGGGATAGTAGAAAATATTTAGCGTTTCGATGCGGGCTTTCATATCCGCAATATAAACCCGACATCCACTTCCGCGAATATGATTTCTTAATAGAGTGAGTAAATTTGCAGTAATCGTAACATGGGCATCACTCGCCCCCGCCATTGCATAAATTCGCCCTTGGATATATTCATGTTTGATTGGGCTATTTTTTTCCGTTTCTAGGTATTCTTCGGGTGAAAGTTCAAGATGAGACTGGCTAAAATTCATAACAAATACCGTTAACGCTGAATCCCTTTAAACCGTTCTTTTGCTTCCTTAAACGCCTCATTCATCACCGACTGAATTTTCTGCGGATCGGGTTTTTTTCCACCCATTAAATCCCCAAAATAAACACAAGCCCCTTCACCTAGCGCCCAAGTATAAGCCGCTGCCCAAGATGCTGAAATAATACTCCCAAAACCGGGTATAAATTTAACTAACTCCCGCCCGACTGCTTGGGCGAGAAAACCGCCTGCGATCGCACTGACAACGCCCCCCGCCTGAGAAGGATTAAGCGTTTGCCCGTAAAGCTGCCCCAACAACCCCACCATCGACACTTGTAACGTCGTTAAAACAGGCATCGTCGCAAAGGGAAGGGGAACCGCAGCCACCGTCGCCGTAATCACCGTAAACGCCAAAATATAACGCCGCCCCACATCTCGATACAGATTTCCCAGTTGTTGACTGGCTTGTTCATCGAGTAATTGATTAATAGTACGGGCTTCGGCTTCAGGAAGCAAATCTGCTAACGTATCTCTAAACGCTTCTAAGCCATAAAATACCGGATGATAACCATCTTCTTCTAAGGTAAAATCAATCATCACCGCGCGATCATATAACCCTTTAAACCCGTCTTGAATTGCAGCAAAAGCCCGATTTACAGCCTCAAACTCTGGGGGATAGTCAGGATGATCTTGAACATCAGGTGGATAAACTTCATGCAGACAAGTCACCACTAATAAACAAGGAAGATTCGGATATTCTTTGCGGAGTTGAGTCGCAATTGTTTTGAGGGTATCTGTCGCAAAGTCATTAATTTTTATAGTCCAAATTAAAACTCTTGCCCGATTATTATCTTCTTTTAAATCACCGACTAATTCTTTAATAATAACCTCAGTTTCCTGGTTAACATCCCCTAAACCAACCGTATCCGTAAAAATCAGTAACGGTAAATCCTCAGACGGATAGGCGTAACGTTGTGTATGTTGCGTATGGGGACGAAATCCTTGTCCGATAATTTCGGCTGAAACCCCGGTTAATCCCCGAACAATTGAACTTTTTCCCGCTTGCGGTTTCCCAATTAATAAAGCTTCGGTTGTTGGAAGTTCGGCGCGAACTTGTTCTAAAATTTTAGCGATTTCTTCTTCAGGAACCGTCAACCATCCGAACACTGTCTTTTTAATTTGTTCGATTCCTGTTGCTGCATTATTCCAAATATCCGCAATGGGATTTTTCCTAACATTTTTTCCCGCCTCAGTCATCTTCCCTTCGGTGGATTCGCTGGACTCTTTAGAATTGGGGGAGGGGGTATTAGTATCCTGTGGCTCAATCATGGGCAGCAAAATCAGTAAACAGTTAAAATTTACAATATACAGAGCGCATTGAGAAGGTGAGATTTAGGAGACTGATTTATTATACAGCACTTTAAGTTGACTGGAAACTCCAATTCGGTTAACAACCCGTTTAATTTATCCTTGTTTCTGTACATTAATAGTAAAAACGCTCAATAATTGTTATGAATTCCTAAATTTATCCCCGTCTAAAAATTTAGTTTAATTATCTCAGAAGTACATCCCAAAAACCCGGTTTCTCTGAGAAACCGGGTTTTTAATCTTCCCTAATAAGGAAAGGGCGATCGCATTTGATCGCCCCACCAAGCCTAATTTTGACTCATAGAGACAAACTTTTAAAAACTTTAAATCTGCGCTTCTTCCTTGACTAACTTATCCCAACCCAAATCTTTTAGATTATTATTGCGGCGTAGAGGACGGGTAACTAACTCTAGAATATCCCGCGCATTGGTAAAGCCATGAATTTGAGCAAAGGTAAACTCAACTGACCATTTTGTATTAATTCCTCGCGCTTCTAACGGGTTCGCATGAGCCATTCCCGTAATCACTAAATCCGGTTTAATTTCATGGATGCGTTGAAGCTGGTTGTAATTATCCGGTTTTTCAATAATTCTCGGAACAGCAACCCCCATTTCATGGCAAGTTGTTTCTAACAGATCCAACTCTGCTTTTTGATAGCGTTTATCCATGTAAGGAATGCCAATTTCCGGACAAGTCATTCCACAGCGAATCAGGAAACGCGCCAGAGAAATTTCGAGTAAATTATCTCCCATGAAGAACACAGACTTACCGCGAATAAGCTGAATATAATCTTCGAGATTTTGCCAAATTTGCGCTTCCCGTTCATCTAAACCTTGAGGTTCAATTCCGAATACAGAGCAAATTTTTTCAATCCAAGCGCGAGTTCCATCTGGGCCAATCGGGAACGGAGCGCCTATTAATTTACACTTGCGACGCCGCATTAACGTTGTCGCGGTGCGAGACAGAAAAGGATTAACACCACTAACATAATATCCTTCTTCTAAAACGGGAAGTTCAGTATAACGTTTAGCGGGAAGCCAACCGGATACTTTAATTCCTTGTTTTTTCAATTCTAGGGTTAGGTTTGTAACAACTGGATCAGGGAGAGAACCAAATAAAACTAAAGGCGGATGATCAACATATTCCGACTCAGTTTGAGCAGTTTCCTCTTTTTTCTGACCAAAATTGAGCAGTTTTTGAATGGCGTTGCGTTCATTTTTTTCAGATTCGATCACTTTATTAGGACAACGAGCCGCCATCGCTGCGAGTACCGTATCTTCTCCTTGAGTAAAGGCATAATCTAAGCCATTTGCGCGAGCCACAACAATCGGAATACCGATTTCTGCTTCTAATTTAGGGGCTAACCCTTCCAAATCCATTTTAATAATTTCAGTGGTACAAGTCCCGATCCAAACAATCACACTCGGGTTGCGATCGCGTTTAATTTGTAAGCATAATCGCTTCAATTCTTCATAGTCATTCAGTTGAGCGGAAATATCCCCTTCTTCTAATTCTGCCATTGCATAACGAGGTTCTGCAAAAATCATTACTCCCATCGCATTTTGCAGAAAATAACCGCAGGTTTTCGTACCAATAACTAAGAAGAAACTATCTTCTATTTTTTGATACAACCACGCCACACAACTAATCGGACAAAAGGTGTGATAATTTCCGGTTTCACATTCAAAGGTTAAAGCTTCAGGTTCTTGAGCAACAGTCATCAATTTATCCTCTTAATTTTTAACGATTTTGCAGAAATCTTTTGTCAGTCTAAAAGTCAGATATTCAACGATTCATGTATAGCGCTACTTGAATCGGGAACAGGGAACGGGGAACAGGGAACAGCAGACTATGAAAGGGTTTCAGAATCTAAAAATGTCCTAACCAATTTGCGTAGTGCTATAGCACTTAATCGTTTGTCTAACTCGGTTAACTCAGGATAATTTTGCAAAAACCCTCCCCTGATTTTGAATGACAAACTCGATCCAAAATCTCCAATTCTAATTTCAATCTCTTTTGGGTTTCTGCTAGAGACACGCCATCATAGCGCATCTCTACATCTAGACGTTGGGATTATTTAAAATCCGATAAAGCAATATCATCATCTTCATCCGACTCCGTGAGTCCTTCTAGATCGAGATCATCAAAATCCCCATCACCCGAAGTCACTTCTCCCAACTCATCGAGACTGAGATCATCTAAATCATCGGAGTCTGACAAACTTCCAAACTCATCATCTCCGAGATCATCAAGTCCCAAATCATCCATGTCATCAGAAGAAAAATCACCCTCGTCTAAATCGTTATCCGATCCGAAATCCCCGAGATCTAGATCTCCTATATCGTCTGAGGTATCGATCTGAATATTCTCCTCTCCAAAATCATCGAGTCCCAGATCCCCCATCTCCGACTCCGAGTCTAGGGAGACTTCTTCTTCTAAACCCAGTCCATTATCAGTCCCCAAATCCAACCCAAAATCGTCCTCAGAACCTAATTCGGTATCGGAGTCGAGATCCATGTCCATCTCCATACCGAGATCTTCATCAGACTCTAGACTGACATCCATCTCGTCATCTAAGCCGAGTCCTTCATCAGTCTCCATGTCTAACCCGAAATCGTCATCCGTTGCATTATCTGTATCGGAGTCGAGATCCATGTCCATCTCCATACCGAGATCTTCGTCAGACTCGAGATCTTCATCCATCTCGTCATCTAAGCCGAGATCTTCATCACTCCCCATATCTAGGTTGATCTCTTCATCGTCTCCCATATCAAAATCGAGAGGTTCATCGGAGTCGAATTCGGTATCCATATCCATCTCGGAGACAGCTTCTGTGTCATTCCAAGCATCAGCGATCGCCATTCCACCGCCGATTGCTGCGGCTGTACCTACGGCTGCGACAGCCATTCCCCCGAGATTGGATGGGGACTTTTCGGGAGGGGGAGAAACAATTTCTGGGGCGGTTTGAGAATCAGTTGGAACTTGGACTTCCGGTGGCGGATAATATCCGGGAGCCGATTGTACAGGAGGTTGTTGATAACTTGGTGCCGCTTGTACGGGTGTTTGTCCGGCTGGGGGTGGGGAACCCAAAGCGATATCGGGATCGAAATTTAACCCCAAAACTTCGACTAACTTCTCCGGATCAGGGTTGAGTGTTGAAAAGGGGAGCATCAACTGTGATGCTTCTGGATCAAGCGCGTTGATTACTCCTAAGATGAGGCTAGAGGGAGGTCTTCGACCACCATCTGGAGTTTTCACTGAACTGAGTTGCATTTGCAACAGTAGCCAATCCCGATTGGCTTGGTAATAATGTAACCATTTATCTCGGAGATTAGCAGTAAAGTCTTTGAAGAAAGCCATAACCTCTATTCCTCATCCTGAGCCGCTAGACATATTAAACCATCATAAGGTCTAGCTCCAATTCCTTATTTTGCACAGGGGGTTGACTCGGATTCAGGTAAAAATCAGAAAGTAAAGAAAATAATTCGCGATCCGGAGTATCTTGGGGAACAACGCCCTCGGGTTGAGAGAGAATTTGATCGGCGATATTCAGGTAATAATCGCAAACATAGTTCAGAGAAGGATCGGTTTCTGCCATTTCAAATAGGGTTTTTCCCTTAACGCGAGAAACGCGAATATCTTCAATGAGCGGCAGTATTTCTAATACAGGCATCGGAACCGAGTCAATATACTTGTCAATCAGATCTCGTTTGGAGGTACGGTTGCCAATCAGTCCAGCTAGACGCAGAGGGTGAGTCCGTGCTTTTTCTCGTACCGAAGCGGCGATCCGGTTGGCTGCAAATAAGGCATCAAAGCCGTTATCTGTAACAATCATACAATAATCTGAATAGTTCAAGGGTGCCGCAAAACCGCCACAAACCACGTCACCGAGAACATCAAACAGAATTACATCGTATTCGTCAAAGGCGTTGAGTTCTTTCAGCAGTTTAACGGTTTCACCGACAACATAACCGCCACAGCCTGCACCTGCGGGTGGGCCACCTGCTTCTACGCAGTCCACACCCCCATAACCTTTGTAAATCACATCTTCTGGCCAGACGTCTTCATAATGATAGTCCTTTTCTTGCAGGGTATCAATAATGGTCGGAATCAGAAAACCTGTGAGGGTGAAGGTGCTGTCGTGTTTGGGATCACAGCCAATTTGCAACACTTTCTTACCCCGTTTGGCAAGCGCAACAGAAATATTACAGCTTGTTGTTGATTTTCCAATTCCACCTTTACCGTAAACTGACAGTTTCACGCGGGTTCTCCTTCAAAGAGTGTTTATCAAATTCGTTCAAACGGATATCGCATTTCTGAGAACTGGACGTTTGATTAAGTTCTTTTCTCGATTGCTCTCATTATTGTCTAACTCTTGCACAAAAGAAAGCCGTTCAAATGCTCAATAGGAGTCTAAATCGATGCTATCGCTTTCCTGAAATTTATAAATGCTTTCTATGCCTTCAAATCCAGTGTAGTCGCTTTATATTTAATTTTTAATTATTTTACTATACTTTTTTTATAAAAAGAGTTACAATAAACAAAAAAACCCAAAAGAGTCAGAATCAGTAGAGTCTGTAATCGCAACTGAAGGCGATCGCAGTTTGTCAAAGTCCTGAAAAATCTGGTTTTGAGCGTCTAAACCCCAGAAAAATCACATCATCTCAGGGATTTGTTAACTTTAATGAATTTTATACTTGCTTGATTCAAAACCTTGTTGGACTGCTGCGCCTACCTCGGTGCTTTGCGCCAACCTGATGCGATCGCTTCTGACTCCGTACAAAACCACCTTTCTCCCCTTGCTGGATCGATAACTGTTGATTGGTAAGCTTCCATCCCGGGAAGGTGGTGAAGTACCCAACACCAACGATGCACGCTTATGGTGTGGGCTTCCTGTTTCTTTGACAATCGCCTCTACCAGAATTAACTTTCAGCTTTGGTCTTACATCGTCTCCATAGGCTAAAACGCCACTTCCTGACGCTAAAAAATCAGAAACAGATATTAAAAGGAAGAACGGATTAACTTAACTGTTAGCAACCGAGATCTGTGTGTTTTACAGATAGCTTAATCCGTTTTTCCGCAACAGTCTCCGTTATAAAATAGTCACGCAAATTGAGTGCGGCGTTGATGTCTCTATTTTGAAGAGTTAAGTCTCTATCTATCAAATGAGAATTTGGTAGACAAGCTTTCTCGTTGAAGAAGGAACCCCGCACTGTACCGCTTGCGGTCAGCGTCGGGAGGATGTCAGACTGCTGTTACAATTGATTAAGAAAGCATTGTAAACTTGTTCCTCTCAACTCGAATCGAAGTAACCGGAGGTGAGACAATAAAGTTAAGCACTTCCATGAGCATTGATCATGTCGATTAATTCTAATCTGGCACAAGAAATTCAAGAGCAACCCCAAGTTTTAAGCCGACTCTTGGAGACTCAAGTCGCCGCCATTCAACAACTGGCTGAAGCCATTCAACAGCGACAAATTACTCATATTGTCATAGCCGCCCGAGGAAGTAGCGATAACGCCGCTCGTTATGCTTTATACTTGTTTGGAACGATCAACCAATTTTTAGTCACTTTAGCCGCACCCAGCCTTTACACCCTCTACAAACGCCCTCCCCAGCTTGGAAATGCGCTTGTCTTAGGCATTAGTCAAAGTGGTGAAAGTCCAGATTTAATTGCGGTTTTAGCTGAAGCCCGCCAACAGGGTGCTTTAACTGCGGCATTTACTAATATTTCCGACTCCCCACTCGCCCAAGAAGCCGATCATGTGATTAACTTGAGTGCAGGGGTTGAACGTTCTATCGCTGCGACAAAAACCTACACGGCGGAATTATTGGCTTTGGCGATGTTGAGTTCTCAGTTAGCAGGTGATCAGTCCATGTGGACGTTGTTGCGACAGGTGCCGCACTGGGTCGAACAAACTTTTGAACTCAACCCGAATATTTACCAAACCATTAAGCCTTATTGTCAGATGAGGCGTTGTGTTGTGATTGGTCGAGGGTATAATTATGCAACGGCTTTTGAACTGGCTTTAAAATTAAAAGAGTTAACCTATACCCTAGTTGAACCCTACAGCAGTGCGGATTTTTTGCATGGCCCTTTAGCATTAATTGAACCGGGTTTTCCGATTGTGGTGATTGCGGTTTCTGGGCCGATTTTAAACGAGATGCAACAGCAGTTAATGCCTTTATTAATTGAACGAGGTGCAGAAATTATTACGCTAGGAAATGATCCACAAATTTTAAGCCAAGCCCAGACCACTTTACCTTTACCTAATGATATTCCCGAATGGTTATCACCCATTTGTGCGATTATCCCTGGACAGCTTTTTGCCCTCCATATCGCCACGATGCGGGGTTATGATGTGGATCAGCCTCGGGGATTAAAAAAAGTAACCAAAACTCAATAGAATCCAAATCAGATTAAAATTGCCGTCGCCGGGTTTGTGATGGCAACTCACCAAACATTTGTTTATAGTTTCTTGAGAAATGTCCGCCGCTCCAAAATCCCCATTTTTGAGCCACGCTCATCACCGTTGTTGTCTGAGGGTCAGCATTTTTCAGTGCGCGACGGACTCTGTTGAGCCGTTGAATTTTTAGATAAGCCATCGAACTGATCTGAAAAACCTTTTGAAAGCCATAGGATAAAGTGCTGGCGCTTGTTCCCAGTTCGTCGCACAATTTTTTTAGTGTTAAAGGTTCGTCAACATAAGATTGAGCTATTTCTTCGGCTTTTTTGATCAGGGAGTAACAACAGTATCTTTTGAGCGTCTTTAGCTTGTTTTTGGCAACCTTTCCGAAAGTATCGATCAGCAAGGGACAAAAATCCTCTACAATTAATGATTCCATCTGGGGTAACATTAATAATAGGGGTTGGCGGCTCAATATCCGGCTGACTTGCTGATAATAATCTCTTAAAACACGCAATGAATTCGGGTGAAAACGGATGCAGTTTTGCTATAAAAAGTTTCGCCCAAAGCAATCATATCCCATTTGCTCGGATAAGGACTGGAAAAGTTCTACGTTAACGCTGGCGAATATAATGGGGGAGTCTGCCCCAGTAATAATATCAGTTTCTTTGTCAGAATCAAACCCAAATAAATCCTGTTTTGTGATTCGAGAACCGTGATTGATTATCGGCGTCCGATCGGCTTGTTGGGCGATCGCAAATGCGAGGTGATCGGGGGATTTTGGCCCGATTGCTTCAAAGGTTTGATGGGACTTTAGAGAAAAAACATCGTAAACCCAAGCTTTGACGAGATTTTCGTCGATTTTTGGTTAAGTATAAGCGATTTTTCCATCTAAAGGCGGATGAAAAACTTGGAATTTTGGTATAAGCGTTTTTCTGAAATTCCCTTATGATTATGTAGCGTTAAATACATAGAGCCGTTTTCTAGGCTGCTCGCTTACTGGCACATCAGCGTGAGCCTTCCTCACCCGGAGCAGTATCCAATATATTTGTCGCCAAGCAGATCTACTTAGTGGAACTCCAGCAAAATCAGTCTATTAGTTAGACATAGACATAACAAATCAACATTTCATTCTTTTTTATTCACCCAACTATGGAAGCTCTTTGGAATTCGCTATCAAATATCAATATCAACTATTCCGGCATACCCATCGGTAAAATAGTTACAGTTATCATTATCTTGACGCTGACACAGACCTTAAGGCGGTTCTTGATTTCAGTGGTCATTAAAACGATCGAACGCTTTACAAGTAAAACGGAAACGACACTTGATGATGAGTTAATTGCGATTATCAAACCCGCTTTAAGTTGGTTAATTCTGATTGCTGGCTTTTGGATTGTTAAGGAAATTTTGGCGGCGGAAATAGGCCCAAATCTGATCCAAACCATTAATAGACCCCTCACCCTGATTGTTGTTTTTATTGTGGCTTACGTTGTCTACCGAGCCTCTTCTATCTTCGGTCAAATTATTGCTAATGTTGTCCTACATACCGAAACCGAGCTAGACGAGTTGCTCCGACCTTTAATGCCGAAGATTTTTCAAGCCGCAGCAATTATTGTGATTGCAATTAAGGCGAGCGAAATCTTTTTAGGACAGTCGGCGGCGGCGTTGGTGGGTTTACTCGGAGGTGCAGGTATTACTTTGGGTTTGCTGCTCAAAGATATTGTATATGACTGGTTTTGTACGGTTATTGTCTACTCGGATAACCTTTATCGGGAAGGGGATTGGGTAGGGATAGTTGGGGTTCCCGGTTTTGTGCAGATTATGAAAATTGGATTTAGAACGACGACGCTTCATGTTTATCAGTGGGGTTCTATCCTGAAAATGCCCAACTCTAAAATGATCGGGGGAATTGTAGAAAACTGGTCACAAAATCCGGGCAGTGAGTTGAAATGGGGGATAAATTTACAGCTAAAAATTGACGGGATTTCATCAAAGAAAACCGCAAGAATCTGCGACACTATAAAAGAGGCTACCCAGTCAATCGAGGGATTGTCAAAAGAAGTAATCGTTCGGTTTAGCAATATTGAAAATAATGCCAGGGTGATTAAAATTGTCGTCTTTGTTAACAATGAAAATCTCTACTTTGATGTGGAGAAAAACTTGAACTTAGCTATCCTGGAAATCCTGGAAAACGAGGGAATCGATTTTCTCTATGTGGATTTGCGAACCGAACCGGAAAAGTTCAAACAACAAAGCGAGAAAGCTGCCAACAATTAATTAAGTTGTCTTAATTTTCTGAATCGACCAGCGCAGCCCGATCTCAAAGAAGTCGCGATCGCCATGAAGTCCAACTTCAAAATTTTGCTGCAAAATTTTGAAGTGATTATTACCGCGCTAGTTTTGGGGAAATGTGAATTTTTTTGAAACCGTATTGACGCAAAAATTCAAGCAGTAAATAATGTGGATGTACCTAAAATTTGAAGATAAAAAAGGGGCATGAAATTCACAACTTATCTGCACAGTCTTGAAGACTCTAATCCATCGATAATCCGGCAGGGTGAAGATGTTATCCAAGGATTATCAAAAGAGTTTAAGAGTTTGCCCGCAAAATATTTTTACGACGATCACGGCTCTGAATTATTTGAACAGATTTGTGAGTTACCAGAATATTATCCTACTCGAACAGAAGCCTTGATTTTGCAGCAATATGCAAATGAAATTGCTCAGATTACGGGGAATTGTGAACTGGTAGAATTGGGAAGCGGCAGTTCTACAAAGACGCTTTTTCTGCTAGAGGCTTACCAAAAAATTACAGATCGCTGCAAATATATTCCGATTGATGTTAGCGGGGGGATTCTCAAATCTACCGTTGTCAAGCTCCAAGAAAAATATCCAACTTTATCAATTGAGGGATTAATTGGAACCTACGAGCAAGCCTTAGCCAAGTTAGAATCAACCCCAGTCGCATCGCGCATGATTTTTTTCTTGGGAAGTTCTCTCGGCAACTTTAATCCCGAAGAATGCGAGGTTTTCTTAAGTCAAATTTCCCGAACTTTACAACCCGGAGATTACTTTCTTTTGGGAGTTGACTTACAAAAACCAAAAGAGATATTAGAGCCGGCTTATAACGACAGTCGGGGAGTCACGGCGGCTTTTAATTTGAATATCCTTTCTCATTTGAACTGGCGTTTTCAAGGCAATTTTGATTTGAATCTGTTCGCCCATCAAGCCATTTACAATCAAGCGGATGCTGAAATCGAAATGTATTTGCGCTGTCAAAAGAGTCACTGGGTATCCCTAGAAATCCTAGATTTAAACGTTTTCTTTCCCGAGGGAGAATCGATTCTCACTGAAATTTCTCGCAAGTTTGATTTGGAAAGCTTGCAAAAACAACTCCAGGAGCAGAGCCTGAAAACGGTAAAAATTTGGACAGATCCCAAACGGTGGTTTGGGTTGATTCTCTGTCAAACTTCAAACATTCATGTCGATCCTGTTGAGCTTTCTCAACAAGACTTAAGATTGTTCAAAGTATAAATTTACGGGGGATTGTTATGACGTTCACATCTGAGAAAGTCTCAACGATTGGATTGGTTGAAGTTCCTGCCCTTGGATTATATGACGAAGAGGGCAATAATTGGACCGCTTTGTACAGAAAAAGCACTCTTCTCAGCAAGCAAGTTTTAATAGCCGATTTGCAAGCGGGTGGTTTTGATGCAAAATTAGTTAATCTCAAAGATGGTGATTGTCGAGAACCTTTCGGAGAAGTAACTTGGAAAGGCATGAATCTCACCAAAGCTTATGTTGGGCGACGGATTTTTGATGTCGATCCAGAAGCTTACGATGCTTGGGGAGTGACAGTTAATTACACTCAAGAACGGGAAGTTACTTGTTTGGCGATCGCCCATTTTTCGAGCAAAGGAAAATCGGTTGTTGTGGGCGGTTCCGATGCCATAGCTGAACCCGATCATTACTTGAAAGCAGGTGCAGCAGCAATTGTTCTTGATAAATCCGGCGCCGCTAATTGGCCGATTTTCGACTATGTGTTAGGAAAAACCCCACGCGAAAATCTCACAGGTGTAATTTTGCCAGACGGTAGTTATCATCCTACCCGCACTAAAGCGATGAGTCCCGATGAATGGGCGCTACCGTCGGTGGAAGTGGCGAAACAATGTTTGGGTGAAGAATACTCTGAAGAACCTTTTATTGAAGAATTAGTACCTATCGGTTCGGTATTTCCTGATATTGGATGCGATCGCAAATGTGACTTTTGCCAAACTCCAACCTACGGAACCGGTTTTCGTCGAATGTCGCCGGAAACAACTCTAAAATGGGTTGCTCGTCAGAAAGAAGCCGGGGCTAAATGTACGGTTATGGGTTCGGATCAATTTCTCGGTCGGGTTTTGTTTCCGGGGGGACGAGAAGAAGTTCTCGAAATTACCCAAGGCGCGAGAGAAATGGAAATGCCGCTTTTGTGGCCCAATGGTTTGGAACTGAGAAAAGCAACTTTGGGACGAGGACGCAACTACGATCATACTGACCTGACGCCCGATGAGGAATTAATTGAGGCGCTTTGGGGATGGGATGGCAAAGCGGGGGGTTTTCTGGGTTATATTCCCGCCGAACGTCCGGTTTTTGGCCGAGAATCCTACGCTAAACTTCTTCCTTGGCAACAGCATTGTGAGATGATGCAAGCAATTGTTCGGGTCGGTCTTCCGGTGATTGTTTATGGTTTAATTATTGGCTTACCTGATGATAATCACGACAGTTTACTTCGTCTTGAAGAAGCAATTTTAGAACTCCATCAACAACTCAGAGAAATTAACTCAGATTTAGAATTTCAAGTGGCTTCCTATTCGATTTCTCCCATACCCGGAACACCGCAAGGGGAAACCATTCGGAAATCGGGTTTATTGCGCTTTGACGATCCTTCGATTATTGGCGGGTTCTGGACTCCAAGTTGTGACACCCACCACCTCAGCTATGAAGATATTTCCGAGTGGCAATTTAGGCTGGCAAAAATCGGCAAAGCGGAATCTAAATTAATCAACTATCACGGGGGATTAACCAAGATGGCCGGCGGCAGTCAATCGAGATAATTCTAAGGTTTTGGCATCTTTCCCCATTCAACGAAAAACAGGAATGGGGAAAATGCAGAAGTTCATCGATCAATCCGATTGATTGGAATAATCAACTTAAAATTATGAACAACCTCTTAATTATCTTGGCTGAAGTCGGTTTGGTGATTGTAACTTTTTTGTTGATCACTTGGCTGATTGCCAATTTATTAAAGATCCTGGCCAAATTCTCAATCCTGAATTTTGAGAATAACCGCATCAGGATTTTGCGGCGGAACCTGATAGGAGTGGTGCTGCTTGTTGGCTTTGTGCTGTGTATTTTGGTGGTGGCTGGCAATGTTTTCTTAATCTATCGGGGCGAAGATCTGCAACAATATACCCTGGATCTCATTCGCCGTATTCCGTCAGGATTTTGGGTAACGTTGGGAATCGGAATCGCCAAATGTGTGGGCATCATTATTGTAGCAGCACTGGGCTTGAAAGTTATTCAATATTGCCAGAAGATCGCCAGCACTCGCGCCAAGAATATAGACAAAAGCACCGCCGATGATGAAAGTATTGATGCTTTTTTTAATGCGCTTTATCAAAGAATCAAAGGCGGGACTTGGATTTGGGTAATTATTAACTGTAGTCAGTTTCTTAAACTCCCGGTAATTGTTTCAGAATATCTCTATATCGGACTCAGAATTTATTTGATTATTGGGGTGGGATTGCTCATCCTGAAAGCCATTGCAGCAATTGTTGATACTCTCGATGCTCTTAGCGTTAGATATTCGAGTCCTGATAACTTATTAAGATTTTATGATCGCCTACAACATTTGATCCCGTTTTTAAAGCGGTGTCTGGAGTTTGTTCTCTACGTTTGTATGGCAACATTGGTCACTCAACAGATTGAGTCCATTGCCAAAATGTCCGATTTTGGTCTGCGAATCATCAAAATCATTGCCATGATATTCTTAAGTCAGGTGATTTTTGAAGTGATTTATTTAGTTGTTGAAGAAATAGTATTTAAAGAACAAAATTTGACGGACATCCAAAGAAGCAGACGCTTAACTTTGATTCCGTTGTTTCGCAGTTTATTGCAATACTTAATTTATTTCACCGTCGGGATTTCCATCCTTTATACTCTCGACATTAATCCAGCTCCCATACTAGCTGGTGCCGGTATTGTTGGTATAGCGGTGGGTTTAGGCGCACAAGCACTAATTAACGATATAGTTAGCGGCTTTTTTATTCTGTTTGAAAACTACTATTTAGTGGGTGACTATGTTGAAGCAGGAAAAGCTGAAGAGAAAGTAGTAGAGGGTGTTGTAGAAGCGATCGAACTGAGAACCACCCGCATCCGACATCCCAATGGTCAATTACAGATTATTCGCAATGGCGAGATGGGATCAATTACCAATTACTCCAAAGAGTACATTTTTGCACTGGTAGAAGTGGTTGTACCTTACGATGCTAATTTGGGTCATGTCTATCAAATTATTGAGAAGATCGGACAACATTTAAAAGCCAACTATTTGGATGTCCTCGAACCGACCCAAGTTGATGGCATAGAAACTTTAGGTGAGTCGAACTTGATGCTGCGAACCTTGACAAAAGTTAAGCCCGGAAAGCATCTTCAGATTCAACGTATTCTGCGAAAGATGTTTATAAAAGTATTGCTGCAAAAAGGAATTCTAGTTCCGGCTTCTAGGGAAAGTAGCGAAGATTAATTTGCCATATCAGTTGATTAATTAGCAAAAGGGGACGATAGCGTTTTAGCATACGAAGAAAGGAAAAGCAGATAAAGAGGGTAACTAACCCTGGTTTAGCATTATCATTTTGCAAGGAAAATATTAAAAAAATATGAAACTTTTTCATCTTACATATTTCTTCACCTATCCTTTGAATTTATAGAAAGTTGGTTATCCGATTTATCTTTCCGCCCCAAAGATTGGGAGTGTGGCTCCTTAAAAAGTTTTAACTGTAATCTACAATTACCTACCCTGAACTATGGAAACGAAAAAATCTCCCACAATTGGATTAGTTGAAGTTCCAGCAACAGGACTATTCGATTCTGAAGGCAAAAATTGGACTTCTTTGTACAGAAATCGTTCTTTAATTAGCAAGCAAGTTTTGATACCTGACTTGCAAGCAGGGGGATTTGATGCACAATTGGTCAACCTCAGAGATGGTGATTATAGTGAAGAATTTGGGCAAGTTTTCTGGAAAGGGATGACTCTACGGAAAACTTATGTAGGAGGTAGCATTTCGGCTCTCGATCCTCACGCATTCGATGCTTGGGGAGTTACAATTAATTTCTCCCAAGATCGTCAAGTTAGCTGTATGCTGATTGAGCATCTGGCTAAGGGGGGTCGTCCCGTTGTTGTTGGGGGCTCGGATGCTTTCGCTGAACCGCACCACTACTTGAAGGCTGGTGCAGCAGCAGTTGTTCAGGATAAATCAGGGGCAGCAAATTGGGCTATTTTTGACTATGTGTTGGGAAGAATCCCTAGAGAAGAACTCACGGGTGTGATTCTCCCAGATGGTAAACAATATCCCAGGAAGACTAAAGCCAAAACTCCAGATGAGTGGGCACTACCTTCAGTAGAGGTGGCACGAGATTGTTTAGGCACACTTCCCAATGTCCAAGGATTTGTGCCAGTCGGTTCGGTAGTAGCGGATATTGGTTGCGATCGCACCTGTGACTTTTGTATGACACCTACCTACGGCACAGGCTTTCGGCGAATGTCCCCACAAACAGCCCTCAAATGGTTGGAGATCCAGAAAGAAGCGGGGGCTCGATCGATCAATATCGGGTCCGATCAATTCCTCGCCCGTGGACTATTTCCTGAAGGGCGACAAGAGATCATCGAAATTACCAATGGCGCACGGGAGATGGGAATAACTCTCATGTGGCCTAATGGTTTAGAACTGAGAAAGACAACTATCGGTGCTGGGCGTAACTACGAAAGCACCGACCTCAGACCTGACGAAGAACTGATTGAAGCACTGTTTGGCTGGGATGGCAAAGTCGGTTGTCCTTTGGCTTATATCCCTGCCGAACGTCCCGTTTTTGGACGAGAAGCCTACAAGAAACTCCTGCCTTGGCAAGAGCATCGTGAGTTGATGAAATCTGTAGTCAGAACTGGTGTACCTGTGATTGGTTATGGCATCATTATCGGGCTACCCGATGATGACCATGAAGACTTGTTACGTCTTGAGGAAGCGATCGCAGATCTCGTGGATGAATTGGTAGAGATTAATCCCAATCTGGAATTTCAGACTTCCTGCTACAGCATTATCCCCTTGCCCGGAACTCCGCAAGCCTACAACTTAAGCAAGACAGGATTACTACAGTTTGAAGATACCTGTCTTTGGGGAGTATGGACAACAACTTCCAATACTCATCACCTGACCTACGAGGAGGTTTCCGACTGGCAAATTCGTCTATCTAATATTCGCCGAGCACCGTCTGAATTTACCAACTATAACGGGGAATATTCAGGGATGGTGAGTACAGCTTCCTCCAACGACTCAGAGATTGCATTGGCGAAATTTCTCAACGAAAGCGCGGGAGTCCCCACGCTCAGTGAAGCGTAGCGAAACGGCGTGGGGAGGAATAGCGCAGCAATTGAGGGGCTCGATGCCCCGAAAATTGCTACTTGACAATTCATCTTCACCTTCGTTCAATTAGAAAAACATTTCGTGAAGGTTTATCTGTGAAGCAAGTTGTGACCGCCAAGTTCAAATTAGACCTGTCTCCAGAGCAAAAAGAAGCTGTGAGACAGGTCACTTTAGCTTATCGGGATGCACTGAGCTACGCTTCTCGGGTAGCCTACGCCAACAACAAACTGAGTAATGGAACGAAACTCCAGAAACTCGTCTATTACGACATCAGGGATTTATTTAAGCTTCCTGCCCAGATGTCGTGTAACGTCCCTCGCCAAGTCGGTGCAACCTACAAAACGCAGTGGACAAAATTCAAACAAAACCAGCAAGCGATTAAAGACGGGAAGACGAAGAAACTGTTTAAGGGGTTAGATCACCCTTGCAAGTTTTCTTCCCGAACCTGCACCCTCAATTACCAACGAGATTATTCCTGGAAAAAAGATAATCAGGTGAGTTTAGTTACCCTGTCAGGTCGCATTGTTGTTAAATATTCTGGCTACAACAAGCACATTGACTGGATTAAACAGGGAGCAAAAATTGGTTCCGCCAAAATCTA
>NZ_LATL02000082.1 GCF_000972705.2 Limnoraphis robusta CS-951 | reverse complement strand
AGTCGGGCGGGTTTATTTAGGTTATTTGCTAACCCACCTAAATTTGTTAGAACCCGCCCCTACGCTATCGTTTATTTAGGTTATTTGTCAACTGACCTAAATTTCTGGTGAGGAGGGCGGGTTTATGTCAGTTATTTGTCAGCCCACCTAAATTTGTGAGAACCCGCCCCTACATTTTTATAAATTATAATCCCTAATCCCCAAAAATGGTTTCTCTTAAACTTGATATTGGTTATCTTCCCACACCGCCTGAATTAGTGACGGCGATGCTTGACAGGTTGAACTTAAACGAGCAAGATGTATTTTATGATCTCGGTTGTGGAGATGGACGAATTGCGATCGCTGCGGCTCAATGCTATGGTGTAAAAGCAGTTGGAATTGATATCGATCCTCAACGGATTCAAGAAGCAAATGAATTTGCTAAAATTACTGGAGTTAGCGATCGCGTAGAATTTCGCTTACAGAATTTATTTGAAAGTGAGATTGGGGAAGCAACAGTGGTTTATGTTTATCTGTTACCTCACCTCAATCTCAAGCTTAAATCTCAGTTTAATCAATTGCAACCGGGAACGCTAATTATTTCACGAGATTTTGAGATGGGAGACTGGAAACCCTTTCAACAGTTTCACATTCAAGGAGTCGAAGAAGAATCAACCTTTTACTGTTGGCGAACTTGACGAAATAACTCGGCTAATTTGTTCGCTTCTGTGGTAATATTATGTTGATGATAAACTCGTTCGGCTCCGTATTTTCCCATTTCTTCGAGTTGTTCACGAGGCGTTTGCAGAACTGTTTTCATCGCTTCTGTGAGCGCTTCTATGGAACCTGCGGGAACTAACCAACCGCTTTTGTTTGGTTCGACTAATTCAGGAATTCCCGCAATATAAGTCGTTAAAGCTGGGCGTCTGAGTGCAAGTGCTTCCATTAAGACTACTGGTAAACCTTCGGCGAAACTGGGTAAAACCAAGGCTTGAGATGCTAATATTTGTTCTCGAACTTCTGCGTTTGTTGCCCAACCTGTAATTTCGATATAATCTTTGAGATTAAGCTGACTCATCAGCGTTTCTATGGGATGGCGGAGTTCTCCATCTCCGACAAAGATTAACTTAAATTTTATTCCCTTAGCCGCGAGTTGACTAACCGCTTCAACCAGCAGTAAATGACCTTTTTGTTCGCTTAAACGCCCCACACAAACAAACCGAGGTTCATCGGGAATAGCAACAGGAGATTGTTCAAGAAATAGGTGATCAACCCCACAACGAACGACTTTAATTTTAGACCATTGTTTGTAGTCACACCAGCGATAAAGTTGACTTTTTCCAAAAGAACTAATAGCGACAACAAAACTGGCGTTATTGATTTTTTCGGTTAAATTAATTGCTTGAGGTTTATCAAATTCTTCTGGGCCATGAACGGTAAAGCTGTAAGTTGGCCCCCCTAACGCCCGACACAGCATTGCCACAGTGGTGGAATTGGTGCCAAAATGAACATGAATGTGTTCTACATTTGACTCTAAAAGCCATCGTAACAGCACACAGGCTTCTGCTAGATAGATGAGATGATAAAAAATACCGCGTTCTGATTTTTGACCGATTTTAAAAGCCAGTCCGATAGCAGAAAAGAAACGCAGAGGACGACGGATTTTTACCCAGAATACACTAAATAGTAAACCGATTGCTCCGACATTCAAAATAAATCGGGTTTTGGCGAGTTCTTGTTTATCGGCTTCGTCTACGAGTTCGTCTTCTAAAGAACGAACAGAAAACCGCAAAACTTCTATTCCAGTCGCTTCTACAGCCAATATTTCCCGACGGATGAAACTATGGCTAACTTTGGGATATTGGTTAACGAGGTAGGCAATTTTCATCTATCAATATTTACTCTTTACTGTTGACTGTTAGAGGGCGGGTTTAGGTAGAATATTGGCGAGACAGACAGGCTTTGTGTGAAACTCGCCCCTACGTTGAACCCTACTCTCTGTTAGAGGGCGGGTTTAGGTAGAATATTGGCGAGACAGACAGGCTTTGTGTGAAACTCGCCCTACGTTGAACCCTACTCTCTGTTAGAGGGCGGGTTGATGTAGAATATTGGCGAGAGATGCAGTATTGTGTGAAACTCGCCCCTACTTTGAACTTACTTTGACTTGATCTCGTTCTGTTCTAACCCATTCTTTTTCGCGTTTAACGAGGAAACCGAAATATAAGGGAATTTTCCAAAGGATGTAGAAGGGTACACTCAGTAAAGTCCAACCCGAAATGCGCTCTCGACCATATTTCGCCCAAGCTGCTAAAATGGCGATCAGCATCAGTCCGCCTGCAATAGCGCTGAAGAGAGCAGGTAGCCAGGATAAGCCAAAAATTCCGGCTATTATTGCGATGATTGTTACGACTAACCACAACATGACGAGTAGAGATAACGGTGGTACAAATAGATCTAAAGCCATGACGAATAAATCGAGTCGTCTTTGTTGCAGGGAAGCTTTTAGGAGTCGGGGAACTTGAGTTTGGATGGTTTGTAGATGTCCGTGTTCCCAACGGGTTCTTTGTTTGATGGCGGCTTGTTGTTGTTGGGGCAGAATCCCTGTAACTCGCCCTTGAGGACAGTATAAAGGAGGATGACCTGCGATCGCTAAATCGACTCCAAGCTGCATATCTTCGACAATATTACCACTGGCAACGCTAACTTGACGAAGAATTGACCAGGGAAAAGCCATTCCGGTTCCAGTTAAAGCACAGGGAAAATTCAGGCGTTCGAGTCCTTGAGGACGGACTTGATTTTTGACGAGAAAAGCTAAGGCTGAGATCGAATCTTTGGGAGTCGGTTGCTCAGGAATTTCCATCAAGTATAACGCTTGTACGGGTCTTTGTGTCGCGATCGCTTTTTGGGTAATTTGTTCGAGGGTTCCGGGTTCAACTCGACAGTCTGCATCCACCATGACGACAACTTCAGGCGGGTTTTCAGCTAAAAACTTTAAGCCATAGTCTAAAGCATAGCCTTTTCCGCGTTGATCGAGGCTATGACGTTCGAGAACGGTGACTCCGGTTTGACGAGCAATTTCGGCGGTTTTATCGGTACAATTATCAGCAATGACGACAATTTGATCATTGGTTTTTAATTGAGGTAATAACGGTTCAATTGTCGCGAAAATTCCCAATTCTTCATTATGCGCTGGAATTAAAACAGTAACTTGGGGTTGTAAGTTTTGAGACTTTGATAATTGATTAGATAAAGGGGTGAAAAATGCTAAAACACATTCAAGAAAAAACACTAAAATTGGCATGGACAATCCTAGTGTTATCCCCAATAGGATTATGATGAATAAGTCGCTCACGATTTACCTCGGAATCCGCCTCTGCTTTTAAATTTTATCAGGTAAAATTTATACTGACAAGATAATAGATTTCGCTGAAAGTTCATCAATACCGTGAATTGAGCGTTTTGCTCCGAAGTATTTAGGCCAGTGGGAGTCAAGAGTAGAGCTTTACAAAAACTTTAATCAAAGCCCAAAAATTTTACAATTTCTTGACATCCGGGGGTAAAAAGCATCACCCAATAGGCTCAGGAAGGGAAGTTTGATCAGGAATTGATCCAGATGCGATCGGCCAAGACTAGGGGATAAAAACAACTAGCCCTGTTGAAATGCTGGCATAAAGGGCTGACGATCGTTAGGGAGAAAGACTATACTGGTTCGGTAGAAATCAACGAATAGTGAGGGCAGCCTGATGCCTGGTTCGGAAGTCAGAGCAGAGGAAATCTCGGATCAAATGTTGAGGATAGCCAAACAACTCTTGAATAACAATGAGGGTGCAGGTCTCAAATCATTTCTTGAAACAAGGAACAATGCTAATTCAATCGCTTGGCAAATCTGTCACCAGCCTAACGCTACTGACAATTATCAGCTTGAATCTACAGTTACCCGTTCTTGCTCAGAATCAACCTCAGACTTCCCCAGCCAATCAGACAACTAATCCGACTGCGATACCCCAACTCGATGGAACCTATAATCTCGGTACGGGTGATCAACTGCGGCTTGATGTGTTCGGGGTTGACAAGTATAGCGGACAATATCTCGTTTTAACGGATGGAACCCTGAACTTACCAGGAATTGGGACGGTTCAAGTACAAGGACTGACATTACCCCAAGCTCAAGCGAGAATCTCGGAGCGATATGCAGCTTTACTCAAACAGCCTGTTATTACCCTAAGTTTAATCGCCTTTCGTCCGGTACAAGTTGCCATTTCAGGGGAAGTGAACCGTCCAGGGTCTTATCGAATGGCAGGAGTCGCAGGTCAAGCCGGAGGCGGTGATGGACAACTTCCCCGAGTCACCCAGGCGATTCAGTTAGCCGGAGGTTTAACTCAAGCGGCGGATTTAAGTCGGATTCAGCTTCGACGGGTTACAGCAACGGGTTCTGTCGTGACGTTGAACCTGGAAGAATTACTCCAACAAGGAAATTTGAGTCAAGACCCAATTTTATTGGATGGGGATAGTCTCTACATTCCAACGGCGGTTAGTATTGATTCGTCACAAATTCGTCAAATTGTTTCATCGGGCTTAGTTTCTCAAGAGTACGAACCGTTACAAGTGGTCGTCGTCGGACAAGTGTTTCGTCCGGGAGTTTACACCGTTAGTGCAGAAAATGATAACTCAGATCCGCCCACAGTCACCCGAGCGATTCAAATTGCAGGGGGAATTACGAACTTAGCCGATATTCGCAATATTGAAGTGCGTCGGATTACCCGAACCGGTTTACAAACGACTCAAATTAATCTCTGGGAACTCTTGCAATCGGGTGATCCGAATCAAGATCCGTTTTTGCAAGAAGGGGATACGATTATTATTCCCACTGCTTCGGAGATTAATCCGGCGGAGGTCGAAGCCTTGGCGACAGCCAGTTTTGCTCCAGCCACGATTAATGTCAATGTGGTTGGGGAGGTCGTCGATCCTGGTATCTTGCAAGTTCCTCCAAATACGCCTCTCAATCAAGCGATACTTGCGGCGGGGGGATTTGATAGTGTTCGCGCTAGTAAAACAGAGGTAGAATTAATTCGCTTAAATCCTGATGGTACAGTGATTCGGGAGAACATTATTGTTGATTTAGCCCAGGGAATTAATGACCAAAATAATCCGGTGCTACGGAATAACGATATCGTCGTGGTCAGTCGAACGGGTTTAACTCGTTTTGCAGATTCCACATCAGAATTTTTCAGACCAGTAAGGGATATTATCACCCTGGGTGCATTTCTGAGATTGTTTGGGGGTAATTAATCATCCGGCTTAACGGGGAAATCTCTCTCTAGAGTCTCTGAGATTGACCATTAGAAAAGCAGATGATCGTCAACAGTTTTGAGAATCTCCTGCATCCCAGCCCCATCAAAACTGCTGTCATTCAAATATCCACTGATAAGATAGAGTAAGGCTATTTCAAGTTAGGTAATTATGCAGCGTGATACTGTAGCGTTCGACTCGGGCGAGCTAAAAGCTTCACAATTTTCTGAGGAGACAGAGGAGACAACGGCTTCGTCTCAGGCTGGGTTAAATCTAGGCCCACTGTTAAGGACTATTCAACGGAAAATCCTGTTAATTGTCGGCCTGACTGGGGCTGCGGGAATGGCAGCGAATCATTATTTGATTCAAGAGCCGACTGCAACTTATCAGGGTCACTTTCAGATGTTAGTTGAACCCGTTAGCTCAACGGATAAATTGGCCGATCCCTTAACATTAACGAGAACCCAGGGAAACCCGAATGAGAATCTGTTTAGCTTAGATTATCCCACTCAGTTACAGATTTTGCAAAGTCCAGAAATTTTAGATGAGATTGTCAACCAAGTTCAAACTCAATATCCTAAGTTTACCCTCCAAGACATTCAAAAAGACTTAACGGTAGAGCGTTTAGCGGGTGAAAATAAGAGATTTGACGTCACTAAAATCCTGGAAATCAAATATCAAGGTTCCGATCCCGATCTCGTTGAAAGGGTTTTAGAGGAAACGGCAAAACGATATGAAAAATACAGTGTAGAGGAACGCAGTAGTGGTATTCAGGAAGGCGTTAAATTTATTGATGCTCAACTTCCGGATTTAGAAAGACGGGTCAATAGCTATCAAACTGAACTGCAAAACTTACAACAAGATTACCAACTGGTTAATCCCGCAACTCGCGCTCAGGAATTATATGAACAAATTCAAGTGTTGGAGACTCAAAGTAACGAAGCACAAAGACTACTTCAGGAGTTAAGAACGCAGTACGTTAACTTGCAAGCCCAACTCAATTTTACACCAAATGAAGCTTTAGCTGCATCGGCTTTGAGTGAAGCCCCAAATCGAACTCAGTTGTTGGCAAGTTTAGCAGAAATAGAAAGAGAAATTGCTAAACAATCAGCCGTTTATAACGACAATACACCCGAAATGCAATTGCTCCTCCAGCAACGAGCAAATATACAACAACTCCTCGATCAAGAAACCCAACAAGTCTTAGGTGAAAACTCAGCCAATATCTCCCCTAATTCCTCTGTTTTAGGATTTCAAAGTTCAATTCGTCAGCAATTGATTTCCCAGCTTGTTGACGTGAGTAATCAAATAGAAATGCTAGAAGTGCGTCTAGCAGGACTGCAAGAATCCCAGTCTAGATTTGAGCGACAAGCTCAAGTTCTTCCGAGCATTTCTCGTCGATATGCCGAGCTACAACAAAAACTAGAATTAGCCAACGGAAACCTGAAGCGATTTTTAGAACAACGGGAAAAGTTACTACTAGAATCTGCTCAAGATAACGTACCTTGGCAAGTGATTTCTCGGCCTCAAATTGAGGAAACGATAGAAGATAACAGTCAAAAAACCCTAATGATGGGTATAGTTGGAGGCTTAGTGGCGGGGCTGGTATTGGCGATTTTACTGGAAAAACTTCAAAATATTTTCTACACGATTGACGATCTAAAAGGATCAGTAAAACATCCGATGTTAGGGATTATTCCCCGTCAAAAAAGAAAATCTGTTTTTGAGTTATTTAGCAGTTCTCAACAAAAACAGTCTCGATTTATGGATGCTTTTGATGTCCTCTATGCTAATGTCCGTTTTCTGTATGGGGATTCTTCTTTACGTTCCCTGGCGGTGTGTTCAGCCGAATCTGGAGACGGAAAATCCACCGTTGCTTTACACTTAGCCCAAACAATCGCCAGTATGGGGCAGAAAGTGTTAATTGTCGATGCTAATTTACGTCATCCTCAACTGCATCAAAGCTTAGGCTTACCCAATCAAAAAGGACTCAGCAATCTTCTCACCGATAACCGCATTGCTCCGAGTATTCTCATCCAACAGTCGCAGATGGCGGATAACCTGTTTGCTCTGACCGCCGGGACTCCCACAGCCGCCGCCATTAAGTTATTAGGTTCGGCTCAGATGCGGCATATCGTTGATGAATTGCAAAAAACCTTCGACCTTGTAATTTACGATACTCCTCAACTGCGAGACTACACCGATGCCAGTTTCTTATGCGGACATCTCGATGGTCTGCTCTTAGTAGTGGGAATTGCTAAAACCCATCAATCCGTCACTCAAGACGTATTAGCTCAACTCGACAAGTTTCGTCTCCCCTGTCTAGGTGTGGTGGCGAACCACGCCAAGAAGGGTCAAGCCTCCACAAACCCTCCTTACTTATTGCAAACGATGCCTGTCCACAAAACAGAAGAGGTTGAGCAGTTAATTTGATCTCAATCCAACCTGAATTCAAAGATGGCTCAGACTCAACTGATCAACCCGTCAAAATCTCTTCTGTCCCGTTTATTACTACTAAGAAGGTTGACATCCTCTCCTCCCTAAAGGGAGAAGATTCCTCACCACGCCACCTTTAACGGGTGGTCGCGTGCGGGGGGTTGACGCTTCGCAGGACGCTGCTTCAATAACCGGAGTCTTATGCCTTCCTCCACGTCCGTTTCAAGTCTCAGAATGTCCTCCCGCGACTATTAACAAATCTTGTTTTTGTTTGTTTGTGTCTTCAAGTTGGATTTTCTCATTGACTTTAAGACTTCCCTTGTTCTGCCCTCAACTAAAGGAGTTCCAACCTAATCTTCTATTCTGTAGTATTTATGGGACAAGGCGGGTTTTTCAACCTATATGATTTTACCATAAAAGTCGCCCTTAAGGGCGAGGCTTGTATCCCAATTTTTTGGTCATCTGCTTATGAAACTTTTGTCTGATCAAGCTCCACAAGACCCGCAAATCAAGAACAAATTTCAAACCAAGTCTGACGGTAACAGGCTAGCCTCTGGAGAATTCCAGTCAACTTTTAAGTCGTATACTCGGCGTTAATTTTCACGTAGTCATAGCTTAAGTCACATCCCCAAGCTTTTCCGACACCCGAACCGGAACCCAACTGCACTTGAATCAAAACCGTATCACTCTTGAGATATTCCCCGGCGGCGGCTCGCTTCAAATACTCACTGGCAGCGGCTCGTTCAAAGGGGAGAGGTTGACCGTTTTCCATTAAAACAAAATCACCCAATTGAATTCGCAATTCTTCTTGCTTGAAACTCACCCCGGCACGTCCGGCGGCGGCGGCAATTCGTCCCCAATTGGGATCACGGCCAAAAATGGCTGATTTCACCAGGGATGAACCCACGATAGTTTTTGCAACTTGACTTGCTGCGGCTTCATCGGATGCTCCAGTGACTTGCACTTCAATCAAACAAGTCGCCCCTTCCCCGTCCCGAGCGACGGCTTTCGCTAAATGTTCACAAACCGTCGTCAACATCGCTTCGAGTTGATCGGCTTCCGGCCCTCTACCCGTAATCGCCGGGGTGCGAGATTGACCATTGGCTAAGGCAATCAAAGTATCATTAGTGCTGGTATCGCCATCAACGGTAATTTGATTAAAGCTGCGATTGGCGGCTCGACTCAACATTTCCTGCCACAAGGGAGGCGACACCGCCGCATCACAAGTCACAAATGCTAACATCGTCGCCATATTCGGGTGAATCATCCCAGACCCTTTAGAAATCCCCCCAATGCGAACCGGGCGATCGCCAAACATCGTTTCTAGGGCGATAGATTTTGTAACTAAATCGGTCGTAATAATTGCACGAGCGGCTGCATCCCCGCCTGTCTCGGAAGCTTGCGCCACTAGCTCAGGAATAGCAGCTTTGAGGGCATCCATTTTAATGCGCTGACCGATTACCCCTGTTGAAGCGAGTAAAACCGATTCCGGGTCAATATTCAAGGCTTGAGCGAGGACTTGAGCGCTTTCAACGGCATCTACCCAACCCTGTTCTCCTGTAGCGGCATTCGCTTGTCCTGCGTTGCACAAAATGGCTCTAGCACCAAGTCGTGCTTGCAGTTGCTGACGGCAATAATCGACACAGGCGGCTCGGACTTGAGAAGTCGTAAACACTCCTGCCGCGATCGCATCAACCTCCGATAAGATTAACGCCAAATCCGGCGCTCCCGATGGTTTCAATCCTGCTACGATTCCAGAGGCTTTGTATCCTCTCGGTGCCGTTATCCCCCCTGAAATCTCAGTCCAATCTGACATGGTTTCCCCTTTCTCTGTCGCTTCCAACAGAGGCGATTAGCGTTTCAAGCCCTTTATTATACCAAGTCAGGAGTTGGGGAGACAGTGAACAGTGAACTGTAATTAAAATCCCCACAGAAGCAGGTGCTACGGTGGGGCGATTGGGGTTTAATTGTACACAAAGCAATCTCTTGTGGAGGTTTAACTAACTCATGGAGGCGTTGCTACGGTCATAGCTTGTGCGGAAGTTTTCGGTGGGCTTCCCTTGAATTGTGCTGTGATAGTCACCGACTTCTATACCCACTTCGTCAGCAACCCGATTGAGCATAGCTTGTTGACGATTTTTAACCATCTGGTGATGACGCATCATTAAAGAACGAGCCTGATCTTGAGTACCCATTTTGATTGCTCTCCTAAATTTTTAATGAATCTTGATTTTTTCTTAAAGAATTGTCAGGGATTCTCAGAATAACCCTAGCTCACCCTTAGCTCATCGAAGCATTGCTGCGATCATAGTTTTGGCTGAAGGTGGGGTGGGGTTTTCCTTGAATGTGATTCCAGTAGTCTCCGGCTTCTAAACCGACTTCGGCGGCGGCTCGATTTAGCATCGACTGCTGACGGTTTTTAATGATCTGGTGATGACGGATCATCAACGCTCTGGCTTGGTCTTCAGTACCCATTTCTCTACTCCTCTTTTGGGGTTCAGTTCTGTCTGATGAGTCTGCTTCTTTGACTCACCTTTTTATCATAAACCATAATTCTGTAGTCTATTTTACAAAATGAGTTTAATTTACAATTCTTTACATAACTTTACATAAACAGGAGACAAACACGATTAATCCCCACCCTAGAGACGGATAGGGATTTCCCCGACATTTGATCTCAACCTGAGTTAGAACAACGGTCTATAGACGTGAAAATCAATATTGGGGAAAATATTGTCAATCGCTTCGACCTTCTGCAACCAACCGGAGTCTATTTTTCCCTGAAGAACATCCTCAAACAGCTTATTGAAGCGCATCAGATGAGATTGAGTTCGCCGCACCGCGTAGGGAACCATCGTTCCGGTACTCATAATAAACGCCCAGTCCGAAGATTGAGCTAAGAGCAATTCTCGTGCAGCTTGGTTGAGGGCGCGGCGTTCGAGTTCATCTGTCGGTTCTCGACAAGCCATCGTAACCATGCGTTCAGCCGCTTTGTGGAGGTGGGGATAAATCCAACTATTGGTATGATTGAGCCAATATTCATGGAACCCTTTGTAACCCCAACTCGACTGAGCGGGTTTGCAAACTTGGTTGGTGGGGTATTTTTTCAGATAATCCGCCAAATGAATCATGCCATAGGTTTTTTGATCGAACCAAGTCTTGCGGAATAAACAATCCAAGAACCAAGGGCCTTCATACCACCAATGTCCGAACAGTTCCGCATCATAGGGCGAGACAATCACTGGAGGACGCTGCATAATACTGTAGAGATGCTCAACTTGCTGTTCTCGGTTCTGCATGAAATTTCCGGCGTGTTCAACCGTTTTTTCTCGCGCCCAATAGGGATCGTATAATTCTTTTTCCGACAGCGCTACTCCACGACCTGTAATTTTGTGATATTTAATGCCTGTATTTTTGCGCTGACCATTCGGCATAATATAAGGCTTAATATATTCATACTCGGCTTCCCAACCCAAATCTTTGTAGAATTCCCGATATTCCGGCGCACCCGGATAGCCAACTTCCGAAGACCACACCTGCTGAGAAGATTCATGATCCCGTGCAAATACCGCCACGCCAGATTCGGTAAAAATGGGGGTGTAGGTGCCAAAACGGGGACGAGGACGAGCGTAGAGAATCCCGTGACAATCGGTGAGAAAATAGCGTAAACCTGCATCAGCGATTTGTCTATCTAAACCATCAAAGTAGGCGCATTCAGGTAGCCATATTCCCCTTGGGGGACAGCCAAAATTTTCCTCATAATGTTCACAGGCGACTTTGATTTGCGCCCAAACCGCCTGGGGGTACATTTTCATTAAGGGTAAATAACCATGAGTTGCCCCGCAGGTGATAATCTCTAGGTTATTGGTGTCTTGAAATTGCTTAAAGGCTGTAATCAGGTCTCCCTGATAGCGTTCCCAGAGTTCTCGAACCTCAATAAATTCCTGGATGTAATGTTCAGCTAAGTAGCGGACATGACCATTGTGTTTGTTGCGTACAACTTCCTGTTCGACGAGTTGTTGGAGTTGGGCTAGATGCTTGTCAAAACGGTCTTGGAGAAGGGGATCACGTAACATTGACACCAAGGGCGGCGTCAAACTCATGGTCATTTTAAAATCAACCCCATCCCGTTTTAACCCTTCAAACATTTTGATGAGCGGGACATAGGTTTCTGAGATCGCTTCAAATAGCCATTCTTCCTCTAAGACATAATCGCTCTCTGGATGTCGGACAAAAGGCAGATGAGCATGAAGAACCAGAGCGAGATAGCCAATAGCCATAATGATTTAACTTGAATAGAGAGAAAACAGATAGGGGCTTGCTGACAACTTTACAATATCTTAGGATTTTAAAGCGAAACATGAACACAGCGATAATAATGATTCGGATGTCTGATCCCCGGATTGCTGTTTTTGCTCTCCAATTCCTTAAGCAGAGGAGACAGAATTTAATAATATTCGCGGTTGTGACTTCTGACTCCTCTATTGTTCAATGAGTGACAGGTGACGCTCAAAACACGATAAGGCTATCTCCTGTGTTGCTGGGTGAGCAGCGATCGCTTCGTCACCGATTTCATCAGTCAACATTGTGTCAAAACCGCCCCTAACTGTTTATGGGTCACAGTTGTTGATTCGCCAATGTTCAGAATATCATTAGTTGGGTCAAGGGTGGCAATTTTTCTCGTTTGATGGGACTACGCCAGATCGAATAATAATATTTCAGCCTCTTCTGTTGCTTCTAGGGCGATTTGACTTTGATCGCTGATGGCTAGTCCATCCCCTGATTTTAAGGTTATATCATTGACTAGGAGTTCACCTCGAAGCACTTGAACCCAAGCATGGCGTTGGGGGGCGAGGTCATAGAAAAGGCGTTCACTTTTCGATAAAATAGCCGCAGATAAGTTAACATCCTGATGGATTTTCAGTGATCCGTTTTGAGGGTTTGAAGCTGCAATCTGTTTAAATTGACCGGGAGTTTCTAGCAGGTTAAATGCTTTTTGTTCATAACTGGGGGGGAGTCCGATTTGGTTGGGAAGTATCCAAATTTGCACAAAATGAGCGGGTTCAGTTTTAGAGGCGTTAAATTCACTGTGAAGAATACCTGTTCCTGCACTCATGCGTTGAACTTCTCCTCGATGAATGATTGCGCTTGTTCCGGTGCTATCTTGATGTTCGAGTGATCCTTCTAAGACATAGGTGAGAATTTCCATGTCTCGATGTCCGTGTGTATCAAACCCGGCGCCGGGACTGACTCGATCTTCGTTAATCACTCGTAAGGCGCGAAAGCCCATGTGTTTGGGGTCATAATAGTTGCCAAAAGAGAAGGTATGATAACTGTTTAACCATCCAAAGTTTGCTTGTCCTCTTTCGGTTGATTTTCTAAGGGTAATCATGCTGAAAAACTCCTGAGATTTGTTGATAAAAATCTTGTTTATATTTTGAGGATAGATCAAATTAGGGTAAACTGTGAAGTAGGCACTTGAATGTAAGATTGTATCTAAAAAGTAACTATGCAAGCTCCTCAAGAACAGTCTAAGAAAGAAAATTGTCCGGCTGAGACGACGTTAGCGTTGATTAATGGACGCTGGAAATTGTTGATTTTGCGAGAGTTATTTTCCGGGGTGAAGCGGTTTAATCAACTTCAGCGATCGCTAACGGGAGTGACTCAAAAAATGTTAACACAACACCTGCGAGAAATGGAAGCAGATGGTCTTGTGTATCGAAAAGTTTATCCAGAAATTCCGCCTAAAGTTGAATATTCGCTCACCTCAACAGGAGAAAGTCTAAAACCCTTAATTGAGAAGATGCACGAATGGGGAATTGAGAAGTCAGAAGTCAGAAGTCAGAAGTCAGAAGTCAGAAGTTTAGAATTGCCACATGAGATCTAGGAAGATTGCCTATTCCCGACTCCCTATTCCCTAATGAGAAGCGAGCTTTTTTTGTTCTTCTTTGGTCAAGAATTCAGGAACATATTCAGGAAGTAGAATCATAAAGGTTGAACCCACATCCAGTTCACTTTGGACTTGAATTGTACCCTGCATCATTTGACAAAAACGCAGACTAATGGATAATCCTAAACCCGTTCCGCCGTATTTGCGAGTTGTTGAATTATCGGCTTGAACAAAGGGCTGAAAGACTTTTTCTACTTGTTCGGGTGTCATGCCAATTCCCGTATCTATCACACTAAAAACAATCCAATTATCGGATATTTTATCAGCGTTATTATAAGATTCTAAACCATTTTTTTGTTCCCGGGGAGAATGACCATTTTGAATCGGTTCTGTTGTCCGAACCACTTTTAAAGTTACGCAGCCCTGTTGAGTAAATTTGGCGGCATTACTCAATAGATTTAATAAAGCTTGCTTAACTTTTGTGCGATCGGCGTACATTAAACCGATAGAATTAAGACAATCAATATTAAACTTATTATTATTTTTATGAACTAAAGGCTGAACAATGGCCTGAACTTCATTAATCAACGTGGCAATATCAAACTGTTCAAGATAGAGATTCATCTCCCCAGATTCGAGTTTAGAAATATCTAAAATATCTTGAATCAGAGCCAATAAATGTAAACCGGAAGCTTTAATCTGTTCTAGGTCAGGAATAAAATCAGTATAGCCTAAATCTTCAGCATCTTCTCGCAACAAATCACTATAGCCAATAATCGCATTTAAAGGAGTCCGTAACTCATGACTCATACTGGCCAAGAATTCACTTTTTGCATGATTAGCAGCTTCCGCCTCTTCTTTGGCTTGTTGTAACTCAATTTGGGCTAATTTACTATCCGTAATATCGCGAACTATTGCTAAAACTTCATTATTACCACTAACGACAATACGGGCTTCAAAATGACATCGCTTTCCATCAATAAACCACTCATATTCAAAAATCTGAATTTGATCGGTTTGTAGGGCTTCTAGAACGTGATCCGTATACAATTGAGCCACGTGTTCAGGCAACAAATCATAAACGGTTTTATTGAGATGTTTGCTCAAAGACTGAAGCAAATAGCCATTTCTAGAGGCTTTAAAATCCAGAAAAATTCCTTCGCGACTGAAGCGAAACATTAAATCAGGAATCGCATTCAGCAAGGCGCGATTTTTAGCTTCACTTTGACGTAGGGCTTCGGCTCGATGTTCTAAACTTTGAATTAGTTTTTCTTTACTTTCAATCAGTTCTCGCAACTGATCCGTCATGCGATTAAAAGAATCAGCTAACAACTCCAATTCATCCTGAGTCTGAATCGTAATTTTTTGAGTCAAATCTCCCTCAGCCAGACGTTGTGTAGCCGCCGTCATTTGCTGGAGAGGTTCAGTAATTGAGCGACTCAAAACCAACGCCAAGGCGGTTCCGGCTGTAGCGGCGGTGATGGCGACAATCAAGCCTTGATTGCGAACGGCTGCCATTTTAGCTTCTAATGGAGCGGTTGATAAGCCCACACTCACGGCGCCCAAGCGTTGACGCCCGACTTTCACAGCTTTTCCGGCGAGTAACTGATCGTCTTCCCATTGAAAAATCGTGTGATTACTTTGGACTAATATTTGACCAAAGGGATCAGGTTCAACCCGATGCACCAACACACTATCACTGTAAGCATCTGCGACAATACGACCTTGCTTTTCATAAATACGTCCGGCGGAGAGAACTTGATCGGCTCCGAGTTGCCCCATAATTTCTTCCATGAAGTCAGCATTGAGCATATACAGAGAGTCTGCTGTTGTCACCGCCAACGTATCTAAAAGAATCTTTGCTTGTTGTTCAAGTTCTTTGCGAAAAGTTTGTTGTTCACGACGTAGGGATAGCCAGGTAACGCTCACCACAGCAACGATGACCAAGCTTGTCATGGCCAACGTTAACTTGCTTGCTAGCGACACCCGTCTGATCCCAAAAAGGCGCATCCAACTCACCTGTTTTTGACCTTCTCATACAATTCTCGCATTCTGGCAATGTCTTCCTCGGTGGGGAAATTGTCAAATTTTGTTGTTTCTTCAAAATTCTCCATCACCTCCCGTCCTTCAGGAGACTGATCCATGTTGAGTAATGTTTGTTTGATTTGTTCAACAAGTTTTGGATCTAAGCCTTCTCGCACCAAAACAACGTGACGAGCCACTTTTTCAGTTTCTGCTAATACAGTCATGGCTTCACGACTTTCTGGAGGAATATTTAAGAAACTGCGATGATCAATAGCGGCCGCATCCACTCGACGACTGATCACCCATTGAATATTATTTTGGTCGTCTTGGCTAAAGACATAACCCACTTCGTCGGCTGCTACGCTTTCATCGGATGACTCTTTTTTCTTCATATTTAACCCCGCTTCCATCATGTGAACCATCGGTAACACATAGCCCGAAGTGGAGGTGGGGTCATCAAAGGCAAGCTTGTGGCCTGTTAAATCATTCAAGCTTGTGAATCCGCTATCGGTCATGGCGAAGATGATAGTATAATAAACAGCATCGCCACCTTTCCAACGACGCAGAATAGGTTGCGCCCCAGAAATTTCATTAACGAGCATCGCTGGATAGGGACTGTCGAAGTAGATATCCACCTCACCCGATTTGAGTAAGCTTGCCATCGCTTCTGTATCGGGAGCAACTTTGACTTCACCCACGCCAATGCCAAATTCTCCGAGATTTGCAGCCAGATAGTCGGCTAACGGTTGATAACGCTTAATTTTTTTTGCAGGTTGACTGGTGACATCTCCAACTACAATGGTTCCTGTTAACTCAGGGTTGTCCGCCGGGTCGTTTGTTTCGGGACTAGAGGTTGTTGTTTGAGCCGTACAACTGAACAATAGGGTAGCTAGACCCACAAGTAAAGTTTTTCCAAAGAAGGTGCGTAGCATTGGATTTAATTTTGTAGTGTTGAGTCAGCAAGGGCTTTAACTTCAAGTATGGCATTTGTGTGAAACGATACTCAATTGGCGATCGCAAAAGTAGATGCAGAGGGATTTCTTGGCAGTTGAGTAGAGTCGTCAGAGGGAATCGTCAAATCATAATCAGCTTCAGTGAGCTTGCCTTCACTGAGCAACAAAATAAATCATAGCTTGCCTATAGCGTGATTTTAACAAACCCTTGAGTGATCAATCAGTAATGAAATTTGAGAACTTGCTTCACATAGGGGTTTTTTTGGAGGATTTACGGAGTGCTTATTTAAAGATTTAGTAAAAAATCAGTAAATTCAACTAGAAGATCTTGTCATTTGCACTGTAAAAATGCAAGAATTCTGTATACTCACGCATGAATATCAATTCTAATTCCCTCCTTAATGCTACTTATACAGTTAGTGATACATATATAATGTGATATTCTCAGGGACATCTGTACTAGCAAAACAGATGAGTGCATCTGATCCGCTCAGTGTTATCGGGTTCAATTTGTGAAAACCTTTGAAGCTGTAGAAGTGGGTCACTCTCTGAGAGCATCTTCACAGAGGGATAGATTCATGTTTTTCTATTGAGGTTTTCAGAAATTTTGATTTCATTTTCCTTTAAAACAAACTCTAACTCGGAGGTTTTTCAATGAACAACTTTGATCGGGGATGCCGTATCTGCTATCAAACCATGAAACATTTTGTTTTCTCAGCAATCCAGTCAACCTTTTTACTCGGTTTAATCTCAACTTCCGCTACTGCTTCTACGCTAAAAATCCAACCGATTGGGAGTTATTCTACAGGCATTTTTGATGATGAAGCTGCCTTTATTTCGGCATTTGATCCGTTTTCAAGCAATTTATTTGTAACAAATCGTAGCGCCCAGTCCATTGACATTCTTAGCCTGTCCAACCCCACGAACCCCTTCCTCGTGGGTCAGATCAAAATTCCGGATCTCAATCCCGATTTGTTTGGGAATGTCCTTCATGTGCGTTCATTTAGCTATGATACTCAGAGTTTGTTTGCCGTTAGTGTAGAAAACGTTAATCGCCAAGACAACGGCAGTTTGTTATTCTTCAACGCCGATGGCAGTCTGTTTAACGGCAGTCTTGAAAATTCCTCGGTCATGGCTGGCCCCTTACCCGATATGTTCAGCTTCACACCCGACGGAACAAAGCTTCTTGTTGCTAATGAAGGGGAACCCAACGATGAGTATACGATCGATCCTGAAGGTTCAGTCAGTCTAATTGATTTAGAAAATCTGTTTGCAGGTTTGGCGCCCACAGAGACAAAAATTGGCTTAACGGACTTTAATGTTGGCGGTTCTAAAGCAGACAAACTCACAGGTGAAGGGATTAGGATTTTTGGGCCGAATGCAACAGTTGCTCAAAACCTTGAACCCGAGTATATCACCGTTTCCGCAGATGGCAAAAAAGCCTGGGTGACATTCCAAGAAAATAATGCGATTGGTTTACTTGACTTAGAAACTCGGGAATTTACCGAAATTGTCGGACTAGGATTTAAAGATCATACTTTACCGGGTAACGGTTTAGATGCCAGTGATCGAGATGACGGTATTAACATCAAAAACTGGCCGATTTTTGGGATGTATCAACCCGATGAAATTGCCCGTTATACCGCCAATGGTAAAAGCTATCTTGTCATTGCCAATGAAGGTTCGGGTGTAGAGTTTAGTGGGTTTAACGAAGAAGTTCGGGTGGAAGATTTAACCCTTGATCCCGATGCGTTTCCGGCGGATATTCAAGATCGAGATAAACTGGGTCGTTTAACGGTAACAAATCAACTGGGTGACACCGATGGCGATGGTGATTTTGATGAACTTTATGTCTTTGGTGGACGCAGTTTTTCCATCTTAGATGAAAACGGAAAAATGATTTTTGATAGCGGCGATCAATTTGAACAAATTACCGCTAAATTATTCCCTGAATACTTCAACGCCGATAACTCCGAAAATAACTTCGATAACCGTAGCGACAACAAAGGCCCTGAACCAGAAGGTGTTACCATTGGTGAATTGTTTGGTCGTACCTATGCCTTTATTGGCTTAGAACGCATTGGCGGAATTATGACCTATGATATTACTGATCCGTTGAATCCCTTCTTTGTCAGTTACGATAATAACCGGGATTTCTCGGTTGAATTCGACGAAAATGAAGAGGGAGATCCAGCGCCGACTCCTGCACAATTAGCGGCAGTGGGTGATTTAGGCCCGGAAGGATTGTTATTTGTTGATGCCAAAAATAGCCCCAACGGAAAAACCCTGTTAATCGCCACTAATGAAGTTAGCGGAACCACAACGATTTATAGTGTTGAACGTGTTCCTGAACCCGGTACTATTTTAGGTCTTTTGGCTGCTAGTGGTTTAGGAAGTTTGATGGTGAAACGCAAGGGTTAATATCATGTCCGGTTGAACAGTTATAAATAAACGACAGAGGAGTCAGGAGTCAGGAGTCAGGAGTCAGGAGGAAATCAAGAAGAAGAAAGAGGAGGAGAAGGAGAAAGTTTTTTATCACTAATTATCCGGACATGATATAAAATTAGGTTGAAAAGCCGATCAAAAACCCGGTTTCTTTGAGAAACCGGGTTTTTAAAGTGTATTTATATGAAATCGAAAAAATAATGCTACTAAAGCTTCCAAATAGATGCCGGAATAATTTGGATGAACAGGGCTGGTTTATTCGCCTTGTTGGTGAGTGATATCATGTCCGACTAATCAATAATGATTCTGTAGGGGCGGGTTCTACAATATCTTTAGCACTACTGAGAGATTGAGATAAACCCGCCCCACCCCATAACAGAATTAATCAACCGGACATAATATGACATCAATCTGGGTGGAACCCGCCCCTACAGTCAAAACAGGGCGGGTTTATTCACCTTGTTGGTGAGTGACATCGATTTGGGTGGAACCCGCCCCTACAGTCAAAACAGGGCGGGTTTATTCACCTTGTTGGTGAGTGACATCGATTTGGGTGGAACCCGCCCCTACAGT
>NZ_LATL02000081.1 GCF_000972705.2 Limnoraphis robusta CS-951 | reverse complement strand
TTAAATTGGGGCGGAGACTGGTAACGGATTAAATTGGGGCGGAGACTGGTAACGGATTAAATTGGGGCGGAGACTGGTAACGGATTAAATTGGGGCGGAGGCTGGTAACGGATTAAATTGGGGCGGAGACTGGTAACGGATTAAATTGGGGCGGAGACTGGTAACGGATTAAACTTGGGCGGAGATAATTAAACCAATGCCAAGATCAAAACGGATAGATCATCTGAAACCATACTCACCCCCGATCCATCCAACCACCCAAAGTTAACCTATCCGTTTCCAAAAGCATCAACCTCAAAAACCCCACCATTAATTCATCCGTTACAATATCCGTTACAACACCCCCTCCGTTTCCAGATCCGTTTCTAATCGCCATGTACAAACCCACAATACCCCATCAAGAACTAACCTATCAAATAATTGGCTGTGCAATGCGAGTCCATAGCCGCACCCAAAGAGGGCTACGAGAAAAACACTATCAAAGGGCATTAACTCTAGAAATGCGACAAGCAGGATTAACAGTAGAAGAAGAATACTGTAAAGAAGTGTATGATGGAGAAAACTGGATAGGAAGACTCTACCTAGACCATTGGGTAAACAGCAGTATTGTCGTCGAAGACAAAGCCGTTTCCCGTAAAATAGAAGGTAAAGACATCGCCCAAATAGTAGCTTACTTGTCCATTACAAACGCCGAAGTCGGACTCTTCCTAAACTTCGGGCGATCGCGATTAGAATATCATCGAATATTACCCCCAAAATCGTTACAAGACTGGCGAAAAACCATTCAACCCTATCTATGGCAACCCAGATATTAAAATAACGCTAAAATCAAAAACCCCACTGGTAACGGATTAAATTGGGGCGGAGGCTGGTAACGGATTAAATTGGGGCGGAGGCTGGTAACGGATTAAATTGGGGCGGAGACTGGTAACGGATTAAACTTCTGCTGAGATAATTAAACCAATGCCAAGATCAAAACGGATAGATCATCTCAACCCACCCAAAGTTAACCTATCCGTTACAACACCCCATCCGTTACAACACCCTATCCGTTACAACACCCTATCCGTTACAACACCCTATCCGTTTCCAAAAAACATAAACCCAAACCACCCAAAGTTAACCCATCCGTTACAACACCCTATCCGTTTCCAAAAGCATAAACCTCAAAAACCCCACCATTAATTCATCCGTTACAATATCCGTTACAACACCCCCACCATGATATTTCTCGAACTTGTCCTACAAAACTTCGGCCCCTACCAAGGTAGACAAACCATCAATCTTCGCCCCGAAGAAAATGGCAACCTACGCCCTATTATTTTATTTGGGGGGATGAATGGAGGCGGAAAAACAACCCTGATGGACGCTATTCGCCTCGCCCTCTACGGACAACGCGCCCAATGTTCAACAAGAGGAAATCTCAGCTACAACGACTTTTTAACCCAGTGTGTTAATAGCAACGCTTCACCCATTGAAAAGACCCGGGTTGAACTTGTATTTGAACACGTTAAAGATGGGAAAATGGCAGAATGGCGAATTGTCAGAACCTGGACAAAAAACCCCAAAGATGGTAAAGATGAATTAGGGATTGTCATTGGAGAATGGCCGGATAAATCCATTGCAAGTATTTGGGATGAATATATTGAGAATATTTTACCGTTAGGGATTTCTAAGTTATTCCTGTTTGATGGTGAACAAGTTAAAGAATTAGCCGAATTAGAAACACCTCCACAAGCTGTTATTGATGCAATTTATAACCTTTTAGGACTGGAACTGGCAACCCGTTTATCAATAGATTTAAGCATTCTCTCTCAACGCAAACGAAAAGACGTTGCAGATATTCAAGAACGGGCGGATATAGAAGAAATAGAACAACGCCTCGCCCAACAACAAGAGGAAAAAAAAGCGGCTCAACAGAAGTTAGATGAACTCAAACAGCAGTTAGTGTTAGCGGAGAAACATCAACAGAAAGCCTCGGATAAATTTGTTTCAGAAGGGGGAAAAATTGCTCAAGAAAGTTCTCAACTTCAAGCCAAAGTCAAAGACTTAGAAGAAGCCCGTGATAGCCTACGTCAAACCCTGCGAAAACTAGCAGCCGAAACTCTACCTTTAAACTTAATTTATCCTCTGCTTATTCAGGCTGAAATTCAAGCCGACAAAGAAATAAAGCGTCAACAATCTATCGCCGCCCGTGAAGTTTTACAAGAACGAGATAGCCGTTTAATTGATTATATCACTAAAATCTCTCTGGATGAACAATCAGTTCATCAAATTCAATCCTTTCTTCAAGAAGAAAATCAAGCCCTAGAACAAGAAATAGAAACAGAAATTCAGCCTTATTTAGAGGTTGACACAGAAGCCGTTAATGAGTTAAAAACTGTTCTTAATATTCAATTGCCGAGTCAAAATCAACAAGCAAAAGACTGTTTAGAACAACTCAAAACTCTACAAGATGAAATTGATGCCACTGAAACTAAACTTCAGACGGCTGCTGCACCCGAAGTCTACAAAAAATTAGAAGAAAAACTCAAACTCTCTCAAACAGAACTCCTGAAAGCCCAAGCAGCCTATGAAGAAGGACAACGCAACTTTGATCAAATTCAACGGGCATTTACCCAAACGAAAAAACAGTTAGATACTTACGGGGGTGAGACGTTAAAATCTAAAAGTAGTCAAGATCTGGTTAACCGAATTCAAAAAGTACAAGAAACCCTCACGCAATTTAAAGAAAAATTAACCCTAAAAAAGCTGAATAAACTTGAAGTTGAAGTTGCAGAATGCTTTCGATATTTATTACATAAATCAGATTTAGTTCATCGAGTCACCATCGATACGGAAAACTTTAGCCTCTCTCTCTACAACCTCGAAGGAAAACCCGTCCCCAAACATCGCCTTTCTGCGGGAGAAAAGCAACTTCTGGCGATCGCATTTTTGTGGGGACTCGCCAGAGTATCGGGACGCAACCTCCCCGTCGCCATTGACACTCCCCTCGGGCGCCTCGACTCCTCTCACCGCCACAACCTGATCGAACGTTATTTTCCCTCAGCGAGTCATCAGGTTATTTTGCTGTCAACCGATACCGAAATTGGTGAAGCAGAAGTTCAAACCCTGCGAGAACAAGAAGCGATCGCCCACGAATATCTGCTGAAGTATGACTCCCGCAGCAGCCAAACCGTCATTGAAGCGGGTTACTTCTTTTCTTGAGTCTGGAAGTTGTCTCAGCCAAGCGGTAAAGTATTCACCTTTAATTGATAAAACTTCTTAATAAACTTTCAACAAACAGAAAAAACTTTTAATAAGCTTTTGAAAGTTATTTCTAAAAGTTAGATTTTCTCCATTTTTTGCTAAACTTTTTATATCTCACAACCAATGATATCTCCTGCAAAAATTAGGGTAAAAATCGTTGATAGAGCGATCAAACAAAAAAGATGTAGACGAAAAAACCCTAGCAAGCTTTGAAATTAGCCATAATTTGTGGCAACGTTTTCGGGCTAGGTGTATTGAACATGACATGACAACAGCAGAGGTTTTAAGCCAGTTAATTGCTGACTACTTAGATGAAACAGGCGAATCTTCTCCAGGGAGTTTAGATGAACTCCTCACAGAGAAAGTTAAAAAAACGGTTCAACAGTATTTAGAACAAAATCTAGATCTACAACTCTTGCAAAATCTAGAAAATCGCTTAGAACAACTGATTCAACAATCAATAGAAAATAATCTCAACTCTAATGTTAGTGAAACCTCATCTTCTCCCCCATCAGTCGAACCGCCCCAAGCTTCGCCACCCCAACCAAAAACCAATGTTCCCATCCTAAAAACAGCCAAAGAATTGGGAGATATTTTAGGTGTTTCTGCTCCTTATATTACCACTCTCAATCGCATTGGGGAACTACAACAAAGAGGTTGGGAAGACTCAGGAAAACGACGCGGAAAGACGATTCTATACAAACCCATTGATCAGTAAAGCCACATCAAAACCTAAAACTTAATCAAAATATTGGGTCAATTTAGGGCAGAATATAAATAGATGTCAACTTCACTCACCCTCCTCTTATGATCAACTATGACTGGATTATAGTCGGTGCTGGAATTACAGGAACAAGCCTCAGTTATGAACTGGCAAAAAAAGGCTTGAATGTTCTTCTGATCGAAGAAAATCCAACGTTTGAAAATGCCACTCGCTACAGTTACGGTGGACTGGCTTATTGGTCTGGAAGTACCCCGTTAACTCGTCAACTCTGTGAAGATGGAAAACAACGTCATCAAATATTATCCGAAGAATTAGAAGCCGATACCGAATTTCGAGAAGTTGACCTCGTGTTAACTGTTTCCCCTGAACAAAACCCCGAAAAAATAGCCGAAAATTATGCTAGATTTATCACACCGCCTCGTTTATTAACCCCAGAAGACGCTTGTCAAATTGAACCGCTTCTCAACCCCAATGGTATCGCCGCAGCCTTTACTGTCCGTCATGGTCATATCTCCCCCGAAAAAACAAATTTTGCTTATTTAGACGCTTTTAAACGACTGGGGGGAACGTTAGAAATTGCCAAAGTTACAGAATTCGTAAAACAAGAAAATCGTATTACTGGCGTTAAAACTAAAAATGACACTTATTTAGCTGAAAATACTGTTATTTGTGCAGGGGGTTTAACTCGGAGTTTATTAGCCTCTGCGGGAATTTCCATTCGCTTACATTTTACCCATACAGAAGTCTTAGAAACGCCACCTGTTGAGATTAACCTCAGAACCGTTGTGATGTCTGCGGGAATGGAACGGTTTCAACTCGAAGCCGACGCCGCCAAGCCGGAATTTGAACGCCTCTGGGATGAACCCGGACATGAATTTGTGCCTTTAATTATTGATGGGAGTGCGGTACAATTTTTAAATAACAAAATGCGAATCGGTCAACCTTCTCGGGTTTTAAGTGATCCGAATGCTAAAGTTAACCCCGCAGAAAGTGAAGCCCAAATTCGCAACGCCATCGGTAAAATATTACCCCCATTGCAAGATTTACCCGCTCATTGGTATCATTGTTTAGTGGCGTTTACAGCCGATAGTTTGCCTTTGGTTGGAGCAATACCCAATTTAACCGGAATTCATATTTTTTCAGGCTTTAGTAACCCCTTAGTTTTTGTTCCGCCCCTCGCCCAACGATACGCCAATCATGTCACCGGACAAACCGATGAACTCATTGAACAGTTATCGCCCCTGCGTTCAACCCTTTAGCTGGTGAATTCAACTGACGGTTGTAGCTGATTAATTTGCTCATTTCTATCGACTCTAAAAGTTATCAACCTCCTATTTCTTGAGTATATCTTGAGCAATTTTAATGGCGGTTGACGCTCCCTTCTTATTTCCGGCTGCAAAGCAAAGTAGGTATAAAGGTGTATTTCTAGAATTACATAGCACTAGAGGATTTTTGGCTACACCTTCAAAAATTGTCTTTAGTCTTTCTGTAAAATATTGACCTATTAACTCACAGTTTGCGATTTTCTCTGTTGTAGAATATGTGTCTCCAAACAAGTTTGTTTGTTCTGTAATTCTGTAAAATGTGTCATACCAGTCTGTTGTTCCAAATACTTCATTGAGTCGGGCTTTTCTTGATTCACTAATATTTCCATCTTTGGTTAGTAATCGATTAATCGCTATTCCTAATGGGAAAAGATACCATAAGTCAATAGCTTTTGTTTGAGCAATTAATTCAATTGTTTCCCAGGGGATTTGCATACCAAAGGGATCAAGAAAAAGGACAGCACGCCGTGTTTTCCAGTCTTTTCGACATAGATCTTTAAGATAAACATTTGCGTCGGAGTGAATAATACTAATTCGTTCAGATAAATTAGGAAAATCTATTTTAAGCTTTTCTAATTCATTGACTTTGTTTTCATCTTTTTCAATAAATATATATTTCTTAAACTCTGGCTTGATTTGAAGTGCTATTCGTGCCGATCCATCTAAAAACTTTTTTGATTCTTGCTCCACCAGTTCTGGTAACAGTAAAGTATTCAGTTCATCTTCGTCCCTAAGTGTCCTGTATCCTGTTCCCGCAAAGGCATCTATATAAGCATAGTTAAAATTATACTTATTCATAATTGTTGAATAAGCTTTTAAATATTTACTGACTCGCTTTAACTTTTCTTCAGTCCAATCACCGCCAAAAGTTTGTTGTTCCATAGTTCCAAATTTCAAGATTTAAGAAATAAAATTGAATATTGATTATTTCTTCAGTCTATGATATAATAAATAGTATAAAAGAAAAAGTTGTTATGAACAAGCCGATAACTTTTTAGATCATCAAATGTAGTCGATAGCCATGTCTACTGTTAGAGGAACTGAAGCCATTGTCAATCCACTTCAGCAGAGTAATCTGAATAAAAAGGGATTGTGCGACTATGTAATTAATATAGCATCTGGCTGTTTGCATGGATGTACGTTTTGTCTTTCCCCCGACACTTTAATTCTTTACTCAGATCTCGTTTGGCGAAAACTAGAATATGCCCAAGTGGGGGATACACTTCTAGGGTTTGACGAAAATACTACCAGTCATGTTTATCGATTTTTCCGCAAAAGCACTATAGAGGCAATTCAATGGAGCAAGCAAGAGGCGACAAAAATTATCACAGACACAGGAGAAATAATTGCAACCTCAAATCATGGATGGCTTAATCATCGGGGAAAATGGTTATCGACTTGTGAATTAACGACTGTTTTGCAAAACAGAAAAGATGGGTTCTCTACAATCAAAAGTATTGGATCGGCGAACTATTTCGTTCCTTCAGTCGATTACAAGCTTGGCTACATCGCAGGAATAACAGCAGGGGATGGAACATTCAGATTCAACCCTGACGAGCTTTATAAAGGGGATTACACGCCATATTGGAGGGTTGCTCTTTGCGACTTTGAACCTCTAGAGAGATTAGTTGAGTATCTCCTAGAGTTCAACATATCTGTTAACATTCGCCCTTATTATAAAGGTAGCGATAAGCATCGAGAAGCTCAAAAAGTGGAAACTCGATCTCAAGCCCAGTGTAGAAAGTTATTTCATTTACTTGCCGCCCCCTTAGACACGGCTGAGTATCACAGGGGTTTTGTATCAGGGTTTTTTGATGCAGAAGGTTCTTTCAATCAATCGCTTCGGCTTTCCCAAAAAACATTACCCGTCTTACATCAAGTCCAAAAGTACGCAGAGTCATTTGGATTTACTTTCAAAGTTGAAAAGTATGAAAGTTGCTACTTCAACCTTCGGCTTCTTGGGGGTTTTTCAGAAGTTATCAGATTTTTCTCAACCTTTTGCCCAGCCATAGCTAGGAAGTCAGAAAAGATAATAGGAGGGGCGTTAAAAGGGATTAAGGCAGCAAAAGTCATTGACAAAATTCCGATGGGCTTAATTGATGTTGTAGATATCCAAACCTCAACACACACATTTTTTGCCAATGGATTAGCGACTCATAATTGTTATGTTCCTTCAACACCTGCCATTCGGACAAGACAGGCGGAACTTCAGAAAAAAGGAGTCAATAACCCTCAAATGGACTGGGGACAATACCTTTTAATTCGTGAAGGAATTCCCGAAAAATTGAAGACAATTTTAGAACGTAAGAGAACTTGGAACATAACAGATCCAGGTCAAGGCGTTGTTTTATTGTGTTCGGGTACCGATCCCTATCAAAACAAACAAACTGCTGAAATTACTCGTCGTGTTGTTGAGATTCTGTCAGCAAAAAACAAAAGAGTCCGAATTTTAACCCGCAGTCCTTTATGGATTAATGATCTTGATATTCTAATTAATCATAATATTACAGTTGGGATGAGTTTACCCTATTTAGATGATCAATTGAGTCGTCAAATTGAACCCCAAGCACCCCCACCTTCTAAACGTTATGAAGCCTTATTAAAAGGTCATCAAGCGGGATGTCGTCTCTATGTGGCAATGGCTCCAACTCCACCCAGTTTAACGCGAGATGACTTTAAAAAATATTTAGAAAAAATCATGCAGCTTGAACCGGAAGTCATTTTTTGGGAACCCATTAACGCCAGGGGTACGAATGGAAAACGAATGCTTGCAGCCGGGTTAGAATGGGTTAATTCTGTGATGACAAAACGCTCCTGGGCTGAGGATTTTTTGAGACAATGGGAGGATATTGAAGCCGCAGCGATCTCTGTCGGATGTAAAGATAGACTACATATCTGGCCAGATCCAGGGCTGAAAAAATATGTTGATGATCCGACTAGAGTAGAAGATTGGTTATATAAACGGACGGTTGAGAAATGGGATTGATTTTTGCTTAAGCAAAAGACGAACCCCCAAAGTCTGGCGGGACATCCTGCCAACGTCCTTGACCAACAGCCTGAATTGCTTCTTTCAGGTCAACATCTCCTGTGTATAAAGCGCGACCCACAATCGCCCCCGTGACGCCTAACGGTTCTAAGGATAACAAACTTAACAAATCTGTCACCGAACTAATTCCCCCAGAGGCGATCACAGGAATGGCGACAACGTTTGCAACTTCCCGCAGCGCCGCTTTATTTGGGCCTTGTAAAGTACCATCCCGATGAATATCAGTATAAATAATAGCACTGGCGCCTAACTGTGCCATCTGATGGGCGAGTTCAGTGGCTAATACTTCTGAAGTTTCTAGCCAACCTCTAGTGGCAACTTTACCATCACGGGCGTCAATTCCCACGACAATTTTTTCAGGGAATTCTTGACACAACTCCGCCACTAATTGGGGGTTTTCCACTGCAACCGTCCCTAAAATTGCCCGTTTTACGCCCAAATTTAACAACGTTGCAACGGTTTCTCGACTGCGTAACCCGCCGCCCACTTGTACGGGAATATTAACCGCATTGACAATGGCTTCTATGATATGATGATTCGTGGGTTGACCTGTTTTGGCTCCATCGAGATCAACCAAGTGTAACCAAGTTGCGCCTTGATCTGCCCATTGTTGAGCCACCGCAACCGGATCATCGTTGAAAGTTTGGGCTTGGTCGTAGTCGCCTTGATAGAGTCTCACACAACGCCCTTCGAGTAAATCAATTGCAGGGATGACATCCATTTGTTATTCGAGTAACAGTTAACGCTATTTTAGATGGTTCTGGCGATCGCATCATCGACTTGTTGCCAGAGAACCTCCAAAGTTGAGGAGTTATCCAACACCACATCTGCCATTTTACATTTTTCCTCAAGAGGCATCTGGCTGTCAATTCTCGCTTGAGCTTGTTCGGGAGTCAAAGAACCGTTACTGCGTTGTATCAAACGTGACTGCTGTTGAGAGGGAGAACAATAAACCACCCAAATTTCTGTCACTAAATCAGTCATTTCAGCTTCAAATAACAGAGGAACCCCTAAAATAGCAGTAGCATTTTTATCCGCTTGATGCTGAAACTGTTGAATATTTTCACAAAAGCGATCGCGGACAACCGGATGAATTTGCTGCTCGACCCAGTGACGTTCTGTTAAGCTACTAAAAATAATACTACCAAGTTGCGGACGATTTAAGCTACCATCAGAGAGTAAAATCTCAGTACCATACCGACCAACAAGGGCTAGCAACACAGGGGAGTTCGGTTGCACGGCTTCGCGAGAATAGACATCTGCATCCCAAATGGGGAATGAGTAGGTCTGGGCCAAGTAGTTAGAAACCGTCGTTTTTCCTGTACTAATTCCCCCAGTTAAGCCAATCAAACGCATGATGGTGGTTTCAATCGGTTAATTTGCATCAATGGCTATTATCTACTATAACGAACTACAGCATCAAGGTAATGTAAAAAGTAAACCCATTTACAGATGAAGTTTAGCAAGATTTGTGATATTAAATCAGGAGTATCGTTGTAACTTTTACTGTTAAACTGGTTGATACGGGAATTTCCCAGGAGGATTTTAGATGAACCGCAGCTTAGACTTTAAGCTAGTCCTATTCTCCCTACCGTTAACGCTCCTTTTCGTTTTGGATACTTCTGAATTTCCCGATCTCGGGCGATGTAAAATCCTCTCTTCCTTCAAATCAACAAAAGTTGTTGCTCAACCGATTATTCCTGAACCCAACAGCACAAATACGGTAACAAATCAACAGGGAAATCAGACTAACATTGAAGGGGGGAAGGTGTCGGGAAATGGGGCAAATTTATTTCATAGTTTCACCGAGTTTAATGTCGAGTCTGGACAAGTTGCCAACTTTTTATCAAACAATTCTATTCAGAATATTTTAACTCGAGTTGTCGGGGGAAATGCTTCTGTTATTAATGGGTTAATTCAAGTGACGGGCGGAAATGCTAATTTATTTTTAATGAACCCGGCTGGGGTAATCTTTGGATCAGGTGCAAGTTTAAATATTCCCGGTTCTTTTACCGTCACAACTGCGACAGGAATTGGACTCGGTTCCAATTGGTTTAACGCCATTGGAAGTAATGACTATACCAACTTAGTGGACAGTCCCAACGCTTTTCGCTTCTCAACAACCTCATCAGGAAGTATTATTAATGCAGGTCAGCTTGCAGTAGCAGCCGGAGAAAATATCAGCTTATTAGGAAATAATGTTATTAATACAGGAGAATTGAGCGCCCCTGGTGGCAAAATTACCATCGCCGCCATTCCCGGTGAACAAATTCTCCGCATCAGCCAAAGCGGACATTTACTCAATTTAGAAGTAACAAGCGTAAACGGGGGGAGTCATTCCCCGGAAATTGCGGCTTTATCCTTACCACAACTGTTAACCGGAGGCGATCGCCACCACGCAACCGGAGTGACGGTACTGGCCGATGGTCGGGTACAATTAACAAATTCAGGAACAGAAATTCCTAATTCTAGCGGTGTCGCCGTCGTTTCAGGAAATACCACCGCAGAAGCCGGAAACGTTAATATCATCGGGGAAACCGTCGGGTTAGTCGATGCAAAAGTAGACGTTTCAGGGGTGAATGGTGGAGGTACCGTCAGAATAGGCGGAGATCAGCGAGGAAGTGGTTTAATTCCCAATGCCAATCATACGTTTATTAATCGTAATTCCTCTATTTTAGCCAATGCCGAAGTCACCGGAAATGCTGGACAGATTATTATTTGGTCAGACTTAGAGACTCGGTTTTTTGGGAATATTAGCGCCCAGAGTGTTACCGGAAATGGGGGATTTGCGGAAATCTCCAGTTATGGGAATTTAACCGTAGAAGGAAACGTCGATTTGCGAGGGGTAAATGGAAGTGTTGGAACGTTGCTTTTAGATCCCCTTAATATTACCATTATTGATGGAAATGAAGCAATAGAAAATGAAAATTCTCTGCGAGATAATCAAATTTTAGCCGAGAATAATCCTTCAGAGTTTACCATTTCAGAAACCACGTTAGAACGAATTGGGGAAACTGCCGATATTGTTTTAGAAGCGCGAGATAATATTACGATTAATGACCTTGCAGACAATCAACTGAATTTTCAAGCTTCAACCGGATCAGTCACGTTTACCGCCGATGCAGATGGGGATGGAACCGGATCATTTGTTATGAGTTCTGATGATACCATTCAAACGGCTGGCGGGTCTATTACCATTACGGGAGTGGATATTGAAATTGGCGAGATTTCAACCAATGGCGGTAATATTTTTCTAAGTTCGGATTTTAATGGAAAGATTGAAACAGGTCAACTTTCTGCCGCTAATACTTTGGGGGAGGGTGGAAATATTACAATCACAACAAATCAAGGAGAAATTTCGACCGCCGATTTACAAACCAATGGTTTAAATAGTAGTGGGAATATTAATCTTGAGAGTGGAAATCGCATTAAAACAGGTGAACTTTCGACTCAAACCTTGAATTCTACTTCGGGTAAAGCGGGTGATGTGACTGTGAATGCCGTTGAAAATATTGAGATAGATTTAATCAATACTTCGGGTTCGCAGCAAGCGGGAAATATTACGATTAATAGTGAGGAAGGAAATATTAATTTTTCATCCGATTCTTATAGTTTAGATGCGACTTCTGCTGAGGGTGTGGGCGGAAATATTCAAGTTAAAACTCCTGAAAGACTGAGTTTAAATTCAGTTAATGCCAAGGGAAGAAGTGCCGGAGGAAATATTAATTTAGAAGCCGAAGTCGAAATCTCTGCGGAGACTATTCGGACAGGTTCATTTGATAATAACAGCCTACAAGGGTCAGGGGAAAACTCAGCCAGTTTAAACGGCAATATTACCCTGACCAGTGATGAGATTAACCTCACAAATTTAGTAGAAGGAACGGGAATTTTAATTCTACAACCCGCAACAGATGCCCAGGATATTATGATTGCAAATCGCAGTAATAATTCGGGCTTAACCTTGAATTTGACAAGCGATGAAATGTCAACTCTCCAAGATGGTTTTTCTCAAATTATTATCGGCAGACCTGATAGTAAAGGAACGATTTCAATTGTTGGAAATGTGACGGTTCAAGACCCAATTTTGATTCAATCTCCTTTTGGTCGAATTAATATGGGAACAACTTCATCCGGTAGTCCTTATACGCTGACGGGGGTAGATAATGCTAGTTTGACCTTAAATGCGTTGAATGATATTAGCTTGGGAAATTTGATGACAAATGGTCAAGATATTACGATCACCAGTCAGTCAGGACGAATTATTTCCCGACAAATTCAAAATACAGGAAACCAAGCAGCAACAATACAATTAACAGCCAATGAGATTGATTTCGTTGGTGGAAATAACTCCATTATTGGCAATGGGTTTTTAGTCTTACAACCCTACAATAACCGACAAGCAATTACGTTAGGAAATGAGGGAAATACAGAAGCTTTAGAATTGAGTGGTACAGACTTAAATGCACTCGCCAATGGGTTTGAATTGATTACAATTGGTCGGGAAAATAGTAGCAGTCCTCTGACAATAGCGGGAGATATTACATTTCGTGATCCCGTGATTTTGCAAGCACCTAATTTTCCCGGTTTTGTCGTTGCACAAGGAAGTATTACAGGGGTTGATAATGCAAGTATTCAAATCAAAGCCGATGGAAACCTATTTCTAAGCAATATTAATACCACAGGTCAAACGTTGCAATTAACCAGTACAAGCGGTCAAATTACCACCGGAAATTTACAATCTGAGGCTGAGATTAATCTGCAAGCCGCAGAAGCCATTGAAACCGGAAATATCCGCATTTCCTCAAATTCTGTGTCCAATTCAGCCCTAGAAAATCCTCAAGTAAATCTCGTCAGTCAACAGAGTAATATCATTGTTAGAGGGAATATTAGCACCAATCAAAATAGCAATCTGACAGGTGTAAATATTCGGGCAAATGGCAGCATACAAACCAGTAATATCACTTCAAATCAAGACATTAACTTAACCAGTCAACAGGGTGAAATTGTTACGGGAAATATAACTTCAGCCACAACTGAAGATGCAGGAAATATTACCCTTCAGTCCGGCGATCGCATTAAAACAGGAACCTTAGAAGCCCGTTCTTCTCAGGGAAATGGGGGAAATATTCGCTTAGTTTCTCCTAATGATATTGAAGTAATTTCGATTAACACAGAAGCCGCTAAAACCGGAGGAAATATTGAAATTAATACCCAGCGTTTCTTTCGGGCAACCGGAACATTTACAGCCGCAAATCAAATAGAAGCGAGTTTATCTGCCATTGGTTTTGATGAAGCAGGAAACATCATTTTACCGCAATCTACAAGCAACATCTTTGAGATTGGCGATCCGAGTTTAAACGGTACAGTTGGGGCAATTACCAATGGAGAAATAACAGCCTTACCTACTGCAAATAACTCTGTAAATCCTCCTCAACAACCCGAATCTAATCAAGATGATATTCCGACAGAAAATCCCAATCAATCCTCAGAAAATCAAGAACCCGTTATTCAAGATAATGTACTAGAAGCCACAACCGAAAATCCCTCTACTTCTTCTAGTGAGGTTTCAGTTAATGAAGATTTAGATTCATCAACAAATGTGATTACAGAAGAGGGAAATTTAGGTAATAACGAAGAATTATCTCAAAATATTGAAAATATTCCGATTCAACTCCAAGGAACAACGATTTCAGCCGATCAAATGGCGACATCTTCCTTGACGTCATCCGTCTTACAAATTGATTTATTTCGCGGTCAGGAATTTATTAAATATTTTGGTGAAAACCTCAATAAAAATCCAGTTAGTGATCAAAGTATTCGTCAGACTCTCAGCGATATTACTAAACTAACCGGACATAAACCTGCTATTGTTTATGTTTCCATGCAAGCGAATCAATTAGAAATGCGATTAGTTTTACCCGATGGTCAACCTTTATTTAAAAGTACCCACATCAAACGAGAAGAACTGTTAAAAGTGGTTCGAGAGTTTAGCAATCAAATTAGAACCCCAAAGAGTTTAAGTGATACTGAATATAAAATTACCGGAAAAAAACTCTATGATTGGTTGATTTTACCCTTAAAAACTGAGTTAGAAAAACATCAAGTTAAAACGTTAATTTTTTCGATGGATGCGGGGTTAAGAACCTTACCCATTGCTGCATTATACGACGGCGAAAAGTTTCTCTTAGAAAATTATAGTTTAGCTTTAATTCCCAGTTTGAGTTTAACCGATACCAGCTATGTTAACCTGAAAAACTCAAAAGTTCTGGCGATGGGAGCGTCCAAATTTACCGACCCCACTCAAGCCCCCCTGCCTGCTGTTCCCGTTGAATTGAGTTTAATTGTACAGGAAAATCAATGGCCTGGTCAATCATTTCTCAACGAAGAATTTACCATTGATAATCTCACCAGCCAACGCAAACAAAAACAATTTGATATTATTCATTTAGCTACGCATGGGGAGTTTTTAGCAGGGGGTGCAAACCGTTCTTATATTCAATTTTGGGATCAAAAATTATGGTTAGATGAACTGCGTCAGTTACGCTTAGATCAACCAACCGTCGAACTATTAGTCTTGAGTTCTTGTACCACCGCAGTCGGCGATGAAGATGCCGAATTAGGCTTTGCAGGACTCGCCATTCAAGCGGGTGTTAAGTCAGCCCTCGCGAGTTTGTGGTACGTGAGTGATGTGGGAACCTTGGGACTGATGAGTACATTTTATGATGCGTTGTTACAGAGTCCCATTAAAGCAGAAGCCCTCCGACAAGCTCAACTGGCAATGTTAGAAGGGAAAGTTCGTTTAGAAGATGGAAAATTAGTCTATCAGAAAAAGACCATTACCGCAGATGTGGAGTTACCCCCAGAAATTGCCGTTCAAGGTGATGTTAGCCTAAATCATCCGTTTTACTGGGCAGGTTTTACTCTCATCGGTAGCCCTTGGTAATCTTAGCAAAATCCAAAAATCTTCGTGTCGAGCGTGTCGAGCGTGGTGAGTTTCTTCACACAAAAAAACGGGCTAACCCGTATGGTTAACCCGCAAGCTTGGGAACGCTCAGAGCGACTATTTTTGAACGATCAATTTAACGTTTGCATTTTGCAGACCACGCTGCTTAACTTCAGACAGAGTTTTGTTAACAGCGTATTTTTGGTTGATTGCATTGATCAATTCAGTTTGGTTGTGCTTTTTAGCAACGCCCCACAGGTCAGCGATCAGGTCGAAAGTACCATCGCTATTGCGAGACCAACCTAAATCATATTCGCCTTCGAGAACTGCAACTAAGTCAGCGCGTACACGTTGGCCGTTGTAGCCACGAACATCTGCGTTGCTTTTAACAGAGATCCCTAAATCGCGTAAAGAAGTCTTCAGGATTTCGGCATCAGAGATTTTGGTACGCAGAGTGCTGAAATGAGACATTGTGATATCCTCCTAGTGGAACTGAAAACGAAACAACAACGGTTTTGGCTTTTAACGGATGCCCTCTTGAACCTGTAGCGTAGACGCTGATCACAAGAGCGGCGTTCTTTTTAGAAACTGCTAGCCTTTAATGTGCTAGCCTTTCCTCCTGTTTGGACCAGGAGAAAGCTTTTAAAATTCCATACGCTGATATTCAGCGACGGAAGATGCAGCTGGCCGCGCCCTCTGACGAGCCCAATCGCGCAGGGCAGTCACTTGTTCGTTCATCGTTTTCGACAGAGGTAGTGTCGCTTTAATGGCGGCGATGATATCAAGCTGCGTAAACTCTCGATCTTGAGCAAAAGCTTCGTACATTGCAGCGACGAGCGCTTGCTCAATTTCTGCCCCAGAGAACCCTTCAGAAACCGTAGACAACTGATCTAAGTCGAAGCGGTCAATTTCTGAACGTCGTTTGGACAGGTGAATTTTGAAAATATCTTGCCGTTCCTCTTTGGTGGGAAGGTCAACGAAGAAAATCTCATCAAATCGTCCTTTCCGCAAGAACTCTCCCGGTAGCCGTTCAACACGGTTGGCTGTCGCCATCACAAACACAGGTGAGGATTTTTCTTGCATCCAGGTGAGGAATGAACCAAAAATCCGGCTAGATGTTCCGCCATCAGAATCGGCTGAACCTGAACCGCCTGCGAAGGACTTGTCTAACTCATCGATAAACAGAATCGCGGGTGAAATGGATTCTGCTGTTTTCAATGCGTTTCGCAAGTTCGCCTCAGAGCGACCCACCATTGAGCCATCATAGACTCGGCCCATGTCCAATCTCAGCAGGGGTAAACCCCATAACCGAGAGGTGGTTTTCGCAATTAGAGACTTTCCACAACCGGGTATCCCTAATATCAGCATTCCTTTGGGCTGTGGTAAACCGTACTCTCTGGCTCGTTCGGTAAACGCATTAGAGCGTTGTTTTAACCAGCGTTTGAGTTCTTCTAAGCCTCCAACCGCATCAATCGTTTCATCCACATCGATATACTCTAATATTCCGTTGCGCCGAATTAGCTGCTTTTTCTCGGATAAGACAATATCGACTTCTGTTTCTGTTAAACGACTGGCGGTGACGTAAGCTTTACGGTAAACTTTCTCCGCCTCATCTCGGGTTAACCCGAGCGTTGCTTTTAACAACTTCTCCCGTGTTTCTGTACTGATTTTACGGGAACGGGTTTGCTCTAACTGAGCGGATAACACCTGGTTAAGCTCCTTCATATCGGGTAGAGCGAAGTCTAAAACAACAACTTCTTTCTCTAGCTCGATGGGGATTTCTTGTACCGGAGACATCAAAATGATAGTCTTGTTGGTGTCTTTAAAACTGGCGATCGCATCCCGCAAACACCGGGTCACTTCTGGAGAATCCTTGAAGGGATGCAAATCTTTGAAAATGTAAATACTGCCGCTAACATTGGGTTCTCGATGCCGAATCACCCATTCAACTGCCGCCTGGGGAGAAACTGTATTTGACTGAACAGTTGTGCGCGGTTGATCGTATTTGACTAAGCCACGGGTAACTGTCCATATATAAACTTCTCGCTGACGCTTGGCTTGTGCGATTTTGGCGATTGTCTGCTCAGACCGCTCCTCCTCGGATGTGACGAGGTAGATCAGAGGATATCGAGCTTCAATTAAGATTCCTAATTCTTCTTGCATAGTCCTCGATCCATTAGAGACGGTACAACATTTGGTGTGAAGGATTAATTTTAACTCTTTCACTCAAATCTGAACACGACAGGAGCGCCCAAACTGCGATCGAGAGTTTATCGAACTAACAGGGAACCAGCTTTTCTTCTCCTTGTTGAGCTGGGGGAGTATCAACCTGTTGCACCTGTTGAAGATCCAGTTGATCTTCGGTTAGTATGCTGGGTTGGTTTCTCAGTGAAACTAACTCACCATCCCTGATAACAACAGAATTGGCACATTCGGGACAAGAATATACCCGATGAGTTTGCCCATGCGATGCTTCCAATTCATCCACTACCTCTGGATTATTGAGATAGAAAATAATTGCTTTTTCAGCTAGAGAAGACATCGGTTCAGATTCAACTGCCGCTTTAATTTTGAGTTTGCGATGCAGTTGGGGCGGAATATATAACGTTACCTTTTGCTTGCTTTGCATAGGACAGTGAACTTGTGTACCCGGGTATGTATTTAAAGATAAAGGTATTTCTCAAAGATGTCAAGACGTTATGCTGCTATAGCGCTGTTTTTTTAACATTTCGTTACATTATGCTTCAACTAAATCCCCTCAAACCCTTATTAGACTAGCATTTGAGCTATTTATTCTTGAGCGGGTCATAGGTTAAGCTGAAGGAAGAAGCTTTGGTAAGCTGATGATGGATAAAACAACTCCCCGCAAATCCCGAAAAACCGCAGTTATTACCCTCGTTTTGATCGCATCAGTCGGTCTGAAAGCCTGCGAATCTTCTAATAAAAGACGAGAAGTGTACCGCAACCTGCCAGACTGTCAGCAAGAATGGGGTAAACCCGAACTCTGTGAACCCATTACCGATAACTCCTATCCCGTCGGTTATTATTACGGCCCCTACTACCGATATCGTAACGGCAACTACTATTATTACCGCACCTACAACAGTCCTCCTCGCGTGATTCCTGTTAACGCTGGAGTTAGAACCAGCCCTCCACCTCGTTCCGGTTTATTCGGTCGTTCAAGTTCCCCGAACCGCTCCCGTTCATCCGTTGGGAATACTAGACGAGGAGGGTTTGGTTCAGGAGGACGAGTGGGTACTGGGAGCCGAGGCGGTTAACTCCAACAACATCAATTTATGATCAAAACTATATATATACAGAAGAAGGTCTTCTATGAAACGCATCCCCCTCAAACCCCGTCCCAACTGGGAACAAAAATGCGATGAGGTTGGATTTCACTATTACAATCTCGATGGACTCTACTGGAATGAAAGCGTCTGTTATCAGTTTACGTCTGAACAAATAGACTCACTCGAAGCCGCAACCCAAGAACTCCATCAGCTTTGTCTAGAAGCCGTTGACTGCATTATTACCGAAAACCGTTACACTCAACTTTCCATTCCGCCCGAATTTTTTCAACTCTGTCGCCAGTCCTGGGAACGGGGCGACCCCAGCCTGTATGGTCGCTTTGATTTTGTCTATGATGGCATCCATCCCCCCAAACTTCTCGAATACAACGCCGATACTCCCACCGCCTTACTTGAAGCTAGCATCGTTCAGTGGACGTGGTTAGAAGAAATTTTCCCCGACGCTGATCAGTTCAACTCCATTCACGAAAAACTACTCGAACAATTCCAACAAATCTATTTTAATTTATCTCCAACCCAAAGATATCTACACTTTACCTGTGAACGTGATACCGCAGAAGACCTCGGAACCGTTGAATACCTGAGAGATGTCGCCATTCAAGCTGGCTTTGAAACCAAACATCTTTATATTGACGAAATGGGTTGGAACTCTAATGATCAGTGCTTTTGTGACTTAGAAGATTATCCCATTCAAGCACTCTTTAAACTCTATCCCTGGGAATGGATGATTGAGGATGAATTCGGAAAACATCTTTTAAGTGAACCGATGCTGCTGTTAGAACCCGCCTGGAAAATGATTCTCAGCAATAAAGCAATTCTGCCTATTTTGTGGGAACTTTTCCCGGATCATCCTAACCTCTTACCTGCCTATTTTGACTCCAGTCAACTTTCTCATCCCTACCTGAGTAAACCTATATTCTCCCGTGAAGGTGCTAACATTAATATTTATTATGGCGATCGCTCCTATCAAACGGATGGCATCTATCAAGACGAACCCCTGATCTATCAATCCTACTGCCCATTGCCTCAATTTGACCGTTATTATCCTGTTATTGGATCATGGATTGTAGGTGATCAACCTGCTGGGATTGGGATTCGAGAAGATCAAACTCCGATTACGCAAAATACCAGTCAGTTTATCCCCCACTACTTTATATAAATTTAAAAATATCCTCAAATCTTTAGGCTTTTTTGAGCGTTAAATCAAGTTAAAAACTCGCCGAGGGTCTTCATAAAAATTAACTAAAATTTTGGCGATAAAATATTTTATTAACCGTAATTTTATGAAAGTTATAATCATTATGCTTTAAACAAATACCAAGAAAATTTGATATATTTAGAATAAACACATCAATTAAAAACTTATTGGAATGACAATCGATGGAAATCATAACAACAATTTTCACGGACTCTAACAACAACTTGATCATGCTTTCGTTAATGATCGTTGTAGTCGCTAGTTTTTTAAACCAAAAATTAAATAAGCATCAAGTACAAGAAAAAGCTTTAGCAGAAAGTGAACGCCGCTTTCAGATGCTGATTCAAGAAATGCAAGTCGGCGTATTACTCCTCAATAATCGTGCAGAAATCCTGATTAGTAATCAATCCGCACAAAGCTTATTAAAGCTGCCAGCAGAAGCTAAAAATCCTCAAAAATTTGGTGAAAATTGGCATCTTATCCAAGAAGATCTCAGTGATTTTAAAAAAGAAAAACTTCCCGTACAATCCGCGATTAATCAACGTCAACCGATCCGAAACGTGATCATTGGAATTTGTGAATCAGAACCGACTCATCAATGTAAATGGCTATTAGTTAACGCCACTCCACAACTTGCAGAAAATGGCAGCGTTGAACGAGTTATTTGTACCGTTAGTGAGATCACCCAACAAAAGCAAACCTCAGCCGCTTTAAGAGCCTCAGAAGAACGATTTTCCCTCGCGGTAGAAGGGGCAAATGATGGGATTTGGGACTGGGATATTGAAACCGGAAAAGCTTATTTTTCGCCCCGTTGGAAAACGATGTTAGGTTATTTTGAGGAAGAACTCCCTAACCATGTGGAATCCTTTAAAAAAATTCTTCATCCCGACGACTCAGAGCGAATTTTTGGCATTTTAGAACGTTATATCAATCGAGAAATTCCTTACTACGAAGTCGAGTTTAGAGCCATTACAAAACCCGGAAATATTCGTTGGATTCTTTGTCGAGGTGTTGCGCTGTGGGATAACAACAATAAACCCTATCGCATGGTGGGTTCTAACACTGATATTACCGAGCGGAAACAAGTCGAACAAGCCTTACAAGAAAGCGCGAAACGAGAAAGATCAATTGTTCAAGTCATGCAAAGAATGCGCGAAACCCTCGAACTTGAAACCATATTTAATGCAACGACTGAAGAACTTCGACAAGCCTTATGTTGTTCACGGGTTCTCGTTTATCGTTTCAACCCCGACTGGAGTGGAGAAGTCATTGCTGAGTCTGTCATGTCAGGGTGGACAAAATTAATACCCGCTACAGAAGAGCAATCCTATTTAACTCAAGTGACAGTCAATCAAACAAATTGTGTGGCGAAACTACTGGATAGTGGCGAAGCTTTGATAGAAGATACTTATCTAAAAGAAAAGCAAGGCGGATTTTATCGCCAGGGAAAAAGTTACTATCGCTCTGTACGAGATATTTATACAGCCGGATTTGATGAATGTTATCTGAATTTATTAGAGCAATTGCAAGCTCGTTCCTATACCATTGCACCCATTTTCTGCGGAACAAATTTGTGGGGATTACTCTGCGCCTATCAAAATGGAACGCCGAGAGAATGGACAAAAGCAGAAATTAAAATTGTTACCCAAATTGGCAGTCAGTTAGGGGTAGCTGTTCAACAAGCCGAATTATTTGCTAAAACACAGCAGCAAGCCATAGAACTTCAGCAAGCTAAAGAAGCAGCAGATGCAGCTAACAGTGCCAAGAGCGAATTTCTCGCCTCAATGAGTCACGAACTGCGAACACCTCTGAATGCGATTTTAGGCTTTGCTCAACTCATGAATAACGACTCAAGTATAAAAGTTGAACATCACCAACATCTTGATATTATTAGTCGAGCAGGTGAACATTTACTGCAACTAATTAATGATATTTTAGAAAGATCCAAAATAGAAGCAGGTCGAGTGACATTAACAGAAGATGATTTTGATCTCATCTGTCTGCTTGAAAATTTAGAAGAAATGCTGCGCCTGAAAGCAAAATCAAAAGGACTAACCCTCAGTTTTGAACTAGATAATACATTACCTCAATGGGTGATAGGAGATGAAAAGAAATTGCGTCAGGTGTTGATTAATCTCTTAGGCAATGCTACTAAATTTACAGAATCAGGTGATGTCAAATTACGAGCCTTTAGAGTTGAGGAAGCAAAAGATAGACAAACAGAAAATAGTCTCACAATTGGCTTTGAAGTTTCCGATACAGGCCCAGGTATTGCTGAAAATGAACTGCATCGTTTATTTAAAGCCTTTTCTCAAACTGAAACGGGTTTAAAGTCTTCTGAAGGGACTGGTTTGGGATTATCTATTAGCCAGAAATTTGTGCAACTTATGGGAGGGGAAATAGTAGTACAATCTCAAATCGGCGTGGGGAGTACCTTTGCTTTTGAGATTCCAATCACTTGTACAAAACCGCCAGAAAATTACAGAAATCATACTTCTCAGAAGATTATAAGTTTAGCATCCGAACAACCTAAAATTCGTATTTTAATCGCCGAAGATAAACCCAATAATCGTTTGCTACTCGTCAAGTTGCTGTCAGAAATTGGCTTTGAAATTAGAGAAGCGAGTAATGGTCAAGAAGCTGTTGAAATGTGGTCAAGTTGGCAACCGGATTTGATTTTAATGGATATCCGAATGCCCGTAATGAATGGTTTTGAAGCGACTCTACAGATTAAGGCTTTATCTACGGAGAATCAAACGATTATTATTGCACTGACAGCCAGTGCATTTGAAGAAGACAGAGAAGCTGTTTTTCAGGCTGGATGTGATGATTTCGTGGGAAAACCATTCAAACTCGAAGAACTATTAGAGGTGATTGGAAAACATTTAAACATTCAGTATATTTATTCTCAAGATCAATTGAAAAACCTCAACTTCTACAATCCTTATTCAGATTCAGAACAGATGCAGTTTATCTCAAGTATTGAGGCATTAGAAACAATGCCGAACGAGTGGATTGAAGAACTGTATAAAGCCGCTCAAGCTTGTAGTGATTTATTAATTTTGGAACTGATTGATCACATTCCCTCAGAAAATAAAATATTGGTAGATACCTTAAAAGAGTTAGTGAATAACTTTCGTTATGATTATATTATGGAACTCGCTAAACCTCAAATGGTAGTGCAATCATCCTAATGAAGTACATCCCAAAAACCCAGTAAATCATGGGAAACCGGGTTTTTAAATAAGTCCTCAGATGAAATTATTTCATCGCCTCAAAAATCATATTTAATAGACGTTTTTGAACACCGGGAGTTTTTAAGACTTCTTTATTGGCGCTGAAAGGTTGCAAACCAAACAAAAACACATCATATTTAGTCCCAATTTTATACCCGCTAGCCTTGAAGGTAGTTTCGTATTCTGGGGGAACCATAATATTTTCAATCCAGTATTCACCGTGAATGGTTTGATTGTCAAAAAAAGCGATTCCCATGCTTCCTTTTTTGTCGCGAAAAAACTTGATCTGTCGAATTTTACGTTCTTTTGCACCTGCCAAATCAGAAATTAAATCAGCCGCTCCAAAAAGTTGATTGAGATTAAACATTAAACTCGCTCCTGTTTGTGAAAATTACGCTAAATTGGTCGAGAATAAAAATTCCTCTCCGAGTCTGAAAGGAACACAACAGAGGTTACAACAATGGTCGAATAAAGTTATTAGAAAGACAGGAAATCTGAACGAATCCAGCCTTCTGCGCCGGATTGATAAAATCGAATATAATACCAAATATATCCATCTCCTCCGTCAGAAGCATTCAATACTTCTACCCAGTCTCCGGCTACACCATAATGAGGAGTATTAGCTTGAGTCGTTGGTGCAGTCCGAACATTAATTTGAGCGCTAGGATCACTAGCAGTTAAACGAGCAGAAGTAGCCAATCCAGGTAATGCAGTAGCAGCACACAAGGTAACAGCAGCAGTGATTGTCAATAAAACTTGCTTCAATTTCATTGGTTTCTCCTAAAGTTTAATTAATGAATTTTACTCAAGCTTTTGGCTTCCTTGGTTCCATTATTGCCTCTGAAAAACAGGAATGCCATCAGTAGATTTTCGGAAAAATTAAAAATTTTTTGTGATGATAAAGTTCAGTATTTTCACGGAGGTCAGATGAGGTTAAACAATGCTAAACCTCAACAATGGGTAGGGTGGGTCAAAGAATTTCTGATGATTAAGTCAAGAGCAGTGGGATTTGACCCTCTAAACCTCAAAAATGGGTAGGCTGGGTCAAAAATTAATTTCTGATGATTAAGTCAAGAGCAGTGGGATTTGACCCACCCTACTACAATTGTCTCTGTTTAAGCTATTCTGTAGTCAATGATCTATCTCTACTGCGGTTAGTTGATAGAATAAGCAAAATTTAGAGATTGAGTTTAAAGCTTCTATGCAAAATATTGTTTTAGATGTCAAAAATCTGCGAGTTCAGTTTCAAAGTGACGAAAAAGTTGTTCAAGCAGTCAACGATATTTCATTTCAAGTCAAACGCGGACAAACACTCGGTATTGTCGGTGAATCCGGTTCAGGAAAATCCGTCACCTCTCTCGCCATCATGGGGTTGCTTTCTCCCGATACCTCTCAAGTCAGTGGAGAAATTTTGTTTCGCTTCAGCAACAATCTGAACGAATCTCAGCCGAATTCCGAAGCAATCAATTTATTGAAATTGTCACCGCAAGAAAAGCAGAAATTTCGAGGCGGACAAATTGCGATGATTTTTCAGGAACCGATGAGTTCTTTAAATCCCGTTTATACGATTGGATTTCAACTCATAGAAGCGATTAAACAACATGAAGATGTTTCGCCTCGACAAGCGATGTGGAAAGCGACTTCTTTACTTCAAGAAGTTCAACTTCTCCCTTCAGATGAAGAATTACTCGCACGAGTTGAAGCCGAATTTTCTACGGCCGATACAGTCAATAATACTCAAAAAACTGCCAAAGCAGAACGAAACGATAGACGAGAACTTAGTGAATATGTTAATGATCAAAAACGAGCCATGCTTGACCGTTATCCCCACGAACTTTCAGGCGGTCAATTGCAACGGGTAATGATTGCGATCGCCATTTCTTGTAACCCTACTTTATTAATCGCAGATGAACCCACAACCGCTCTGGATGTGACGGTACAAGCGACGATTTTAGAGTTATTACGAGAACTCTGTAGTCGTCGTGGAATGTCGATGATTTTTATTACCCATGATTTAGGAGTCATTGCTGAAATTGCCGATACAGTCGCCGTCATGTATCGCGGTAAAATTGTTGAATCTGGTACAATTCGAGAAATGTTTTTAACCCCGCAACATCCCTACACCAAAGGTTTATTAGCCTGTCGTCCTCCCCTTGATATTCAAGTTGAACGTCTGCCGACAATTTCTGATTTTATGGATGTTGAAATCACGGCAACCGGAGAGTTAGAAATACGAGAAAAGAACGCTGAAAAAAATGTTATTCAAGCGTTGAATTATCAAACAAAAGAGAGACAACCTTCGACAACCCCTTTACTTTCGGTTGAACATCTGCGAGTGGGTTTCAAAGTGGCGGGAATGTTTGGGGAAACGAAACGTCTATTGATGGCGGTGAATGATGTTTCCTTTGAAGTTTATCAAGGTGAAACATTAGGTTTAGTTGGAGAGTCTGGTTGTGGGAAAAGTACCTTAGCCAGAGCGTTATTACAACTCATTCCCGTTGTCGGTGGTCAAGTAACTTTTCAAGGGGAAGATATTACAAAACTCTATTCTCAAGCTTCCGTTTTGGAAAAAATTAAAAATTATAAAAAACAAAAACAATATCATCAAAAACGACAAGGGTTAAGACGAGAGATGCAAATTGTTTTTCAAGATCCTTTTAGTTCTCTCGATCCAAGAATGACGATTGGTGATACAATTATGGAACCGATGCTCATTCATGGAGTCGGGAAAGCCGGGAAAGAACGACGCGATCGCGTGGCTTATTTATTAGAACGAGTCGAAATGAAACCAGACTGGATGGGACGTTATCCCCATGAATTTTCCGGTGGACAAAGACAACGAATTTGTATTGCGAGATCTTTGGCTTTAAACCCTAAATTTATCATCTGTGATGAGTCAGTATCGGCTTTAGATGTTTCGGTTCAGGCGCAGGTTTTGAACCTCTTAAAAGAACTACAAGCCGAATTTGGGTTAACTTATATCTTCATTTCCCACGACTTGAGTGTAGTCAAATTTATTAGCGATCGCATTATGGTGATGAATCGGGGTAAAATCGAAGAAATCGGTCAAGCTGAAGACATTTATCACCGTCCTAAAACTGAATATACTCGTCAGCTTATTGCTTCAATCCCGACGGGGAATATTAAACAATTAGCGAGTTAAATTTAGGAAGAAAAACAAAAACACGCTCGACACAGAGAACACCAAGAGCAAATCAAGCAGCAATTTGATTAAAGAATAGGCTGAAGTAGTCTGATCTCTACTCCAGCCTTTCAAGGTTATGATTAACTATAATTAACTCAGTAAAGCCTTGACTGCAAACTGAGGTAAAGCCATCATTCGTCGCCAACGCCAGGGTTCTTGATAGAGTCGATAAAGCCACTCTAAATGATTGTTACAAAACCAAGCCGGCGCCCGTTTTTTTGTTCCCGCCCAAATATCAAAACTTCCCCCTACTCCAATCCAAATTGAATCCGGACATAAATGACGATTTTGAGCAATCCATAACTCTTGACGCGGTACTCCTAAACCCACAAAAATCACTCGCGGTTGTAAATCTTTTAGAGTATCTTTTAACTGTTCTTCTTCTGAAGCAGAAAGATAACCGTGATAAGATGCGATCGCTAAGTTGGGAATTTTTTGTTGAAAGAGATCAGCCGCCCGTTGAGCAACTCCCGGTTTTCCTCCATAGAAAAAAACCAGATCAGAAAAATTTTGCTGACCAACTTTTTGTAAGAAAGACTCGGCCAGTTCAATTCCAGGACAGCGTTGTGTTTGTTTTCCTTTTAGGCGTAGATAAAGAACAATTCCCGCCCCATCGGGTATAACTAATTCAGCGCCACGAATTACATCTGCTAAATGGCGATCACGATCAGCTTGCATTGCCATTTCAGCATTAAGAGTAATCACATGAGTTCCTAACCCTTTATACAAACGGTTAAGCAACCAGTTATGATAATTATGATGCAGATGAACGGGAAGTCCTAAAACTGGAAATTTGCTAGCAGTAGATTCACCCAACAACATCACATCATTCATAAGATTTTTTAACCACCTCACACACACTACTATTGAGACTAACCCATCTGGTATCGATTGGCTAGTATAAACGGGTTTATGATCGGGAGAAGGAAGGCAAAAGGCAATCTTGCTAAAGGCAATAGGCAAGGGTTTTGTCGGGGCGGGTTCACTCAGGTTATTGCTAAGATCAATAAATCTATTCGGAACCCGCCCCTACACTGATCACTGTAAAAACTGTTCCCTGTTCCCTGTTCCCTGTTCCCTTTTTAGTAGTGCATCTAATAAAATACCCGCCCCAAACCGCACCGTATCCGTACAAGGTAAACCCGTTTCTGATTGAATTTGCGCGATCGCCTCCCTAGCTACATCTTCCGCTAAACCATAAGTATTCAGGCTAATTCCTACAATTTTTGCAGATTGCATCGCACCGCCCACACTGGCAATTTTTTCGTATAATTCAATCACCTGAGATAGAGGGGGAATAACCACATGAGGATGATTGCGAATATGGGTTTGTCCGGCACGATGGGCTAAAATTAAATCAGTCGGTTGACTTCCTCGCAACAAGGGTAAAGTCGCCGTTGAACCCGGATGAATCAGCGAACCCTGTCCTTCAACTATTAGTAAATCACAATCTTTTCCAAACCGCATCACCATTTGTTCAACTGCACCTGCTGCAAAATCAACTCGTACAGAGTCTAAGGGAATGCCATCTTCTCCTAACATTAACCCCCCTTGACCTGTGGCGATAAATTTAGAACGAATTCCCCGTTTTTGGGCGGCTTTATTGAGTTCTAAACCTGTTGACATTTTACCAATTGCCATATCCGTTCCAACGGTTAAAACTCGCCGACAACTGAGTTGACGCGCCGCAGCACTGGCAATTTTTAAACCGGGGGGTTCTTGACGAATATCCCAAATCCATTGTTGAGGCTTTAGAAATTGGTTAATATTCGTTTTATGTCGTTGTTCAACTAGGGGAATTAATTTAGTATGTAATCCATTAACAATTGATAATCCTGCTTCTAAAGCGTCATCAAGATCAAGCCACCATTCCTCCGGTAAAGCCCCTCCTGACGGTGCAATTCCAATCATTAGAATATTGGGATTATAAGCTAAAGCCTCTTTAAGCGAAGCAACAATCGGCACATCTCGGTTAATTCCGGTTAATTCAGAGAGGGACTTTCCCGCACAGTCTCGGTCAATAACTGCGACAATATTAGCTTGAGAATAACGCAGCAATGACAGTCCTGTTTTACCCGTCGCACCGAGAATACCTTCATGTAACAGGATGGCTAACCGCCCCGCTTGAATTTGAGATTGGGGATTTTCAGGGGTCATATTTTTGAGTTTGAGATAACGAGCGATCGCTTTAATATAGTCTCAGATCTGTTGAACTTAATCATACCTCAAGACTGACAACCGTTTGTAGACTCTTGCAATTTTTTTAGGCTGATCCCTTGACTTTATACTATAGTACAAGGTTTAAGATCAAGATCAAGTTGAATCGAGAAGGTGATCATGCTGCAAGTGGGTGAAGTCTCTCGCAAACTCGGAATTAACGCCCAAACGATTTATTTTTATGAGCGAATTGGGTTAATTCCATCACCGCAGCGTAGCGAATCTGGCTATCGTTTGTTTAGTGAACAAGATATCGAAAGGCTCCTATTTATTCATCGAGCTAAATCTCTCGGATTAACCCTTGAGGAGATTAAAGATATTTTAGCACTAAAAGATGGAAAAAAACTCACTTGTCAAGCTTTACATCAGCGATTAATCAACAAAATTAAACAGATTGAACAACAAATGATTCAACTGCAAATGCTGCACGAGGAACTTTTACCGCTCGTTGAACAATGCGAAGTAAACTTAAATCACCCCGATCCAACTCACGAATGTATTGTCTTAAATCAAGGTCAAAATAATGAGTAGTACACTAACCGTTGAAATATTGGGAACAGGTTGTAAGAAGTGTCATCAGTTAGAAGAAAATGTGAAAGAAGCGATCGCATCGTTAAACATAGAAGCGGTGGTGCTGCATATTAAAGATCCGATGAAAATTGCTGAACGAGGTGTGATGTCTACTCCGGCTTTAGTCGTCAATGGCAAAGTTGTGAGTCAGGGAAAAGTTGCCACACCGGAACAAATTCAACCCTATTTAACGGCTTAATTTTTATCAGTCTGGGGGCATCAAATCAATGTCCCCTTTCAAGAAATAGGAGGATGAACCGATGCAAATAACAGCGTTTTGGCGATCGCAATGGAAAGCACTCACCCTAATGATTTTGGGGTTTGTGTTATGTTTCTATCTGCCTGTTGAAATTTTACAACAATCTGAACGTTTACAAAATGCCTTTTGGGAGGCGCTTTATCTCGTTCGTTGGTACGCTCAAGAACACGTTTTATTGTGTTTAATTCCTGCTTTTTTTATTGCTGGAGCGATTGCGACTTTTATTAATAAAGCCTCGGTAATGAAGTATTTGGGGCCTCAAGCAAACCCCATGATTGCCTATGGAGTCGCTTCAATATCGGGAACGATTTTAGCGGTTTGTTCTTGTACCGTTTTACCATTATTTGCGAGTATTTATCGCATGGGAGCGGGATTAGGCCCTGCGATGGCTTTTTTGTATTCTGGCCCCGCTATTAATGTTTTAGCAATTATTTTAACAGCAAGAATATTAGGCTGGCAATTGGGTGTTGCGAGGGCTATTTGTGCGATTATTTTTAGTCTTGTGATTGGTTTTGTAATGGCGTTTTTGTTCCGCCAAGAAGAACTAGAAAAACTGAATACTGAACTCACGTTACCTGATGTTGAAGACAGTCGTCCCTTATGGCAAACGGCTTTATTTATTGCGGTATTAGTCGGAATTTTAGTCTTTGCTAATTGGGCAGAACCCGGTACAACAGCAGGATTTTGGTATAGTATTTATTCAGTTAAATGGTTGATAACCGGAGTATTAGGATTCGGTTTATCAGCGATTTTAGTCGCTTGGTTTGATCTCAATCTCGGAAAAGTTTGTTTAATTGTTCTCGTGACAATAGTATTATCTTGGCGTTTCTCTAACTATCCTCTTGTTCCGTTTACCTTTTCAATGATAGGATTATCTTGGTTAACCAGTACCAACAAAGACGAAGCGGGAGAATGGTTCACCGAGTCTTGGGAGTATGCGAAACAAATTTTACCTCTATTATTGATTGGAGTTTTAATAGCAGGCGGTTTACTGGGTCGTCCGGGTCAAGAAGCATTAATTCCGTTAGAATGGGTACAATGGGCGGTCGGCGGAAATTCGTTATTTTCTAATTTCTTTGCTGCATTTGCTGGGGCTTTTATGTACTTTGCAACGTTAACAGAAGTTCCCATTTTACAGGGGTTAATGGGGAATGGTATGGGTCAAGGGCCAGCATTAGCGTTATTATTAGCGGGGCCAGCTTTATCTTTACCCAATATGTTGGTCATTCGCAATATTATTGGCACGAAAAAAACAGTTGTATTTGTGGCGTTAGTGGTAATTATGGCAACCTTGAGTGGGGTGATTTATGGGGCGATTATCAGGTGAGGTTGAGGGAGGAAGAAAACTATTAAAACAGAACCCAGACTTTTTGGATAAGCCGGGTTTTTCTGAGTGATTATTTTGAATAAATTTGAGGAAAATTATTATTTATAACTAATCTGAAAAAAACGTAAATTCATCCGTTGTAATTTCCGACAACTTAATCCTCGGCAAGATTGGGCGATCAAAAATCCTCAGCTTTTTGAAAAAGCCGAGGAGATAAACCCATAGATTTCACAAATTGAATCCAAACAGAAAGTCAAGTCAATGAGAAAAGATCAGCCCTAGAAAATAGAAAGCTGTAACAGAAAAATGAAGCGAAATTGCTATTTACAAACGGCTACACCATCGGCTTTCGTAATTGAAAACGCATCAAATTCTCCCATCTCAAACTCACCCACAACAGTCACCTGTTCCCCTGCTGACAGATGACGAGTCGTATGATCTCCGCAAACATCCCAAGAATCAACGGTAATCCCCCGATTTTCACTTTGCAAGCGGAAGCCATCTTCCCAAACCCGTTCAATTGTACCGGAAAAAGAACCATTATTGGCTTGAACAACAGAAGGAAAAACAGTCGCCGCAACCACACCGAGTACAATTGTGCTGATGATTTCTAATTTCATGGGAACTCTCCAAAAAAGAATGATGTCAAAACAGATGTATTACAAAGTTGACAGTTGAGACTGGCTAACTTCTATGGTTTCAACAATAACCCCACAAAATGACAAGAAAATGACAAACCTAAATCCTTCTCGATTTTGGGTCAATGTCTGCGATCGCTGATTGGGAATTTTTCAGCGACCATCCTCAATTTAAGTCTAATAGGAAATACTTAAATATTTGCTAGTGATGATTGCTTGAAATTCTTGTAGGGGCGGGTTCCGCGATAATTTTTGTTTTCCATCAATAACTG
>NZ_LATL02000080.1:21701-26626 GCF_000972705.2 Limnoraphis robusta CS-951 | reverse complement strand
CCGCCAACTCAGCCTGAACCGCCAACTCAGCCTGAACCGCCAACTCAACCTGAACCTCCAACTCAGCCTGAACCGCCAACTCAGCCTGAACCGCCTACTCAGCCTGAACCTCCAACTCAGCCTGAACCTCCAACAGAACCCTCTGAGAACTTACCGCCTGAAGCCAATAATCAAACAGAAACCATTATTAATGATGGAACTCCCTCGGTTATCCCAAGGTTAACGGCGACAGACCCCGATGGTAGTATTAACTTCTACAGCATCACCGATTTACCCCCCAATGGCACCCTATTGATCAACGGTGAAGAAGCGACTTCAGATCAAGTTGAACGTCTAACACCCTCTCAAGCCGGACAACTGACTTTTGAACCTGACTCTAACTTTACAGGTGATGTCAGTTTCACTTTCACTGCGACTGATAATGAGGGTGCTGTTTCTAACATCGCGACTGTACGCCTAATTGTAGAAGAAGATGATTCCATTCCTCGGGGTGAAGTCATTGATGATGGCGGTTGTGACTGTCCTCCCTTACCCGAGTTTGGTGCAGTTCCTCTACCTGAACGTATAGGATTGATTCCCAGTGCGTTTAATGCCTTTGGTAGTATTGATGGTACTGATGAAAGTGATATCTTACCCGGTTCACTCGGTAGTGATCTGGTCTTTGCCTTTGCCGGAGATGACCGCATTGAAGGCTTTGAGGGCAATGATATCGTCTATGGGGGCGTTGGTGATGACCTCAAGTTTGGCGATGAAGGCAATGATTCTCTGCTTGGAGGCGACGGTAACGACACGCTAATTGGCAGTAACGGCACTCAAGACTTGGCAGCCTCCGCTAACTTTGAGAACGATGATTTTCTCTATGGCCACGCTAACAATGATTTAATTCAAGGTGGCCCCGGCGCTGACATGATGTATAGCGGTAAGCAAGATGACTTCTCCTATGGCGGCAAAAATGATGATATGGTTTGGGGTGATTTGGGAACGGACACCCTCTACGGTGACGAAGGCAATGACACCCTAGTTGGCGACACTGCTGATGAAAATGAAGTTGAACCGCAACGGGGTTTACCTGGCATGATCGATTTCATCTGGGGTGGTGCAGGTGATGACTTGATCAATGGTGGTCGTAGTAATGATACCCTCAGTGGGGGTGTTGGTAATGATACGGTTCGCGGGGGGAAAGAAGATGATCTCGTTTATGGTGAAGTCGGAGATGACCTGATGTACGGAGATTTGGGCAATGACCAACTCTGTGGCAATGAGGGTAACGATACGATTTATGGTGATATCAACGACAACGAAACCTTTAGTACAGTTCCCGGACGCGATACAATCTGTGGCGGTAGTGGTTCGGATCTGCTGTTTGGTAATGAAGATAATGACCGTCTCTGTGGGGGAACCGAGAGTGATACTCTCTATGGCGGTTTAGGGGAAGATACTTTAGCCGGAGAACTTGGGGATGATTGGTTGTTTGGGGATGAAGGTAATGACCTGATTTCGGGTGGAAGTGGTAGTGATCGGTTTATTCTGTTCTCCGATAGTGGTACGGACACCATTCAAGATTTCCAACTGGGTACTGATTTCATTGCTTTGGGCGGGGGTTTAAGCTTTGATGATTTAACTCTATCCCAAAGTGGAACCACGACGGTTATTAGTCTTGACTCTCAACAGTTGGCTATTCTCAATGATATACAGGTGACGGCTTTGACGGAAAGTAGTTTTATTGCTTTTGTCGGCTAACTGATCATTGTGACAACGGCGATCGCTGAATTGATTGTACTGATTAATTCACGCGATCGCTCTTGTGATCGTATTTCCACCAACAAAAAGAGATTCCTTGCTGGGGGTATTGTATCCCAGGCTTCTAACTATCAGATAGAAAAAATGCTGATCCGATGCCCAAATTTCCGTTTTTTAGATGTCAAAAGCAAAACTCTCAGGATATGTTGCGAACAGTCGTTGAGTGAACTACCGACACTAAATCGAAGCGATTATAGTGTTGGCTTCTAATATCGCGGGGGAATGCCTTAGAACGGACTTGCGTCCCAACTTCGGTCTTACTTCTATTATATAGCTTTTTATACATCAAGATATAACAAAACGTAAGTATTTATTAATACATCAAACCCTTCTTTTGTCAAGATATACTATGACAGTTTATGAACTGCCATACGTGAAAACACGGATAAAGATCAAGAGCGGCTATACCTGTAAGTGATATTACTGAGAAATCAGTGAATCAGATACACAGCTCGGTTACACTGATAAGGGAGTTGTACAGATGAGCAAGCTAAAGTTGAGCGATCGCAGCAGTTTTCCACTTCACTTGAAGCAAAAACTGTAGAAGCTGATCGCAAGAATCTCTGTAAACCAAGAGGTTTGAGGTTCGAGCTTAGATTTTCACGAAACCTCTAAATTGTGATTCTTAAAAAAAACCTCTAAATTAGTAATATTGGGTTGTTTTGATCGGTAAAATTAAATCAATAAAGCTGAATTAATTCACCCTATTATTTTCCGCTTGAAACAGACAATTTAAACGCCGGAAAAACATCTGAGAAACTTTTAATTTTTCAGAAATTTATCTCTGCTTGAAACCCTCAAAAAAGACTGACTTGCCGGCAAACAATTAGCAAAAGAAGCTAACACTTCTGCAATCTGGGAGTTCTACAGAACACCCAGCCTCGGCTGAAGTAAAAATAATCCACACCATTAAGATCATCCTCTGCAAATCTTTCAGAGGAGAGTCTCTGTTGAATCTAGTTTTTATTAATTAATCGAAATGATGTTTTCAGAATCAGGCAATACTCAAGCTTCCTACTCTACAATTTCTCAACTTCTAGGGAAGAATCCGGAATCTTTTAAAAAGTCTCCAGAAACATATTCTTCGATTTCAATAGCCGCCCGCAAAACAGAGGTTATTGTTATTGTTGATGCCCAAGTAGAAGATTATGAGAAGTTACTGAAAGGCATTGTACCCAGAGTAAAGGTGATTCTCCTCGACTCTACTGAAAATGGGGTGAAACAGATCACTCAAGCTCTCGGGGAATATAAGGATCTCTGTGAAATTCACATCATTTCTCATGGTTCTCCGGGTTGCTTACAACTCGGAAATACTCAACTCAGCCTTGATACCCTCAACCTCTACGCAAACTCACTGCAAACCTGGTGTGCAAACAGCTTATTACTCTATGGTTGTAACGTTGCAGCCGGAGACGCCGGGATTGAATTTATTGAAAAACTCCATCAAATTACCGGAGCGAAAATTGCCGCTTCAGCCAACAAAACAGGTAACGCCGCGTTAGGTGGAGACTGGAATTTAGAAGTCAAAACCGATGAATTTGATGTAACCTTAGCTCTAAGCTCAGAAGCGATCGCCAACTATAACTACACTTTACCCCTTCCGATTAGTAATCTCAACACGGAGGAGCAAGACGCTCCAGACAGCACCATTACTAGCGGCACAGTCACTTATAACTTTGGGGTAGGTAGTAACCTGCAAATCACAAGCTTTGAAGATGAAAGCCGCATCCAATTTCTATCAGCAGGTAGACTTGACGAGTTTGAGTTGAAGCGACTACCCAATAATCAAGTTCAGGGTGATCGACAAGTCATTTGGTATCAACAAGGAGATAATAGCAACAACACAACGATTAATCTAGCTCCGAATCAGGCTGAATCTACTACCGATCAGGAAGCGATGGAAATCGCTTTGTTTAGTGAAATTATCAACCGAGGCACAGATAATATTTTCGCTAACCAAGACAACGGAGATGGAAACATCAACAATATTGAACGAGTTGATTACATCTCGACAAGAGGTTTAACCATTCCTGAAAACAATCTAGATGGTATCGGTTTTCTGATCCTGGAGAGGGGAGGTAATGATTATTTCAAAATAGCTGCGATTACCGAATTAGATTCAAATACTGGTGAGCCGACTGCGTTTGGCCCTTTACTTTCTTTTGCGGGAGATGATTGGGGTGAATCTGATACTGGATTTAGCACAAGAGTTCTGCGTCAAGAAGAAGGTCAAGATAGTATTGCCTCCACACAAATCTCAGAGCAAAATATTGCGGGTATTTTTATCAGCTACGAAGACTTGTTAGGTGAAAATGCTGGGGGTAATGAGTTTTTCGGCTATGCTCTGTTTCCCCCAGATATCGATCAGGACAACGACTTAGTTGGATTAACCAATTTTCCGACCACAACCTCTGATAATAGAGGCCCTGCGGATCCGCTAGGAGGGGGTTTAGACTTAGTTGGAGGGGGTGTTGTTTATCGACGCAAAGATGTTAATTTTCCTCCTGTGGCTGGAGATGATACAGCGACAACAGATGCCGGGATACCAGTTCCTATTAATGTTCTAGAAAACGATAATGACCCCGGCAATAATAGCCCTGAACCACTCAGTATTGCTGATATTACACAGCCAGCTAACGGTACTGCGACTCTCGACGATAATCAAATCATCTATACACCCAATCCGGGATTTAGTGGTGAAGATACCTTTGTTTACACCATTACTGATGGTCAGGATACAACCACGGCGACTGTTACCGTTACAGTTAATCCTCCTGTTAATACCCCACCGGTTGCTAATCCTGATAGTCAAACCACAGCATCTAATAGCGAAATCAGCTTCAATATTACCAACAACGACACCGACAGCGATGGTAATATTGACCCGACAAGCGTAGACCTTGACCCAGAGAGTGCCGGACAACAAACAAGCCGAATCATTCCCGGAGTTGGCAGCTACAGTGTTGATAATACAGGGCTTGTTACCTTTGTTCCCGAAACAGGGTTTACGGGAAACTCAACGATTAACTACACCGTACAGGATAATAACGGTACGCCCTCAGCTCCCGCAGCGATTAATATTACAGTTAATCCTCCTGTTAATCCTCCTGTTAATACCCCACCGG
>NZ_LATL02000080.1:0-21691 GCF_000972705.2 Limnoraphis robusta CS-951 | reverse complement strand
AATCCTGATAGTCAAACCACAGCATCTAATACGCCAACTAGCTTCAATATTACCAACAACGACACCGACAGCGATGGTAATATTAACCCGACAACCGTAGACCTTGACCCGGATAGTCCCGGACAACAAACAACCCGAATCATTCCCGGAGTTGGCAGCTACAGTGTTGATAATACAGGGCTTGTTACCTTTGTTCCCGAAACAGGGTTTACCGGAAACTCAACGATTAACTACACCGTACAGGATAATAACGGTACACCCTCCGCTCCCGCAGCGATTAATGTTACAGTTAATCCTCCTGTTAATACCGCACCGATTGCTAATCCTGATAGTCAAACCACAGCATCTAATACGCCAACTAGCTTCAATATTACCAACAACGACACCGACAGCGATGGTAATATTGACCCGACAACCGTAGACCTTGACCCGGATAGTCCCGGACAACAAACAACCCGAATCATTCCGGGAGTTGGCAGCTACAGTGTTGATAATACAGGGCTTGTTACCTTTGTTCCCGAAACAGGGTTTACGGGAAACTCAACGATTAACTACACCGTACAGGATAATAACGGTACACCCTCCGCTCCCGCAGCGATTAATATTACAGTTAATCCTCCTGTTAATACCGCACCGATTGCTAATCCTGATAGTCAAACCACAGCGTTTAATAGCGAAATCAGCTTCAATATTACCAACAACGACACCGACAGCGATGGTAATATTGACCCAACAACCGTAGACCTTGACCCGGATAGTCCCGGACAACAAACAAGCCGAATCATTCCCGGAGTTGGCAGCTACAGTGTTGATAATACAGGGCTTGTTACCTTTATTCCCGAAACAGGGTTTACGGGAAACTCAACGATTAACTACACCGTACAGGATAATAACGGTACACCCTCAGCTCCCGCAGCGATTAATATTACAGTTAATGCTCCTGGGAATCAACCTCCGAATGCAGTAGATGACAGTGCTACAACTGGGTTTAACACACCGATTACCCTAAACGTTCTGGGTAACGATACTGACCCAGAAGGTAATTCATTAAGCATCGCAGATATCCAACAAGATACTGACAATGGCGGTCAAGTTGTTATTGAAAATGGTCAGTTAATCTATACACCACCTGCGGGTTTCACGGGTAATGATAGCTTTAGCTACACCATTAGCGATGGTCAGGGGGGTACTGATACAGCTATCGTTACCATTACCGTTGAAGAACCTGCAAATACCGCTCCTGATGCAGTTAATGACGAACGCTCAACCCGTTCTGACACCGCAATTACAATTAACGTTTTGGGTAATGATAGCGACCCGGAAAATGATCCGTTAGAGATTAGCAGTTTTGAAGCCACTTCAACTAATGGTGCCACCATTACTCGTTCTCAAAATGCTCAGGCATTAGTTTATACACCGCCTGCGGGTTTCTCAGGAACAGATAGCTTTACTTATACCATCAGTGATGGTAACGGCGGTACCGATACGGCAACCGTCACGATTAACGTCGAAACCGATCAAACCCTGATCGCCGCCAATGACACAGCCACCACCGACCAAGATACCAATGTTACTATCAACGTTCTCGCCAATGACGTTGACCCGGAAAATGATCCGTTAGAGATTAGCACTTTTGAAGCTACTTCAGCTAACGGTGGAACCATTACTCGTTCTGAAAATGGTGAGGCATTAGTTTATACACCGCCTGCGGGTTTCTCAGGAACAGATAGCTTTACCTACGAGGTGACGGACGGTAATAATAGCGATACTGCGACTGTCACCATTACCGTTAACCCACCGACAAACACAAAGCCAGCAGCTATTGATGACGAACGCCGGACAGATGTCAATACAGCAGTTACGATTAATGTTCTCACCAATGATACTGACCCCGAAAATGATCCGTTAAATATCGAGAGTTTTGATGAAATCTCTGCTAACGGAGGTACGATTACTGCTTCTGAGGATGGTCAATCCTTAATTTATACACCCGCCAATCGATTTGTTGGGACTGACACCTTTACTTACACCATTAATGATGGTCGAGGCGGCACAGATATTGCTACTGTCACCATTAACGTCAGCGATCAAGGACTACGACCGGAAGCGGTTGATGACAGCGCCACCACCCCCCAAGATACCAATGTCAGTATCAATGTAATCGCAAATGACATTGACCCTGATGGCGATCCATTAAATATCGAGAGTTTTGATGGAATCTCCGCTAACGGAGGTACGATTACTGCTTCTGAGGATGGTCAATCGTTAATTTATACACCTGCTAGGGGTTTTAGCGGAATCGATACCTTTGTCTATCAGGTGAGTGACGGTACGAATACTGATATCGCCAGGGTTACGGTTACGGTTGAACCCCCAGCGAATGTTCCTCCGACAGCAACCGACGAAAGCCTTAACACCCCGTTTGAAACTCCTGTCACCTTTAATCTGGCTGATAATATTAGCGATCCAGATGGAAACGTTGAATTAAGCACGATTGACCTTGATCCAACGACTCCAGAAATTGATCAGCAGGTCACTTTACCCCAAGGAAGATTTTCCGTTAATAATCAAGGTCAAGTTACCTTTGAACCTGTTGACGGTTTTAGCGGTAGTGTAACCATTCCCTTTACAGTCCAGGATAATTTAGGCGCGACTTCCGAACCTGCTAATATTTTAGTGACCGTTAGCCCCGACGCCAATCAACCGCCCACAGCCGAGGATGTTCAGAGTTCATCAATTCTCAACAATAGCGCTGCGATTCCTCTACCTTTGTCTGCGGCGAACTTCAGTGACCCTGATGGCATCGTAGAATTGATTAACTTGACATTACCTAATCCCGCAGAAGGGACTCTGTTGCTTGATGGTGTGGCGGTGAGTGACCCGATTCAGGTTCAACGGTTAACTCCCAATCAACTTGATAATCTCACATTCCGGCCTAATATTGGCTTTGCGGGTAATGCCTCTTTTAGTTATACGGTGACAGACGATGATGGGGCTAATTCTAATATTGCCAACATTACTGTTCCGGTTATCGCCTTCTCTGTTCCGAATGTTCCCGGAGGGGGTGGCGTTCCCTCTCTACCGTCTGGGAACTTACCGCCTGAAGCTGAGAATGAAACGGCGAATATTCCCAATGATGGGACTCCCTCTGTTATTCCTCCGTTAACGGCTATAGATCGCGATGGTTCAGTTAATTTCTACACGATTACGGAATTACCTGCCAATGGTACTTTGTTCCTCAATGGCGAAGAAATCACCAGCTTAGATCAAGTTGAACGTCTAACACCCTCTCAAGCCGGACAACTGACTTTTGAACCTGACTCTAACTTTACAGGTGATGTCAGCTTCACTTTCACTGCGACTGATAATGATGGTGCTGTTTCTAACATCGCGACTGTACGCCTAATTGTAGAAGAAGATGATTCCATTCCTCGGGGTGAAGTCATTGATGATGGCGGTTGTGACTGTCCTCCCTTACCCGAGTTTGGTACTGTCCCTCTACCTGAACGTTTAGGCTTAACTCCAAGTACGTTTAATGGCTTTGGTAGTATTGATGGTACTGATGAAAGTGATACCATACCCGGTTCACTCGGTAGTGATCTGGTCTTTGCCTTTGCCGGAGATGACCGCATTGAAGGCTTTGAGGGCAATGATACCGTCTATGGGGGCGAGGGTGATGACCTCAAGTTTGGCGATGAAGGCAATGATTCTCTGCTTGGAGGCGACGGTAACGACACGCTAATTGGCAGTAACGGCACTCAAGACTTGGCAGCCTCCGCTAACTTTGAGAACGATGATTTTCTCTATGGCCACGCTAACAATGATTTAATTCAAGGTGGCCCCGGCGCTGACATGATGTATAGCGGTAAGCAAGATGACTTCTCCTATGGCGGCAAAAATGATGATATGGTTTGGGGTGATTTGGGTAATGACACCCTCTACGGTGACGAAGGCAATGATACCCTAGTTGGCGACACTGCTGATGAAAATGAAGTTGAACCGGAACGCGCTCTGTCTGGCATGATCGATTTCATCTGGGGTGGTGCAGGTGATGACTTGATCAATGGTGGTCGTAGTAATGATACCCTCAGTGGGGGTATTGGTAATGATACGGTTCGCGGGGGCAAAGAAGATGACCTCGTTTATGGTGAACTCGGAGATGACCTGATGTACGGAGATTTGGGCAATGACCAACTCTGTGGCAATGAGGGTAACGATACGATTTATGGCGATATCAACGACAACGAAACCTTTAGTACAGTTCCCGGACGCGATACAATCTGTGGCGGTAGTGGTTCGGATCTGCTGTTTGGTAATGAAGATAATGACCGTCTCTGTGGGGGAACCGAGAGTGATACTCTCTATGGCGGTTTAGGGGAAGATACTTTAGCCGGAGAACTTGGGGATGATTGGTTGTTTGGCGATGAAGGTAATGACCTGATTTCTGGTGGAAGTGGTAGTGATCGGTTTATTCTGTTCTCCGATAGTGGTACGGACACCATTCAAGATTTCCAACTGGGTACTGATTTCATTGCTTTGGGCGGGGGTTTAAGCTTTGATGATTTAACTCTATCCCAAAGTGGAACCACGACGGTTATTAGTCTTGACACTCAACAGTTGGCTATTCTCAATGATATACCGGTGACGGCTTTGACGGAAAGTAGTTTTATTGCTTTTGTCGGCTAACTTATTCCTCTTTTGTCAGTCTCCGAAAAGCCTTGTATTTTCTGAATTCCAAAGCGTAGATAGGACAGACGATCTCGCCATTTTTTTCCAGTAGAAATTCCTGAAGGTGCGATCTGGGTCAAAATGCGACTGTCCCATCTCAGATCGTTGACTATACGGTGGCTTCGGAAATTACTAATCATAAGAAAACCCGGAAAGTGACAGAAGAGGGTTATTTTCTAATTTTACTCCTCGGAGACTGACAGAAGAGGGATAAAAACACTCAGGTATTAATTAAAGCTCCCGACGGTGGATTAACCAACGATTCTATCGCTATGGCCGATCAAGTACGGGTATTATCTAAATCTCGTTTATTGAGTTTACGAGGAATACTTAGTGATGAAGCAATACTTCTGATGAATCAAGCTTTATTAATTGCGTTGGATTTGCCTGGTCAAGTTTAATCGCACTTTAGGAAAGATAAGGGCGATCGCATTTTCCTCAATCCTAAATTGCTATAATAACAGTCAACACAAAAATCTTAATCAAGAATCTATGTCTACTTACAGCGCGGTATTGACCCAGGTTCTAAGACTTACACCAGATGAGCAACTGCGACTCATCTCTGAATTATTAGTATATGTTCGTCACCGATTTCAGCCTAAACCTAAACGGAGTATTTTAGAATTAGAAGGATTGGGTGAGGAAATTTGGCATGGGATTGATGCTCAAGAATATGTGAATCACGAACGAAATTCATGGAATGGATAGCTCAGTTACAAGGAAAAGTTGTGGGATTAGACACCGCGCCTTTAATTTACTTTATGGAGCGAAATCCCAAGTATATAGAGATGATGCGGCTTTTCTTTAAATCGTTTGATCGCGGTGATTTTAGGCTGGTGACATCAACAGTAACACTACTAGAAGTTCTAGTTCATCCCCTGCGTCAGAGAAACACTATCTTGGCTCAAGAATATCGTGAAATATTGCTCAATCAAGAAGGTTTAACTGTGGTTGAATTAACTCCAGATATTGCTGAAAAAGCAGCACAACTGAGAGCAACTTACAATTTGCGATCGCCCGATGCTATTCAAATGGCTACAGCTATCTGTGAGGGTGCTTCATTTTTTTTGACAAATGATGCCCGGTTGCCTTCTTTACCGGAGTTAACGGTTTTAGTGTTGGAGAATTTGAGAATTTGAGGAAGTATTTTTAGAAGGGAAAAGAAAGGCGATCGCACTTCAGAAAATTAAGCGCGATCGCATTTTTGGGGAAGATAAAGGCGATCGCATTTCCCTACTGCTTAACTTTAATCGTGCTTGACAATCACCCAAATAGCATGAATAATGAGGAGAATACACGCACCAACAGTAGCGATCGGATTAGAAGCTACGTTCAATGAACCCAAAAATAACAAGAGCGCCAGGTTTGCCCAAAAATGAAAGCCAAACCCAACCTTTAAAAATACGCCCAGTGGGGGAAACCAAATCGCAGCAACTATGGCAACACACCCCTTACCATCCTCTGGATTTTCATCAAGTTTTTTTTGGAATAATAACGGATAGTAATTTTTCAAATAGCTAAAGTTTTCACTGTCAATATTTGGAAATTTTGCTAATACAATATCTTCATTTATTTCCAGACTAGCATCTAAAAAATTACACTTTACCAAGTCTATTGTATACTTTTTTATATCACTCTGTAGTTCAAAGTACATCCTTCTTATCGCTTCTAGCAGTGCTTTGTATTCTAACCAGTTTTTAGCTTTTTTTGGCTCTACTAATCTATATTTATTAATGATTTGATTGAGTTTTTGAAAACAAATTAAAGATTCTAATACTCTCTTTTCATCACAACAAAAATAAGCTAAATGGAGTATTTTGAAAACAGAAGCCGTGTAAATTACTAAATCTCCACTGTACATTTCACAAGAGACACCACAATATAAGTTAACTGCTATTCTTGGGAGTGATTCTATTAGTTTTAAATAATCTTTACAATTATATATAGCTGCTAGATAATTTTCCTTGTTCAAGTTATCTAATGCTTCGTATCGCAAGTCACTAGCTTGGATTGCCATTTGCTTATAACGAGCTTCTGCTATTTTATAGTCATTTTCAAATTCATTATCAGACATAGTATTTTCTCCTTTGTTTAACTCTTATCAAATAATATAAAAATCAATAAACTATGTATTTAAGTCGCTTTTTGACGGTTTTTACTTAGATTCGAGAGAGCGATCGCCTAACCTTTAACCTTTCCTATAAATGTTGGCGATCGCAACTTTTATCAATCAATCCTTCCATTTCTGAAGCGTAGTTACGTAGAAATTCGCTTTACGCCAAGCTTCCTCAGAGGATGAGGCTTTACCAGCAGAGTCATTGCTAACAAATACTTCACCAGTATCCTCGTCCCAGTAATAAGAATAAGGAGAACCTTCTGGATTTTTAACTTCACCCATGTACTTTTTAGCCATAACTACTCCCTTAATTAAATTTCCTAATGATTTACAACGTCCAACCTTTACCGCGACATTTAGGACAATCAACCTCTCGTTTTCCTTCTGGGTAACTTATCTTTCCTGTCCCATTGCATTTTTGGCAGACTCTCTCCATTTCTTCCTTTGATTTTGGTTGATTTGGTGGTTTCTCATTAGCCATGATTTTAATCCTCGCTTTTTGAATGTTTAGTTTCTAAGTGCTAGTAGCTATTTATCTATTTCTTTTCTCTGCATCTGTTAGCTCTCTCTCTGTCCAGCTACCATTTCTTTTATTCAGGACATAAGCTGTGATATTTTGATTATTTTGATCTCGAATCAGAATGTTCCAATTGCCGTCTCTATCCTCAAAAGAATGATGATGTACAGATTTAGCATTATCTGAAACTGGTTGTATCGTAACACCACCATCTCGACGATCTAAATCTCCACATAAATCTATCAACTTGACAGTGATCTGATTACCGTCAGGCAATCTAAATTTTACTATTTCAGACACAACAAACTCCTAATTACTTTAATGGCTTGAAAGAAAATTTAGCTACTGTGTACTACCCACTTTTATCTTTATAAAGCTCCTTCACCTTTCAAATATGCTATTGCTATCTGCACATTTTCCCTCGTTCCACTTGCTTTTTTTCCACTAAAAGAAGTGTGATTATAAGTTATATCACCAGTTGTCGGATTATAGTCAAAGTTTACATGAGGATATTTAGTTGATTGACCTATTGGACGTACAGCAATTGTATAAGTACCATCTGGTTTTGAATTATCAGCTGACTGGTATTCATGTACACCATCTTCCGCAGGCTCCCAGGGTTTACTCATAATTTAACCTCCTAATTTAACTTAGCCGATTGTAATTTCTTTGTCAGAAATAAGGCAAGTCGGAAATGTCGGGACTTTTTCAACCAGACAAGATCGGAAAATGTCGGAAAGATCGGATAAAATACGAGAAACTATAGCAAATCCGTAACCTATGGACGTTCAAGAAATCCTGAAACTCGCTGACAAGCTAGTTTTCTCTAAGACAGGAAAACACTTAGAATATCTGGAAGAAGCTATACTCCGGGGTACGATCCAAGGTCAGAAATACTCACAAATTGCAGAAGACTCTCATTTAAGCGAGGGTCATATTAGGGATGTTGCTTGTGAATTATGGAAAATACTTTCGGATATTTTGGACGAAAATGTTAGTAAAGCAAATGTTCGCTATATCTTAAAAAGAGGTAACTCTTACCATGTATCATCAGCTATTGGCAGAAGTTTTGTAGGGATTAATAACGTCAATATTTGTCCTGAAATGGCACGAAGTCCAACAGAAACACAAAACTCCGAACAAACTTCTAAACAACTCCATATAGACTTAGGCGACGCACCCGAAATATTCAGCTTTTTCGATCGCACTCCCCAACTCTCCACCCTCGAAAACTGGATAACACAAGATCGTACACGCTTAATCGCACTTCTAGGAATCAGTGGTATTGGCAAAACCACCCTTGCCCTTTGCCTAATTGACCAAATCAAAACCCAATTTGATTACATTATCTATCGGAGTCTCCGCTTTTCCCCTACCTTAGAACAATATCTTTCCCAAATCCTAAAAATTTTCTCCGAATCATCAGAAATACCCCAAAATATCGAAACCCAAATTTCCCAAATCCTCGATTATCTGCGAAAATACCGATGTCTAATTATTCTCGATGACGTGCAGGCACTTTTTAGCAGTGGTCAACTTGCTGGACAATATAAATCAGGCTATGAAGATTATCAGTTATTTTTTAAACAAATCACCGAAGTTAATCATAATAGTTGTTTTTTGTTAATTAGTTCCGAAAAACCTAGGGAAATTGCCGAATTAGAAAAATCAAATTCCCCCATTCATTCTTTAGTTTTAGGAAGTTTAGGTCTAGGCGCGAAAGAGATTTTAAGCTCATATCAATTATTAGAATCAGAAACCTGGGAAACCCTAATTAATATCTATCAAGGCAACCCCCTCTGGTTAAATATAACTGCTGCCCTGATTCGAGAATTATTTAGCTGTAAAGTCGCTGATTTTTTGCAATATGATATGCCCCTTTTAGATAAATCATTACAATCGCGTTTAGAGAAATTATTAGGAAGATTAACAGAGGAAGAAGTTACGGTAATTACTCAGCTTTTCCAAGAAACAGAGGCACTCACTCTAGCAGAAATATTAAACAAAACACAATTATCCCATTCCGACTTAATTAATGCAATAAAGTCCCTGTGTATGAGATTTTTATTGGAGACACAAGAACGAGAAAAAATAACTTTTTTTACTTTAAATTCGGTGATGATGCAATATGTAAAAACTAGGCAAAAGCACTAATTAAAACATGAGTATAGGACTTACGCATTGACAAAAAACATCATTCATGTAGTCTAGACAATGATATTCTTGCCAATGTTAGCAAAAATATGCTCACGGATAACAGAAGTAAACAGATTTCTCTGTACTTCATACCAATTGCTAATTATGTTTTCAGAGCGCATAAACTCCAATTTCACGAAAGCTTGAAGTGAACAAAATATATGTGTTTTGATTGCATGGGTATCTCTAACCATGAATCGACAAATTCCACATATCCCTCTTCTGTCAGTCTCCGAAATCAACAAGTAATAAAAAGTAGAGTTACCCATTGGGAAAGTAAGATTGAGATTGATTAATATTCTGAATTAATTTATGAAAACCCAGCAATAAATAACGGTCAGGAAAAACATCTAGCCACGCAGCAATTAACCATAATATAATCGTAGGTTGAATAATTAAACGTAAATTATTTAAAATATTTTTCCATCCCTCTTTCTGATTCCATCGTTGGTGAGTCGATCAATCAATAGTAGTTTTTTGGCTCTCAGATTCTCTTTGACTGCATTGATTTAAAGAGCGGAAAACTTCCGAGTTTAAACTAATCATTAAATACACACAGAAAATAATTTCCCACCACTTTTCTATGTTTTGAAAATCCGTTAATCGATAATCAGTCCAACCTAGTTCTTGTTTGCATTGTCGAAATCCATATTCTACCCATGTTCTTAACCCATATAGATTACCTAATGTCTTTTTAATCTGGCTCCTCTTTTCTGTTAAGTTTGTCATCACAAAGGAAGTTAATGTCTCTGGTATTGTTTCTGGATCTGTGGTGATTTCCCAATAGGTTCTCGTACTCTTTTTACCAAATATGATTTCTCTAATATATCTTGTGTCTGATTCTTGATTGCTAAAAACCCTCTCAAATTTACACCACTTATTGGCTCTAACTTTCTCATGGTCAAGCATCCAGACTCCATGATTACTTCTTATTGCCAACACCCAAGGTAATTCAAATTCATCTAATTTACTGATAAATAAACTGCTTTCACCATAGAGGCTATCCGCTAAAACTAATTCAATCTGAAATCCAAAATCAACTAACTCTGTTATGATTTCCGATGCAATTTCAATCTTGGTTTTATAGATGTTTCCTTCTTTCAGTGTTCTTTGGGGTTTAAACACTCTAAAAACCAAAGGAAAAGTTATATTTTTATAAACACCATAAGCATTAACTGATACTATTCCCCGATCTACTTTGCCCACACTCCCCAAGTATTGTCTGGCAACATAGTCGGTTTTCTTACCCTTTTTCCGGTCTCCTGTCTCATCAATTATTACTATAATCTTCTGGCTTTTCAATGCTTTCAGAGTTTGCGCTAATCTTCTTTCTTTTAGTTCCTTCACTGACCAAGGCGAATTAGCTAAAAAGTGATGAAGTGACTGCGGGGAACTAATTCCTACTATTTTAGCAATTTCGGGTAAAGATTTTCTCGGAATTGGTGAGATGATTCCTAGATGTAAGTATTTAAAACATTCGTAACTTCTAACTTCAGGGAATAAATCTTTATAACCTTGGCAATATTCATCAATCACTGAAACTGTTGCTTGTGCATCTCTAGCCAAATGTTTGATAATCTGTAATTCTACATCCATTACCTTATCCCCCTTCTAGCTACCCGTGTGGTTTATTTTCTAATTTTACTTATAGGAGACTGACAGAAGAGGGATATCATTGTGACAAGAGCGATCGCTGAATTGATTGTACTGATTAATTGACGCGATCGCTCTTGTGTCTCTTTTAATATGATATAACATTCTTTTTTCAATAAAATTCTGTAACTTCCAGCTTAACTTTCCTATGTTCCCTGGTCAAACCTCTATACAAACATCATAGTTAATCATAGAAGGTTAATTTAGATGCAAAACGATGGAATTTATCTCATTCTCAATTTTATTAAGCCTGATTGTGATCTCTGACGAAATTTTCAATGGTCAATACAAACTCTCTGAACGGCTTTTAAACTGGTTAGATCAAACAGTTAATCAAACTGAACAGCGAAATAAGTAGAGAAAGATTGGACTTGCATTTGCAAACCCCAGGAGTAAACTGAAATGGAGATTAATATCAAGCAGTTCTTTCAAGCTATTAAAATCGCCAAAACGACTGACTATTTAGGAGATGTTGCCATTCTAAAAGCTGAAGCTTTTGGCGTTAAACTCAATCCGAAACATGAATCAAAAATGCAGTCGGTTATCGGTTATCACCCGCCTATCGATTTAGAAAAATTAAGTCAGCTTCCACCCCCAACTTTGGGTTATCAATATGCTGAACACATGAAACGGAATCATCTTAAACCCTTTGAAATCAGCCCAGAAGTGAGTCGAATTGCCGAAAAAAATGTTTTTTCTCTGCGATATTCAATCACTCACGATATTTTTCATGTGTTGTTAGGGTTTGATACCAGTTACGCTGGAGAAATCGGAGTTTTAGCCTTTGCGGCTGAACAAAACTATAGCCTGACTTTAAAGGTTTCATTGGCGATGGCTATCATCCTTTATCCTTTATTCGCTCCTCAACAAATTCCAGAGATTTTTAGCAATCTTCGGGTTGGTCGATTGTTAGGAAAAAAAGCAAAATTTTTGCTCAGTTATCGGTTTGAGGAAAATTGGGAAAAGCCCTTAATAGAAATTAAAAAGGAGCTAGGCTTAGTTTAAGTTGAGGAGTAAAGTTAACTTTTTTGACCTCTAATGCTGATCGATTGACAATCTCATTTCCTAATTATACAATCAGGAGAGAACATTTGAGGGGTGTTAAAAACTCGATATGATTTTAACAACAACAGGCACACTTGAAAACAAACAGATTATTCAATATTGTGGGATTGTCAGTGGAGAAGCGATTTTAGGTGCAAATGTTTTTAGAGACTTTTTTGCCAGTATTCGAGATGTTGTTGGGGGAAGGTCAGCCGCCTATGAAAAATCCTTGCGCGAAGCTAAAGAAACCGCTATAAAAGAAATGGAACAAGCTGCCGTTTCCCTGGGTGCCAATGCCATTATCGGGATTGATTTAGATTATGAAACCATTAACTCCAGTGGCGGTGGAAGTATGCTGATGGTAGCAGCAAGTGGGACAGCAGTCAAATACCGCGATTAAGCTTTATAGAGATTGGGCCATATAAAAAAAGTTGATAGATGTAATCTCCGGTAGTCCAAAATTATAATCGATTCGATCAGAGGAAAAAGTCTGTCCAGTCGAAATACTTTTTGTCAAAAATCGCGATTTTTTCTGCAAAGTTTGATACAATTCTTTCGTTGGTTGTGATAGATGCCAACAAAACCATTGTATATCGTCAAAAAAGACTATGAATAGACTTCGCAACATTCTCGCTGGTGCAGGTATTGCTACCGTCGGTGCAATTGGAACAAAAATGGCAGTTGATTACTTCAAAAACCGTAACAAAGAAGAAGCCCCAGACGAAAGTCAAGGAGATGTTAACGAAGCAGAAGCTCCTCCTGGCCAAGTGAGTTATGCTGTTGTCCAAGATGATTCTGTACAATCATTTTTAGATACTAGCTTTGGCGATCCAGGACGTTATGTACCCACTCGTTCACCCAAAGTATTTGACTACCAAGGTGGACAATACATGGTCATTTGGGCGCGGGACAATAAGCAAGATAAAAACCAAATGATGGCTTTTGAATATACTGATGCTGGCCGGAAAATGATTGCCAGCGTTGGATATACAGGCGATAAAACCGACTATAATATGTCCGGTTTAGATAATACTCCTTTTGCGGTAGAAGTCAATGGCGAAAAAATAGCATCCGGCCAAGGTGAGACAGGGGGAGCAGACGAAGTTGATTTTGTTTTAGCGTGAGCGTGCCGGACTAGAACCGGGAGGACATTTTAACCCTTCACCGGGAATAGGTGTGCTTGAAAGTGGGGGAGGTTGGGTAGAAGGTTCATCTGTTTGACAGACATTTGCGAATGCCATCACTCCCCCTTCCGTTTGTCCGACTGTTACCACGCCCGTATAACTGGGCAGTCCCTCTGCTTTAGCGGCGGCTGTGATCACAACCGTTTGAGCCAAGTCTCCGACTGTCGTGACATTATAGCGATATTCTCCGGTTTCAAGATTAACATCAACCGAAAGATTTTCAATGGAACTAGCAAAATGACCGTTGGCATTATAATAAGCCTGTTGTCCGGCTGTCATTGTGTTCATCACAAAAGAAGCTTGATTGCTACTTTCAAAGGGAGAAATTTCTTCAAGTTCGGGAATGGAAAAAGTGAGTTGACATCCGGTTAATAGCAAGGGAGAAAAAATTAAGAATCTCCAGAAAGCTAGAGTTGAGACAGCAGAGACAGAGAAATCTTGAAGTCTGTTCATTTAACCTGAAAAACCAGAGCTTTTGTATTGAGCAAAATCCAACTACAGCCTGATCCACAGTTATTCCTGAAATGTTCTGAACTCTATACTTTTGTTAAAGGCGGATGGAAAATGATCGCTCCTACGGGATGATTAGATTATTCAATCCTCACTTCTTCATCCTTCGATTCTGGTTGATCGGATGTGGGGTTTGGGGAGCAATAAAACCCCGTCATTTATGGCGGGGATACATGGACTCCCCAAAGTCAAAAACAACCGCTCGATGTGGTTGTCTTTGACAAATCTATGCTATCATAGTCAGCATAAATTTAAAGGTAAGTAGTCCGAATTGATAGTTTTTGAGTTCAAAGCACAAGGTAAAGATAGCCAGTATCGAGCAATTGACGAGGCGATACGCTCCTACAAGTTCATCCGAAACTCTTGTTTAAGATACTGGATGGACAACAAAATGGTGAGCAAGTACGACCTCAATAAATATTGCAAGGTGTTGGCTAAACAATATCCTTTTGCTCACAAGCTCAACTCTCAAGCTAGACAGTCTGCGGCTGAATGTAGTTGGAGTGCAATTAGCAGGTTTTACAACAACTGTAAGCGAAAAGTACCCGGTTTGAAGGCGTTTCCTAAATTCAAAAAACACGCTCGTTCTGTTGAATACAAGACTTCAGGATGGAAGCTTTCAGAGAACAGGAAACATATTACTTTCACCGATAAGAACAATATCGGTAAGCTGAAGCTAAAGGGAACCTATGATCTTCATTTCTACCAACTCGAAGACATTAAGCGAGTGAGGTTAGTGAAGAGAGCCGATGGATACTATGTGCAGTTTTGTATTTCAGTTGATGTGCGAATAGAAACTGAGCCCACAGGAAAAGCAATAGGCTTAGATGTTGGAATCAAATATTTTCTAGCAGATAGCTTTGGAAATACCATAGAAAATCCTCAGTTCTATAGGAAAGCTGAAAAACAGTTAAATCGAGCTAATCGCAGAAAATCCAAGAAATACATTCGTGGGGTTAAACCGCAGTCAAAAAACTACCACAAAGCCTTGTGTCGATATGCCCGTAAACATTTAAAAGTAAGTAGGCAACGTAAAGAGTATGCAAAAAGAATTGCATACTGCGTAATTCACTCTAATGATGTGGTCGCCTATGAAGACTTGAATGTTAAAGGCATGATAAAAAACCGACATTTAGCTAAATCAATTTCAGATGTTGCCTGGTCTACTTTTCGTTATTGGTTAGAATATTTTGCAATAAAATATGGGAAGCTAACAATACCTGTAGCTCCCCATAATACCTCTGCTGACTGTTCTAACTGTGGGAAAAAAGTAACAAAATCTCTATCAACAAGAACCCATGTTTGTTCATGCGGATATTGTGAAGATAGAGACGTTAACGCGGCTAAAAACATTCTGAAAAAAGCCCTAAGTACGGTCGGGCAGACCGAATCTTTAAAGCTTGGGGAGTTTGCACCTCTTTTAATGTTGGATGATTCCTGCGTTGGAAAGTGCGATCCGTGAACCAAGAATCCCCGTCATTTATGGCGGGGAGTGTCAAGAGACAATTAACCCGAACTCATCTGTAGAATTGTCAATGACGGCTGCTAAATCTCGCTTCTTAGAAGTTCTAAGTCTCTGGAAACAACCCAATCTCTCAACTCGGATGATGTTGGTGGGTTTGGGGATCACAATGGTTTTTATTCTGATAACGGTATTGTCTCCAGTCTTTTTGGCTTGGGGATGGATTCAAAGTCCAACAGAGTTTCTCTCGAACCCCATTCACCAAGCCCCAGGGCTTGAACATTGGTTTGGTACCAATCGTCAGGGCTATGATGTTTTTTCCCGAACCCTTTTTGGTGTCCAGGCGGCTTGGAAGGTGTTGCTATTAGCCACCGGGTTAAGTTTGATCATTGGGGTACCGTTGGGACTCGTCAGTGGTTATTTGGGGGGAAAACTAGACCGAGCGTTACTGTTTGTCATGGATGCAGTATATACCTTACCCGGACTGTTGCTGTCGATTACCCTGGCGTTTGTAGTTGGGCGAGGAATTTTGAATGCAGCGATCGCCTTGAGTATCGCTTATGTTCCCCAATATTATCGGGTGGTTCGTAATCATACCACAAGTGTTAAAACAGAATTATTTATTGAAGCCGCGCAAGCCCTGGGGGCGGATACCTGGACAGTATTATCCCGTTATCTGTTTATGAATGTGATTCAGAGTGTGCCTGTTTTGTTTACCCTGAATGCGGCTGATGCCATTTTAACGTTAGGAAGTTTGGGATTTTTGGGATTAGGATTACCGGAAGAGACTCCAGAATGGGGACATGATTTACGTTTAGCGCTGGAAGCTTTACCGACGGGGATTTGGTGGACTGCTTTTTTTCCGGGATTAGCCTTAACGTTGATGGTGGTGGGATTATCGCTGTTGGGAGAAGGGTTAAATGATTGGGTAAACCCTCGCCTGAGAAATCAACGCTAGTAGGTCTCAATGGGGTGTGACTCTCTTCACAAGAACTTAATGATTAATCCAATCAATGTAAAGATATGTATATTAACTGTGATCTTTATCTTAAATATTCAGCAGTTGAAGTTTAAAACAATAGAACAAGTTGATCAAGATTTCACAAAAAGATGGCGTCAAAAGCTTAACTTGATTTAACATTAGAGTAGGCACCAATTTTTCAGATTTGAGTTAACGTACAAAAAAGGAACTAAGTTCAGACAGTTTCTCTTGTAAGTTGTGAACATCCGGTTTGCTTTTGCAAGCTAATGGGCTGGAGCAACTCAGTCAGTTGTCTCAATTGGGTTAAGATGATGTTAGAGACTAAAAAGTCTACAGGCGAAGATCATTAAACTTCCCCAAATCGTTATATCCACTAACCTGCTGATTGAGGCAACAGGTTTTTCCAGCAAGGGTCAACTTCTGAAAAGCTGTCTTCTAATGACTAGAGATCAAAGCTAGTTGGTGTTGAGGAATTCCTTCCCAAACCCGTCTAATTCTGCGGTTAGCAGAAAAATGCCGAGGGTTTGTAGCAGCCTGACCCCAATTGCAAAATCTGAGGAATTTCAACTTTTAATCCCAGTACCCACCTAGAAGTTGTAGCGAGGCCGTGCATTTTGTATGAGAGAGGCTACAATCAGAAAGGTCTAACTGCAATGGTGAAAACACCAATCGGTGTTGTTTAAATCCAATGTCGATAATTTGAGTGAAGTCGAGTTTACTCAAGAAGTCGGCTAAACCCCAATCAAACTGTGATTGCGGTTAGAATTGGCTAAACTGTCTAGAAATAGACAAACTACTAATTGTTTATAGTGATTGATTCTTGCATTGAGGAGCATGAGGAACGCGGCATGATCCAGACGAACACCGGACTCGCAACCCCCATTCAGCCGGAGATGGAACCGATCGAATTGCTTCAAAGTTCAACCCGAGCCCGACCGGAACATGAATTAGACTTTCTGCTTGAAGATGATGATAGTCAAGACGAAGATTATCTAGAATCTCAGTCTGATGAAGAAGACGAAAGCAAGTCAGAAGGAGTTGCTAAGTCACGGCGTCGGACTCAGGCGAAGAAAAAACACTACACTGAGGATTCGATTAGACTCTATCTCCAAGAAATAGGTCGAATTCGATTATTACGAGCTGATGAAGAAATTGAATTAGCGCGTAAAATCGCCGACTTACTTGAGTTAGAGCGAATACGGGAAAAGCTAATCGAACATCACCATCGAGAACCCGAAGACCGGGAATGGGCAAGTGCCGTTGACATGGCCTTACCTGAATTCCGTCGCCGTCTTTTCCACGGAAGACGGGCCAAAGATAAGATGGTGCAGTCAAACCTCCGTTTAGTGGTTTCGATCGCTAAAAAGTATATGAATCGAGGCTTATCATTCCAAGACTTAATCCAAGAAGGAAGTCTAGGATTGATTCGGGCGGCTGAAAAGTTTGATCACGAAAAAGGTTACAAATTCAGTACCTACGCGACTTGGTGGATTCGTCAAGCCATCACCCGAGCGATCGCTGATCAATCTCGGACAATAAGGCTTCCGGTTCACCTGTATGAAACCATTTCTCGGATCAAAAAGACGACTAAATTACTCTCCCAAGAAATGGGTCGTAAACCCACAGAGGAAGAAATTGCCACTCGGATGGAAATGACCATTGAGAAGTTGCGGTTTATTGCGAAATCAGCCCAACTCCCCATCTCTTTGGAAACACCGATTGGTAAAGAAGAAGATTCTCGCTTGGGTGATTTTATTGAGTCTGATGGAGAAACCCCGGAAGATCAGGTGTCCAAAAACCTGCTTCGCGAAGACCTCGAAAGTGTTTTAGATACTCTGAGTCCCCGTGAACGTGACGTTTTACGGTTACGCTATGGCTTAGATGACGGTCGGATGAAGACGCTTGAAGAAATTGGTCAAATCTTCAATGTCACTCGTGAACGGATTCGTCAAATCGAAGCAAAAGCTCTGCGGAAGTTGCGCCATCCCAACCGCAACAGCATCTTAAAAGAGTACATTCGTTAAGGCGGTCTTTGGCGTGAATGGGCAAAGTCAGGACGTTGTTTCAGCTTTGCCCTTACTTTTTTTGCTAATAAAAAGCTTGAGAGTCATCGAAAACTCCCAAGTCATGTTATAATCTTCCTACATTTTAATAAAGAGCTAGTGTAATGGAGACTGCCATTGTGTACAAATCTTCCATTACGTCTAGCTTACATCAAACCCCAGAAGTGTAATACACCTTGTCCTGAAGCGAGTTCGATGATCACAGCCGAGATAAAGCCGATCATGGCAAGACGACCATTCCAGGTTTCAGATCCGGCTGTAAAGCCCCAGTTCCACTCGTTGTGATTTTGCTCTTGGGGTAAGCGATTTTGGTTTTCCATGTGGCAATCTCCTTTCAGGAAACTTGTTGTTCTCTGTGAATAAATGTAACTAAACTGTAAAGAAAGTGCAAGCTCAACAAGGCCTTTTTTGTCAGATTTAAGCCCTAAGACACAGATTGAAGGTACTAATCTTTGACATCCTCTCCTCCCTAAAGGGAGAAGATTCCTCACCACGCCACCTTTAACGGGTGGTCACTGAATGGGGTTGACGCTTCGCAGGACGCTGCTTCAATAACCGGAGTCTTATGCCTTCCTCCACGTCCGTTTAAAGTCTCAGAATGTCCTCCCGCGACTATTAACAAATCTTGTTTTTGTTTGTTTGTGTCTTCAAGTTTGATTTTCTCATTGACTTTAAGACTTCCCTTGTTCTGCCCTCAACTAAAGGAGTTCCAACCTAATCTTCTATTCTGTAGTATTTATGGGACAAGGCGGGTTTTTCAACCTATTTGATTTTACCATAAAAGTCGCCCTTAAGGGCGAGGCTTGTATCCCAATTTTTTGATCAAACCTCTCTGTCTAGGGAACTAGCGGGGGAAAATCGCCTGTTCTGTTTTATAGAGAACATCAGTGTTAATCGACAGGGACTTCTTCAAAAGCTTCGCTTTCTTTTTCTTTCAGTGTAGGAGTAGGGATAGGAACTTCTTCAACAACGGGATGTTTTTCTAAGGTTAAAGTTGATTGTTGTGAACCGGATAGGCGTCTGAGAAGCTTGGGCTTAGGATCATGGAGTAAATAAATAATCCGATCATCAATTTGCCATGTTTCCGAAGCCGGTAAAACTTGTAAATTTCCTTGTCGTTCTACTAACAGAGGAAGCAATTCATTAGAACGAATTAAGGCTTGTAAATGCGATCGTTGAAACTCTAATCCGGGTTGTTTGAGAGTCGTTTCTCCCAACTTCACCTCTTGACTTTCCATGAACTTATTCCACTTTTTTAAGGAGAAATCGGGGATAAAAGCTTGTTGTACTTTTTCTTTATTAGCTGAGGCTTTTGATTGCGGATCACGAGGAAAGAGTGCCAAAACACGAGGCGGTTTAAATTCTTCTGCGGCGCGTTCCGATAAGACCAGATTAACTTCTCCGTTACTGGTCATTGCTAAAAAAGTACCAATAGATTCGAGACCAGCCTCTTCTAACACATTGGGATCTAAAGCACTACTTTGATAAACTCGCAAACCTTCTTGTTTAGCCTGTTCACAAGCTTCTGAATTAGTATCGATAATCACCACAGATTCGCCCCGCTCCTGAAATAAGCGTCCAATTAAGCGACTAATCGGGTTAGAACCAACAATAACAGCTCCGGTTGCAGAACTAGAGGTAATCCTTAATAACTTGGCCATCGAACGAGCTGTTAACCCTTGAATCACAACCGTCATAATAATCGTTAAAAAGACTAAAGCTTTAATAGAGTCTCCGCCGTTCATTCCCCGTTGGGTTAATAAAATGGCAAACAGAGAGGAAACAGAAGCCGAGACAATTCCTCTAGGGCCAACCCAAGAGACAAATGCTTTTTGTCGCCAGTTGAGATTGCTATTGAGAGTACAAAGCCAAACATTAATCGGGCGAACGATCCACATTAAAGCCAAAACGGTCAGAACACTTCCCCAACCCAAAGCGACAATACTTTCTAACGATAGATCAGCCGCCAGCAAAATAAACAATACGGAGACAGACAGCATAGTTAACTGACCTTTAAATCGCCGCAGTTGTCGCATTTCGGGTACACCGACCGTTCTCACCATCATCCCCGACACAACCGCCGTCATCAGTCCAGATTCGCTGTAAACGACTTCCGCTAAATCGTATAAACCCCAAAGGGCGGCTAAAACAATCAGGTTTTTCAGTTCTTCAGAGAGAGATTGGCTTTTTTTTAAACTCCAACCCAGCAACCCACCTCCAGCCACCCCAAGCGCCGCCCCAATTCCCAGGCGAATCATCAGTTCTTGAAAAAGTTCTAGGGGGTTGGCGTTCCCGCTTAAGACAACGTTGAGGACTAAAACGGCGAGAATGGCACCGACTGGATCGATTAAAACCCCTTCTCCTTCGAGTAAGGCGGCGACTCGACGATCAACAGAAACCTGTTTGAGTAACGGCCCGACTACGGTAGGCCCGGTGACAACCACCAATGAAGCGTAAAGAAAGGCGATCGGCCAAGGAAATTCACCTAACCAGTGGGCAGCCATTCCGCCGCCTGTGAGGGTGATTAGGGTGCCAAAGGTGACTAAATTACGGATGCTTCCAGAAACTTGTCCTAGATCCCTAAGTTCTAGGCTTAAACCGCCCTCAAACAGAATCAGAGCAACCGAGAGTGATACGATCACCTCTAATCCTTCACCCAGTAGGTTGGGATGGACTAACCCTAAACCATCATTACCGACGATAATCCCAAATAGCAATAGGAAGACGATCGCAGGTACTTTGAGGTAGTCTGCTAAAACTTGAGCGCTTATTCCACTAATGATTGTGATCACCATCAGCAGAGTAATGTCAAAGGAAGTTGTTTCCATAAGCGTAATGGGGTTCGGCTACTCACGACGGTTGAAATGCCCTGTATTCTGCGCTTCGGATCGGTCTGAAGTTGTTCTAGAGTTCGCAGATCGCATCTGATCACCTTGTGACTTGATGTTTAATAGAGTTAAAACCCTATTGACGGTTATCATAACCCATTATTCGCCCTAGACTGACTGGCTCAGGTTAACAACTTCTGTAAACACCTGCTATTTGAAGTTGATCGAATATCTTGAAAAAAGTCTAGTTTGCAGTTGGAATCAGTTTTTCATCAGATGAAATGCACCCGGTTGAAGCGGTGTTTTTTGGGTGCAAGTGTTTTTTTGGGTGCAAGCCTTGCACCCCTACTGGGTCAGGGCTGTTTCATTCTCAGTTAAAAATTGCCGGGGGGGATGGGGGGATGGGGT
>NZ_LATL02000079.1:2941-20366 GCF_000972705.2 Limnoraphis robusta CS-951 | reverse complement strand
ATTGATAAACTCTAGAACTTAGCGTTGACTGCCAGGGATAGTTTGGCTTAATGTGATTGGTGTAGAACTTTTTTAGCTTATTCGTTGAAGGTTTTAAACCCTGTTTGTAAGCTTCATTCCACATCGCTAACGCCCAGTTCCAAACCCACCTAGAATATCCGGCGTGGGTCGCCATTAAGGTTCTTTGACGGTTGTTCAGCTTCAGTTTGGTCTTGAAGGCTCGTTGCATAGATCTATTATCTGATCTTACAGATAGTACCGTGTTGTACCATAAATCGTCTACTAAGTTACTGCTCTAGACATTTTGACCTGTCTCCAGAATTGTACCAAATTTATCCCGGGTTGAAGCTGGGGCTGTTGTCTGTGGAGAACAGCATCTCTAAACAAGAGTTTACAACCTTCAGCTCATGAGCAATTAATTTAAGGGGGTTTTGGGTATGGGTTGATAAACTTTGTACCTTTGATCATCATAAATCATCGTCCAACCCGCACAAGGATTCGTATCACCGAGTTCTGTGATTACATGACTGATTTGATAAGTTTTGACGACCTCTTCTAAGGCTTGACATCGTGTTGCTCGAAAGTCGGGGGAATAAAATCTCTGTGCCATCATTAATCGATTATGCCATTCGATGACTTCAATATCTTTATAAGGATGAGATTTATAATTCGCTAAAATGGGTACACCTGTATATAATCGGAATTCGATAAAGTTTCCAGACGTATGAGGGACTAAATATAAATCTTCGGGTTGTTTTTTTGACTTGACAAAATCCATCAAATTTGCATAATCGGGGCGGTTTTGTAGTTGTCTAATTTGGTCTTCAGCACCGACAATGACATAAAGCGAGAGAATGATTAAACTGAGAAACACAATAGATTTTTGATATTTTTGTAAAAAGCCTGGAAATTGATCAAAGAGGTTAGCGAGAAAAACCGCAAGAATCAGAGCTGTTGATAAGGGAACTAAAAAGGCGGAAACCCGCCAAGGAGTGATAAATCCTAATGTATTATTATTGATTAAAAATTGGAATAATGTTGCAACTGTTGCGACGGTAAATGGAATGAATAAAATTAAAAATATTTCAGTTTTCCGAACCAGATAAATCGCTAAAACAATCACTAAAATTTGTACGAATGCAATGTGATCAAACCAAGCTGTTGGAAAAGAATGATGGGGAATACGACTAACTATTAAACTTTTCGCGAGTGTTGCGACTTCGGGAGAGGTGGGTTGAAACACAAAAAACATATACAGCGTTACAGGTAACACCAAGAGAAAGGATACCCAACCAACGAGGAATATTTGTTTAATTGGTTCTCCTTTTTTATATAAAATACTCAGATAGGATAACGTGATTAAGGCTGCACTCGGAAGATAAGCCGGATGAACTGTTGCTGCTCCCGCTAATGCGAATAAAGACCAGAATATTTGTTCTCGCAGAAATAAGTGAATGGATAAAATAATCAAAATCCCAAAGTTACTGGTTTGAAAGTAGTCTCCTAAAATGTATTGTTCAGCGACACCTGAATGGAGATAGATATGGGTTTTAAAGTCTAATATTTGGATTTTTAGACAGTGTATTGTGACAATAAAAACAAGATAAATAATTGGTTTAACGTTTGTGTTAAACTTAAATAAGCTCTCAGCTATTCCGATAAAACTATAGACATAGATTCCGAACAAAATAATATAATAAAAATAAAAGCAGTAGGGATGTAAATAAGCATAAGTTAAGTGAACTAAAGCTGTAAAAACAGGTAAAGGGTCTAATGTATTCGCTAGCCAATCTTGATTGAGGTATCCGAGTCCAGCTTTGGCGAGTCCCTGCAAAAATTTAGTATTTTGATTCGAGGTATAAAGCGGTTCCTGAACATAGGAAATTCCGAGAACTATCCCTAATATTAAAATTTCCCAGAGGACAGATAATCTGGATTTTAAAATCTTTAAATTGATCACTGTTTTCAAGGTCTCCTCCTGTTTTCATTTTTATAATTCCATCAGACAATCTGCTTCTAAAACCATGACCTTTTCTGTTGTTAATACAGAACATTGTTGCAGGGTTTGACTCAGAGCAGGAGTTTTTCCTTGCTCAAAATCAGCTAAAATCTCTTGACCTAAAGAATGATACCATTGTCTTAACCAGTGATTTTTTAACAGATATTCCGGCGTAAATGCTATGTTGTCTAAGACAATAAAATCAAATTGATGAGTTTTAATCAAATTTTGTACTACAGTTAAATCAGAACTATATTGAGCTTTAATTAACTCCATCGCTCGTTGCTGAATTTGACTGTAATACCCTAAATGATAGGGAATTGCATATTCCCAAGCGACCCAAACTGAACGTTGAGAAAAGCTCGGAATATTATCCGCTACTTTAGAAATTGAAGCAATTAAAGTATCTTTCGGTTGCTGGGAAAAAAAGTGATAAATTTCGGTTTCTTTGGCAAAAATAAAGCTTGTTTTTGGAAACTTTCCCCAAAAGCAAGACCCTAAAATAATTCCGAGTCCGAGACAGACTGTTAAACTAAAAGCGATCACCCGTTTGGCTTTTTTACGGGGATATTGACTCGCCCAAGTTAACACGATATCTAATAATACACAGAGGCTTATTCCTGCTGCTAACGCTAAACACAGACGAAAGGTATAACAGGTATAACGACTGGGAAGATGGAGTTTGAACAACATCAAATGAGCGGCGATAAACCAACTGATAGAGGAGATTAAAACCGAGGGTAATATGTTGATATTAGGGGTGATTTTTTGCAAGAGTGGAAGTCTTGCTTTGAATAAAAACAGCAATGGAAGTAATAAACCTGCGATCATCAGTGGAGGTCTAAATAAATATTTGGGGAATAAACCACTGCGTTGACCTGTGATGAAAAAATCCCAGAGATTATCTTGAAAAAATGCACTATTTCCCGCTCCTCCAAACTCCGACATTGTTTTAGCTTCAGCAACGGAAATCACGGGTGCAAATTCACTCGAAGTCGCCGCATAATATAAAACAACTATAAAAGTTATTCCCAGTCCAATAATGCTAACCCAGGGATTTTTGATATCGTTCGTTAAACGGACTGATTTTTTATTCCAGTCAAATAGTCTGAGGATTAAAATACCTGCACTAATTAACACAGCTTGCGGGTAAAATAGTCCTAATAGGGCGATAAAGATGGCAACTCCTAAAACAGATTTTCGCAGTAGATAATAGAGAAATCCTAAAAACAACGGATAAACAAATGATCTAGGTGTGCCTGATACTAAGTCATCATTGAACCAAAGTTGTTGATTGAGTAAAATTGATGAAATAAACCCAGACAAAGGAAGAGGTAACAGTTCTAAAGCGACGTAAAAACAATAAAAAGTCGCAACAATATCTAGTCCCAAAGGAATAATTTTACCGATAAAAATAGGATCGATTCCTAAATGGGTAAATAGCCAATATAAACTTCGATAACCTTCAGGTGCTACGGATTGAAAATAGTCAGCTATTAAATCATCAGTAAACAACTCAGCATCAAGAAACCTCTGCATCCAAAAAATATGTTTTCTCGCATCATCTTGAATAACATACTCACTGCTAAAAGCTTCTTGTACTGCTAATAAACTGTAAATCGTTGCAAAGGTCAAGCTCAAACTGAGCCAAAACTTGATTGATGAACGCCCAATTTTAGTAGAAGAACGAGTTAAAAAACTTTGTACAGGCAAAATGGGGATTTGAAAAATTGTTAAAATCATTTCTCCTTGACTTCAGCTAGATAGACATCGGTGCGATATACAATATAAACTAATCCTTGTTCATCTTTCCATCTGTGGTATAATTCCTGCAACTCAGCGATAATTTCTTCGGCTTCACGACCCTGAATCGGAATATAGGAAGCACTTTGAGTTCGACCGATTAATTCAGTTACATCTAAGGCTTGATAATGGCTAAACATTTGATGACGCTGATTTTCAAAAGCTGAACTTTCTAGGAGTGCCGTAATCGGTCTGGGATGTTTTTTCTGGAGAATGGAATGATATTGAGATGATTGCTTAAAGATGGTACTATATTCTTGAGTAAATTTATCCTTTCGATAGCGATGATTCCAGACAATCGCAACTCGTCCAGATGGTTTTAAAATCCGATAAAATTCTCGGAGAGTCGGTTCAGGATTAAACCAATGAAACGCTTGAAAAGTCGTCACTAAATCAACAGATTGATCGGCTAAATAAGTGGCTTCGGCTGTCCCTTCTAACCACTCAACTCGGGGATGAGGAGTCGCCATCTTTCTCATCGCTGCATTCGGTTCAACGGCTAACACTTGAATCCCTTTATCCGCCAATAAACGCGCAGAAATTCCCGTCCCTGCGCCGATATCCGCCGCAATAATTGTGTTAACATTACCCAATCCGTTTAGAATATTTGCGATCGCTTCGGAAGGATAACTCGGTCTATACTTAGCATATTCCCTCGCTCTGGGGGAGAACCGAGTTAGAGGGTTCTTCGCGTAGAGGGGTAGACTATCTGAGTTGATTTCCGTCATAACTTCAGTTGAGATAGACGTGATTCATCCTGATAATACCGTCTAATGTGCTAATTTGTTACGTTAATCATCCGGCGAAATTTCTGATCGTATTACGGACAGAATAATTCCGAAATCATTATAGATCGAGGTGCTATGTTCGTTCAACGCTTGCGTCAATTTCTCACGACTCCACAGACTGCATCCCGGCAACGAACCCTATTTTGGTTTTCACTCAGTCTGACGTTTAGCGTCATCTATAGTATTCTTGTTTTACAGCAAGCTTTTGATGGAGAATATGTCGTTCAAGATGATGCTCGTAAGCATATTTTTTGGATGCGACGTTTTGTTGATACCGAATTATTTCCCAATGATTTAATAGCCGACTTTTTTCAATCTGTTGAACCTGTAGGACTGACTGCTGTTTATCGGTTTTTTATTCATTTTGGTCTTGATCCAATGGTGATTAATAAATGTTTGCCATTGGTTTTAGGGGTGATCATGACTGGTTATTGTTTCGGGATTTGTTTACAACTTTTCCCCGTTCCCTTCGCCGCATTTATCGCGTCTTTGTTGTTTAATCAAAGTATCTGGATGAAGGATATTTTTGTCGCAGCGATCGCTTCATCCTTTTCTTATCCGCTATTTTTGGCATTTCTCTACTATTTCCTCAAAAAATCAACGATTCCTTGTTTAACTGCTCTGATTTTACAAGGATTATTTTATCCTCCAACTGTACTTGTATCAGCCGGATTATTTGTGATAAATTTAATTCAATTTAAAAATCATAAAATACGCTTAAATTCTAATAAAAAACTGTTTATATTTTATCTGATGGGATTAATCCTGGCAAGTTTAATGCTGCTTTCCTATTTAATCAGTTCATCGGAATATGGGCCTATTATTAACGTTGCAGAAGCCAGAAATTTACCCGAATTTCAACCCAGAGGACGAGGAAGTTTTTTCAATGATAATCCTATTGAATATTGGTTTTTAGGAATTCGGAGTGGCATGATTCCTCGAGAGTTATTAAGTCCTCTTACCCTTTGTTTCGGCTTGTTTTTACCGATTTTAATCAAGTTTACCTGTCAGTTTCCCCTGGTTAAACAGATTAAAAACTCGGTGTTTTTTATGCAACTGTTATTCGTGTCTCTGAGTCTTTTTTTCTTGGCTCATCTTTTTCTCTTTTATTTGTTTTTACCCAGTCGATACATCAATCATAGTTTTTATCTTTTAATTGCCATTTCTACGGGAATTACTTTAACAGTTTTGATTGATTCTATTTTAAGTTTTGCGGAAAAACATTCAAGTTATCAACTCAAAAACGATCAAATCTTTTCAAGAAGTATCAAATTTAAACTGCGTTCATTCATCGCTTTAGGAGTAACGATAATCCTTGGTATTGCGGTGATTTTTTATCCTTCATTCCTTGACGAATTCACCTCTCCTAGCTACAGAGAACCTAAAGAAGCGAGTCTCCATGACTTTTTATCTCAACAACCCAAAGATATACTGATTGCTAGTCTATCACAAGAAGCTGATAATATTCCCTCCTTTGCTCAACGTTCTGTTTTAATCGCTTGGGAATATTCAATTCCCTATCAAGTGGGTTATCATCGTCAAATTCGCCAAAGAGCAATGGATTTAATTGATGCTCAATATACTCAAAATATAGAAGTTTTACGGAATTTCATTCAAACTTATGGTGTTGATTTAATTCTACTCGATGATAATGCTTTTGTTCCCTACTATTTAACGGATAATAATTGGTTCAGACAATGGGAATTTAAAGCAGAGGAAGTCGCATCTATACTTAAAGCAAAGACTCCCCCTGCGGTGATTACCACATTAGTTAGTGCCTGTTCAGTCTATCAAACAGATACTTTCATTGTTGTGGATGCAAACTGTATTTTAAAAGTCTCTAAAACTCCATAAGTTTCTCAAACCGTGTGATAAAGTTGGCGGACTGACTGGGTGGGATTTGAGTCTGAAGCCGTCTGAGAGGAGTTGAGTATTTCTTGATAAACTTCAGAAATTTTCAGGGCTTTATTACTCCAGATAAAGTCTTTGGCTCTTTCAACAGAGTTAACAGACATCTGAGAGTATAATTGTTGATCTTCAGCCAAAATTTTGATTTTTTCTTTCACCTGTTCAACGACATATTCACGGGAACGAGGTTCTATTTTGAATCCAGTTTTTTCGGTTACATATTCGCCAATACCACCGTAATTAACAACAATACAAGGAAGTCCACAAGCCATCGCTTCTATGACAACCGCACCCCCAAATTCTCGGATGGAGGGAAAGCAAAAAACATCTGCTTGTCGGTAGTAATTAACCGTTTCTTCTTGAGGAACCCAACCCGTAAAGTTAACCTGATTACTCAAGTGCAAATCCTGCACCATTTTCTCTAGATTCCCTTTTTCTGAACCCTCTCCTACGATGGTGAGTTTCACTCGATTTTTCAGGGAAGATTCTAATTTTCCAATGGCTTCAATCACAACATCCGCACATTTATAAGGAACCAGCCGCCCTACAAATAAGAGGTTTATCGGACGATCTGAAATTGCAGATCTTTCTACTTCAATAATAGAGTCATGATCAATACCATTTTCAGATAAAAGAGAAATTCTTTCATCGGGAATGGCAAAGAGTTTCTGCACCAGGCTTAACGTATAGGTCGAACCGGAAAAAATGTGAGTCGCTTTTTTGTAGGTTTCAACATAACCCGGAATTAGATATCGACCTAAGACTCTTAAGAAATTAAGACCTGCATTTTCTTTTTTGGCTGTTTCTTGAAACCCCGGAGGAAATGGAATTCCGCCATTAACTGGCCCTAATAGAAAAGGAATATTTTTCTTTTGACAAGCCTGGATAATCTTCTGAGGATATCGTGGCATTATCGGCGTCATGGCATGAACGATATCGTATTCTCCTTGAAGAACTTTTTGCTTAAAAGCTTGATACACACGATGATCAAACTCGGCATAAACGGGATAGCTGAGGAGATGATATAAAGGCCAATTGACTCGACCTTTCATAACTAAACTGGGAACCGATTTATAATATTGTTTGATGGCAGCACTTTCAGGAATATAAACAATATTTTCATATCCTTTGTTTTCCAATGCAGGTTTATTTCTTTCGTGGGTCACGAGAGTGACATCTGCAAGTTGACGAATGGCTTTAAAAAAGTTGTACCCAACCAACGGTACAGAGGGCCAATCCGGGTTGCATTGCTCTAGGACGAGTAAAATTTTCAGTTTTTTGTTTGTTGGTGCTGTCATTTTTTTGTCCGATTAACGACTGGTTTACAAGAAAAGCGACCTTTTTTAAAATCCTACTAACAACAGGTCGAATGGCTCTTTAAAATGTGAAAATAAAGTGAATGTAACATGAGAAGATTAATGCTCTAAATGTCTAGCTACATAAGTTTATTTTCGACTTGAACGCACCCAGATTGACATCTACGTTATTATAACAGTGTTCAAAATGAATCAATCTGTTTTTTGGTAGAAAACTATACGATTTTTGGGAAACTTTATAGAGAATTAATGTTTCATCTAAACAAAGAAATTCCCAGACTTGCTAGATTGCTTTGATGACAAGCAGCGATACATTCGTAAATGATAGCCTGGAACTTCAGACTTAAAATCTGGTTCGTGACTACAGTTGTGCATTTCCGGTTCAAAGGGAGCTGAAAAATTGATTAACCATAAATTCACAGGTCGGCTTGAACGATCAATGGTACGGCTGAGTGTTGTCATGGGAATCTCTGGATTACCAAGTTTTTGAGCGAGAATAAATTGCGGCAGATTCTCTGTTATTCCTAAGCGCTTCAACTCCCAAGCAATACTCATCATTTCTCCTGTTTGTTCGTGACTTTTATGAACGGTTGCAATTAAAGTTGGGATGTTTGGCGTTAAAGATTCAGCAATATAATCAGCCGCCAAATCAGAACGATCCGGTTTTTGATAAGCGAGATGAGTCGCCACCGTGAATGCTCCTATTAATCCTACACATCCAATCAATACAATTCCTTTCTGTCGCCAATAATATTTTCCTGGTATTTCCCAACACACCGCAAAAGCCGCAGCAACCAGAAGAATAATCGCCGGAAAATAGGTAAAATGATAACGAGCAACCAGCGTTAAATCCATGCTAAAACCATAGGTGATGGTGAGAATTATTAAAATCGCGCTGGTTATAAATCCCGCTAAAATCATTTTAGGCCATCGCCAATGTTGCGGATATAACAGCCAACTGTCTTTTAGAAGTTTCCCTGTTAAAACAACGACACCCAAAATCATCAAACCCGAAAGCACTATTACAGATAACGGCTGATTTTCTACAGGCAAAATGACAATCATTGTACTAATCCAGGCAATCAATCGAACAATCGGTTCGAGAAAATCTCCCACCGGATCACCATGAAACGTCCAGCGAATTAACTCACTATCAGGATTAGAAATATTCAGAAAAATCGGCAGCCAAACTAACCCTCCGACTGCACTCCCCACTGCGGCAATATAAACACCTCTCCAGGTTTTCCAAGGGGGAATTTTAAACGGTTTAAATTGGCAACTTTTTAACCAAAATGCCAACATAACTAGACCTTCAGCAGCCAGCGTAAAAACAACAAAGAAATGGACAGCAATCCCCAGAGTATTGATGATAACCCACAATAAACCGATCCAAACAGGTAGAGAATTTTTTTGTTGAATTTTTAAAATTGTTGTAATTAAGCAGCCGAGAGATGCTATAATAAAAATGACCGCTAAGGTGTAGTGTCGGGCTTCCTGTGCCAAATAAACGCCATAGGGAGAAATAGCCATCAAAGCCGCCGCCATTTGTGCAACCAGAGAAGAACGAAACGCCAGCCAAGCCAGTGCAAACATAGCCGGAACCGTAGCCGCTCCCAGGATAGCACTCAGCGATCGCGCCCCCCAAATCGAAACAAAATCCCCATCCTGACCAAACAGCTTCACCCAAAGATGAGTCAGCATGAAATACACAGGCGGATGGTTGCTCTCCCGGAATAAATTTTCCGGTACTGACGCAATAGAGGTAGTAGAGTCCAGTCGCAACGGAGACAGCAAAGTGTCCAGAGAAATCGGCACATCAAAAGGCAAACTGCGGAAACGATGCCCTAAACTAAAGACGAGGGTGGCAAATTCATCACTCCAGACGGGTTTAGAAGCCAACAAAGTCAGTCGCAAACCCAAAGCCAACACAAACCAACAGCCCAACAACAACAAGCCGTAAAAGCGACTTCTGTGAAAAGCCCAAAAAGTTTGCATAGAGGTTTGTTTTGTCATGAACTTATACAAGATATACCTTGATAAACGCCAAATTTCGCATCATCGGTCTGATTTGAGGAAGCCTACAGGCTACTCTGAAGCTTTAAAAACTCCGTTCTATTTTGAACGATTGACCGGAAGATAGTTTTTTAATATCCGGCGTTAAATCTAACCAAGGTTGTAATTGACCTCGTTGAAACGTCCGACTCATCACCACATATATTGAGGTTTGATCACTGCCAATTCCTGCACCTGTTATCCCCTGCCAAGAGGTAGCCGATAATTCATCTGTAATCTGCCATTGATTGTTTTCCCAGCGAAAATAGCGTTTAAATCTAAAAGGAGCAGGTTCTTTTCCCGTGATTAACATTTTCTGTAAAAGCTTGCGAATTAAGTTCGGAAAAAACCGCCCAAAGGTTAACATGACAACTCGTAAAATCATTAATTTAATCGGAGACATTTGAGTTTGTTTTGCCCAACCCAATTGTCCGGCTACTGAAATTTCATCTTGTTCAACTTTAACAGCGTAGGAATCAATTAAGTGACTAACTGCATTTTTAAACTTTCTTCCTTGTCGAACTTGCAAAGATAAATGACTGTCTGAAACCACTAACTTGTCCTCTCTAAACAGTTTAAATACACCCCCTTTATTCAGGGCAATATATAATTCTACTCCGGGTCGGCGTTTAATCAAAATTTGCGCTTCCTGTAACCAAATACTCGCGACATCACGGGGCATCGGTTGAGGACGTTCAGGAATAAAATCTCGCCATGCTAACAGATAATTCCAAGTATGATGACCAATAATATGATCGTCGCCATAACAAGCCCCTAAACCCTCTTTTAAACCTTGCAAAAATTGATCATTAATTCGCAGGGCATCGGGAAGCCAGAGACCCACTAATTCAAAGCCATGCGGAAAGAAATTATAAGTATTGCGACTGGCATATTCGCCGCCATAACTGCCGTCAGGATGAATAAAATGAGCCGCCACTTCAACCGCTTTAGAAAGCGCATCTTTTAAGCGGTTATCGGGTTTAAGACGATCAAATTGTGCTAAACAAGAGATTGTTAGCGTATGATAACCCGGGTCACACCCAGCATATTCTTTAAACCATCCTTCTGAACTTTGCCAGGATAATAACCGATCTAAACGGCTGGCAATTGTCCGCCGCCATTTAGAGGTTTGTAAGAGTTGGCTTAAGCGTTCTAAACAGAGAATAATTAAGGCTTCATGGTTTGATAATTGACCGCTTTCGTAGTGATTTGCCAGCCAATTTGCCCGTCGTTCAAAAAACTGTAACGCCTCATAATCCATTAATCCTAATAAAATATAACTTTCTACACAAGCCAACAGAGAAAAAGCCGCCGCTCCCGTCGCTCGTTCAAAAGGAAAATAGTCATCACAGGAACCATCAGGATGGCTAGTACGAGCCGCGTAGATAATACCCGCCTCTACCCATTCCCGCAGCATCGGTTGTTTGTAATAGGGATTATCCGTAATATTCGTCTCGTAAGCCAAAGCTAAGGGCCAGACGAACTCCTGCGCCATCCCACTGGGGAAATCAATAATTTTATAATGCCAAAAATTGCGGTCAAAACAGCCATAGGTAGGGCTGTGGGGATTTCGGTCTAACAGGGTTAGAATTTTGGGTATTTGGGCGAGGGCTTCACGGGCAAAGAGATCTCTACTCACGATACAAAACAGAGGTTGGCGGATGCACAGAATATTAACATAACAGCTTATTTTACTGCATGAATCTACAAAGTCTCTATCCCCAGATTTGAGAATAGAGACTAAATTGAGTGAAAATTTAACGGTTGAGTCTACAGACGGCTATGAGAACCATCGCAATATAGCAATTATCATACTGCTGAGGTACAGGACTTTATGCTTTTGCCTCTTGCCTTGCCCGAAGCGCTATATTTTGAGTTTAGAACAGACTTTTTGGGATGAAAAGTAGACACTTCAAAGTCAGTTAGTATCCTTGAGGATACTGACCAGCCACCAGTTTTTACAGTGAGCAGTTAACAATGAGCGCCTATTGCCTTACTCAGACTTTTGTAGCTCAATTTCTTCTGCTGCTAATATTTTGATTTCTTCTCGTTCGAGATGGGGTAACTTCAATAATACTCCCGCAAAAAACCAATAATAAACCGCAACTGGATCTGTATCGAGGGGATACCAATAAGAGTTATAACTAATCATAAAAATAAACACCCAAAAAATAACACCGTAACCTCGTAAACTGGGATCTTGAACTTGATGATAAGCTTTAAACCCTTGAAAAGTTAGGGTCGTAACCACAGCAAAAAAGGCGATTACACCTAACGGCCCAATTTCGTAAAGTAACTTCGGATAATAAGTTTCTATCAGTCGGGTATCTCCCAAGGCACGCCCCGCATTTGTAGCCCGTCCTAAACCATTTCCTAATACGCCTTCATGTTTGCTCGCCGTCCATTCTGCTTGGTCTGTCACAAATTCCGTCGGGGGAGAAGCATTCCAACGAGAAATAAAACTCTCCATTCGTTGGGCAATAATACTCGGAAAAAGGAGATGAGTTCCCCCCATAAATAAAACAATTCCTAATAAAAGAATGACTAACCGTTTGAGTTGAGGAATGTGACTGGTTGCAATCACTAAAATAACAATAATCATCGGAACCGCTAATAAAGCTGTACGTTGACCGCAGAGAGTCGCATTTAATACCACGAGAGACAAAGACAACCAACCGACGGTTCGCCAAGACAATTTAGGGTCACTAAATGCCGTTGAAAAGCAGAAAAAACTACTAGAAATTAAAAACCAAGCCCAATGCCAAGGGGCGACAAATGTACCCGGTAAACGAATAAAATTATCAGCCGCATAGTAGCCTAATGCTCCCCCCACTAAACATTTTCGTTGGAGATTTGCTCGGAGTAGTAAATGTTCAGGGAGACCCGTATTATCAGGGCATCGACCTGTGACCACTAACCAATATTGGATCACGCCTAAAACACAGCAAATAATCACCAGAATCACCTGTAAACGAGTCAAGAAATGGAGTTCTTCTCGATTGCGAATCAGGACATAAGCACAGAGGATCAGGGGAATATATCCCATCAAAACTTTTAGACCAAAAACCCCCAATAATAAAGCCTTTCCGCCGGGATTTGAACTGAGTTGTTGTCCGCCATTGACGTAGATTAAGGTCAGAATTGAAATTCCTAATAAGCTCAAAAGCGGTATTTTTAAAGACTTGGGAATAATTAGGGGTAAATGCTGTTTACGTGCGGTTTGAATAATCGCGATCAAAGCCGGAAAATAGAATCCATCTTTTGCTAAATGAAAAATCGGATGATCGTTACCAATCCAGTAAGCAACAGTACCCGCAAATGGAGTATAAATGAGGAAAATCCAAAGGGCTGTACGGGGATATCGGTAAGATAGAGTCAAACAAAAAATGGCAGTGATTGCCAATAAAATTATATTCAACGATAAGCCATTTCCAAACATCAAACAACCCACGAGAAAAGCCCCCCCTGTCACCCCGAGGACGAAAGGTATTTTCTCGGGTGTTTGAGTTTCATCCTCAAAATTCGTCTCAAAATTCGTCTCAAAATTTTCCTCCCCGCTATCACGGGCAGAGTCTAAAGAATTCTGCGCCTCGGCGGGTTTAGGTTTGCTTTTGGGGTTTGACATTGAAGCACTCTGGTATCAGTAAAATAACTTGGATTCAAGTTCTCCTTGCCAAATTTTCTGAACTTTTATCTGTTGATCCAATCCTAGCCGATCATAAGCTTGTAGGATCTCTTCGTGAGTATGGTGAATAATTAATGCCTTGAGTTGAGCGGCAGTTTGAGCCTTTAATAAGGCTACCTTCAGAACTTCAAGGTTGCTTGTCATTTTGATTGGTATTTCTTGCAAGATCTGGCTCTGTTGGGTTTAAGTCGTGATCAGTTGTGTTTTCAGGGTGAGTGTGTTCGAGGTGTTGTTGCCACTCTAACAACTGTTGATACATCTTTTCGTTGACTTGAAAGATGGGGTTTTTCGGGTGATTTTTCTCAGACATTTTAATGCTTGATCTCAAGTGAGGATTGACAATTGATATCTCTGTTCAGCTAAATTAAAGGCTGAACAAGAGGGAAAATAATCCCCACTAACGAGCCTCCGAGTAATGTAAAAAGGGAGAGACTGCCGAGCGCAAAACCGAGAAATCGTTTTTCGGCAGCCTGATAGTAACCCCAAGCATAAACAATACGTCCAATAATCCAAATAGCACCGAGACTCGCCCCCCAAGTCGGACTAATAAACTCTGAAAATAACCATAATGCAGGCAAGAAAAGAACGAGTTGTTCTAGTGTATTTTGTTGAACTCGGACAACTCGCTCAAAATTCGGATCACCACTCATTTGAGGTGGCATAATCTTATATTTAGCTCTCGCTCGACCGACATTAAGCGTTAAAACAAAATACACAAGTAGAGCGATCACCGTCACTAAACTCGGCCAATATGACATCAGAACCCCCTTGTTGAATTGCTGTTTTCTTCCCCTATGCTAACCCTTCTGAGTCTTGTTAGAGAAAGAATTTTGACTTCGGAGGTTTGCTGAACACTTAGCGGCTTTCGGTCAGTTGTTTTTGAGGCAGAGGGGTGTACTCAGCAACAATACGACGGAATTCATCACCTTCGATGGTTTCCCGTTCAAGCAATAATTCTACGAGATGATCCATCAAGGCTCGATTTTCCAGGACAATTTCACAGGCTCTTTGATAACAATGCAAGGCAATTTCCCGGACTTGATGATCGATTTGGGTAGCGATTTTTTCAGAATATTCGGACTGGGCTGGCCATCCGCGACCGAGAAAGACTTCCGAACTCGGACTTTCCAAAGAAACTGGCCCCAAGTCCGACATTCCGTAACGAGTCACCATTTCCCGAGCTAAATTCGTCACCCGTTGGATATCGTTACTCGCCCCGACGGTGATTTCCGCATCCCCAAAGATCACCTCTTCTGAGGCGCGTCCCCCTAATGCAATGGTAATTTGATCCACCAACCAAGATCGGGTATACAAACCGCTATCAACCATTTCTTCATTAAAGACTTGTTGAGCAAAACCGCCCACTCCGCCGGAACGAGGAATGATCGTCACTTTATTAAGCGGATCGGAATTTTCCAACAGCGTCATTAACAGCGCGTGTCCGATTTCATGGTAAGCAATCAGCCGTTTTTTCTTGCTATCAAGCAAGGGAGTTAAGGCTAAACCAATTGTGATCCGATCAACCGCATCATCAATTTCCAGTAGAGAAATCGACTCTTTGCGGCGTCGGGCGGTGAGAATTGCCGCTTCATTCAACAAGTTCGCCAGATCAGCCCCAGAAAAACCCGGAGTCCGACGGGCGATCGCTTCTAAAGAGACATCATCAGAAAGTTTTTTATTACGGGCGTGAACCTTTAAAATACCTAAGCGACCGTTATAACCGGGTAAATCAACAATCACCTGTCGATCAAAACGACCCGGACGCAATAGAGCGGTATCTAAGACATCAGGGCGGTTGGTTGCGGCAATGATAATAATGCCTGTATTGCCTTCAAAGCCATCCATTTCGGTGAGTAACTGGTTGAGGGTTTGTTCCCGTTCATCGTTCCCTCCGCCTATTCCTGCGCCTCGCTGACGACCGACCGCATCAATTTCATCAATAAACACAATACAGGGAGAATTTTCTTTGGCTTTTCTAAACAGATCGCGCACCCGGGAAGCCCCGACTCCGACAAACATTTCCACAAATTCTGAACCGGAAATGCTGAAGAAAGGGACACCTGCTTCTCCGGCGATCGCTTTGGCGAGGAGGGTTTTTCCTGTTCCGGGCGGCCCTACCAGCAGAACCCCTTTAGGAATCTTCGCACCGATCGCGGTAAAGCGTTCTGGCTGTTTCAAGAAGGTGACAACTTCCTGCAATTCTTCTTTGGCTTCTTCAATTCCGGCGACATCATCAAACAAAATCCCGGTTTTTGCTTCCATTTGAAATCTGGCTCTTGATTTGCCAAAGTTCATCGCTTGTCCAGACGCCTGGGTTGAACGGCGAAGAATCATCAGCAAAAATGCCAAGACGACAAAGATCACCAAGAGATTGACAATTAACCCCATTGCTGCGCTGTTATCAGCAGTGGGTCTTACCTCATAATCAATGTTTTGGGCGCGTGCTGTCTGTAACAGTTCGGGGTTGCGATCAAATAACTGCACAACATAGGGAGAAGTTGCTTTTTCGTCTCCTTTCAGGGTGACTTTAGCAATTTGTCGAGCTGGATCTTCTTCGATACGTTGAACTTCCCCCGCCTCCATTTTCTGCAACAGTTCGCTGTAGTCTAGGGATTTCGGAGTGTTATCGGCTAAGGCTGGAGTTCCCAAGAGTATGCCTTGAGTAATCATCCAACTGCCCAATATTCGCCAGAGGTGTCGGTTTTTGATGGATCGAACTGTCAAAGCACCAGTCGCAAGCCGTCCAATCCATACTTGTTTCCAGGAGCTTTTCATATTTCTGTGCCTTTTTCGCTGTTGCTATTACGTCATGGTCAGTGGGGGTGTATCTTTTAGTTTAACGTTCTCTAGGCCTCTGTGAATCAATTTTAACCTTATTTTTTTTATAAATAGTCTAGCTTTTTCGTGAGTTCGTTCTTTCAACGAGTCACAAAAGAGGAATATTATTAGGTGGTAACGATTAGAGCTATTTTTACTCGGCCTCTCAAAAACTGTTCTCTGACTTCATCGAAATTTTGGGTCTGAAACCCCGTCCGTGATTGACGGCTTTATTCAATAAGTTTAACGTCTTCACAAGACATCTGTTAAACTATGAGGCATGACTGAGAAAGCCTATCGCTACCGTTTTTACCCTACTCCTGAACAGGAAGATCTGTTGAGGAGGACATTGGGATGCGTCCGCCTGGTGTACAATAAAGCACTAGCTGCACGCACCGAGGCGTGGTATGAGCAGAAAAAACGAGTTGGCTATTCTCAGACTTCTTCGATGTTGACAAACTGGAAGTTTGAAGAGGAATTAGACTTCTTAAACGAGGTCAGTTGTGTTCCCCTTCAACAGAGTTTAAGGCACTTGCAAACCGCTTTCAGTAACTTCTTTGCGGGTCGGGCAAAATACCCAAACTTCAAGATAAAACGTAACGGTGGCAGTGCCGAATTTACCAAGTCGGCCTTTAAGTTTAAAGAGGGTCAAGTCTACATTGCTAAGTGCTTTGAACCCTTGCCAATTCGATGGAGTCGTCAACTTCCTACTGGTTGTACACCCTCAACAATAACGGTCAAATTAGACCCGAGTGGAAGATGGTTTGTTTCTTTGAAAATTGACGATCCAACAGACCACCAACTAAAACCCATCGATAAAAAAGTGGGAATTGATCTGGGAATTACCAGTCTGTTTACCACGTCCGATGGCGTTAAAGTTTCCAACCCCAAGCATTACGATAAACTCTATAAAAAACTTCGACTCGCTCAAAAGTCTTTAAGTCGAAAAACCAAAGGTTCTCTGAACAGAGAGAAAGCAAGAATTAAAGTAGCTCGAATTCAAGCTAAAATTGCCGATTGCAGGCGCGACCATACCCACAAGCTAACAACTCAACTA
>NZ_LATL02000079.1:0-2931 GCF_000972705.2 Limnoraphis robusta CS-951 | reverse complement strand
ATCTCGCAAGGCAACTGCTAAGAAACAGAAACCCAAATCGTAAGGTTTGGGAATCCCCTTCGTTTACGGAGGGGAGGATGTCAACTAATCATTATTGTTTTTCTGCTGGTTTCTCCAAATTTGAGGGGCGACTCCATGATACTTGCGAAACTGTCTGGAAAAGTGACAAGAGCTTTGATAGCCAATCCTACGGGCAATTTGTTCTACTGTGTAGCAAGTTTCTTTCAGGAGCGCTCGCGCTGCCTTCATCCGTCGCTCAATAATCCAGCGATTCACTGTTTTTCCTGTTAAAGATCCCACTTGACTGGTCAAATAAGCTGGTGAGTACCCTGCATTTTCAGCCACTTCAGCGAGAGTAATTGTTCGCCAATAGTTTGCTTCAATAAAATTGAACACTTTCTTGAGCGATTCTTCAAAAGGAAAAGTAGAATAGTCTTCTGACTGAGCAATGTTTTCGGAAACCTCTATCTCTTCTGGAACAGTTTCAGTTGGAGTTTGACCAAATTTTAGGGCATATCCCTGCTGTAAAATAGAGCGTTTTTTGATCTGTGAAAGAACAGCTTCAGTTAAGTCTTGCAAACGACAAGGCTTTGTGAGATAGTCGTCTGCACCTAACTCCATCGCTTGTCTAAAATGATCTTTCTCCCATTTTGCCGTCAGAAAAATAAACGGAATGATCGCAGTTTCAGGGCATTGTCGCAAAGCATTTAAAACATCATAGCCATCGAGTTCTGGCATGATAATATCGCAGATAATCACTTCAGGCAGATGCTTACGGGCCAGCTCCAGCCCGATCATCCCATTTTCTGCTGCAATCGGCATAAATCCTTCAGCTTCCAAACTATCAATAAATAGCTGTCGGGTCGGATAATCGTCTTCAACAATTAAAACCTTTGCAGAAGACGCACTTGCAGAAGAAGAAGATGCACTCATCATTGCTGTGCTTATTGTCATGGGTTTCACGTCAATTACTTGATTACAGAAGTTGATTAGACTTGTTTAAATTCAAAAACAGTACAAAAAAAAGTTAACAAGACTAAACATTACTGCGTTTTGAAAATACAGCTTTTTAAATATAGTTAGGTACAAGTTGGTTCACCAAAAGCTACTCTGATCGAGCAGCATGATTGACAATACCATTCCACTCATTGGCTTGAGCTAGTGGTACAATTCACTCATTCAATGGTTATCAAACTCAATCTTACACCTCCTCAATCTTTTCCTTAAAAAATGAGGAAGTTTAATGAATTCATCACAAGCAGCTGAAAAAAACAAGGCTTAATTTGTTCAAGTGTAATGCTCATTAAGCACCCTCAAGTTCCACAAAACAATAAATTTGTGATTGGGGAACTCTTCTGCTTTTGAACTGCAAGTTGAAATCTATTCTTAATTATTGTAACGTTTAACCCGTAAATTAGTCAAGTCCAGAAAAAATGATCAAGATTGCTTAAGATTTGCGGATAGGAGTCCTTATAAAGACAGGAAACCCTACCCTTAATTTAGGATTAATTTAATGTATTCTTTTGTATTGAAAATTCAAAAAAAGGGGGTTAGAACCCATAAAATGAGTTCAATCGCAGTATTGACAGGCAGATAGATGTCAAGAATTCAGCTAACGATTCTGTTGAGTTTTCTAGGCGGTTGCATAGACGGCTGTACACAATCAGCCTCAAGAGATTCAACTGTCGAAGCCGCCAGAAATACGCTCAAACTTTCAATGATATGATCAGTTTCTGGTAGTGTTTGAGGCACTACAGTTTGAAAAGTTTGATGAGCGATTTCAAAAGCTCTTTTGAGCGAGTCGCGATCACAACAGCTTGCTGCGCTGGCGAGTTGAGCGTAGGTTGTAGAAAGTCGCTGCAAAATACCACGACTTTCTGGGGAACCCATCATAATTTCTAAAGAAAGAGAATCATTTTGAGCAAAAAGACGACTAGCTTGAGCGATCGCCAACCGATACAACGGACTAGACAACTCCAGACTCCGAGCCACATCAACCCCCTCAGTCGCCAAAAACACACCCAAACCAAAAGTCATAAAATGGCGAATTCCCTGCACCGTCCCCATCATTCGATCATGCTCTGTCGCCGAACTGGTTCTCAGTTTACCGCCATTCCGCTCAATCAGCCTCAACAGCCAATCAAAAGCAGTTTCGCTTCGCCCCGGACAAACCACAACATTTTGAGATAAAAAAGAACTTATTCCAGGGCCAAACATCGGGTGCAATCCCATAACTGGGCCAGAATGATAAGTGAGCATCGCCTCAACAATGGGTGCTTTAATACTAATAATGTCAGTCAAAGCTGTCGTCTCTCGTAGGTATGAGGCTGCTTTTTTAATAACACTAACAGCTTGCTGAGTTGGTACACAAACCATCACCAGATCCGCATTTCCCAACAGCACCTCAGCATCATCCCAATCATCGCGGCCCATGATCCTCACCTGATGTCCAGCACAGGTCAGTTGTTCAGCAAAAAACTGACCCATTTTACCCGTCCCGCCAATCAGTGTCACCTGCTGAGGCCAATCTGTTCGGCCGAGATCTTCGGTAACAGAGGGAGTAATCGTCGCCGCAGCCGCCGCACTGGTTAATAAATTGCGCCAAACAAACTCCGGTACACCCGCGTGATCCAACTCCGTTTTCAGTACCGCCGAATTCATGTGATTACTTTGCTCTTCAGCGATCGCAGCGATCCGTTCTCCGAGTAACTTAACAAGCTGACGATCAATATCTTCTAACTTTGAGGGAGATTTTGAACAAAACACCATTATATTTACCTGTTTTTCAGTGATCACTCAGCAGTCTTGTCGGGGCAGTTTCCCCATTTTCAAAAGAGAGAGGGCGGGTTTATAAAGCTTGTTTGTTAGAGCGCTCAATTGTTGCAGAACCCGCCCCTACAGGGGTGATTGTTTAAACGGGCGGGGTTATAA
>NZ_LATL02000078.1 GCF_000972705.2 Limnoraphis robusta CS-951 | reverse complement strand
ATCGAGAATATGGGCAATTTGAAGGACGTTCCACAATGTTTACAGGAACTCCGAGTAGTGATGTTATTGCAACTTACGGGGAAGGAGACAAAACAATTTATGGAGTTAGTGTTAATTATCCTTCAATCGGTTCAGAGAATATTGACTCAAACAATGACGGAGAAATTTCAGCAGAAGAATATAGTCAATGGGTAAATCGATCAATTGCATCTAATAGTTCGCCTGTTGTAGGATATAGTGGCGGCAGTGATGAATTTGATACTCTTATTGGGAGTTCTGGGAAGGATATCTTTGTTTTTGGTGATACGATTGTCAGTAGCCGAGGCTTTTTTCAGGGGGTTCAAACCTTCTACAAAGGAGAAGGAGAAGCTTTAATTCAAGGATTTAATCAAGCCGAAGGAGATGAAATTCGATTGGTGATTAGTTCTAGTGAAACCTACAGTATTCTCCCCTCTGGAGATGACTTAATTATTGCAGTTGAAGGGGATACCATTGCTATTCTTGAAGATGGTGCAGACTTAACATTAACACCGACGAACCTGTTAGACTATCCTGGGCTTTATCAGAGCTTTACACTGATCTAAAGTTTGAAGATGTAGAGACGTGTCTGCACAGGTCTCTACCATCTCCCTTAATTAAAGCTTATCGGCTTCTGTTGGAATTTCCGGTTAAAATTCCCTTGAAAAGTCGGCCGAAAATTCCGTTAGAAGTTCTGTTGGAACTGCTGTTATCTGTTTTGTTAGCATTGCTGTTATCTGTTTTGTTAGCAGTGCTGTNTACACTGATCTAAAGTTTGAAGATGTAGAGACGTGTCTGCACAGGTCTCTACCATCTCCCTTAATTAAAGCTTATCGGCTTCTGTTGGAATTTCCGGTTAAAATTCCCTTGAAAAGTCGGCCGAAAATTCCGTTAGAAGTTCTGTTGGAACTGCTGTTATCTGTTTTGTTAGCATTGCTGTTATCTGTTTTGTTAGCAGTGCTGTTGTCTGTTTTGTTAGAAGTGCTGTTGTCTGTTTTGTTAGAAGTTCGGTTGTAAATTCTATTAGAAGTGGTGTTGGAAGTTCCGTTAGAAGTTCCATTGTCAATTTTACTAGAACTGCTGTTGTCAGTGTTGTTAGAACTTCCGTTGTTGGTTGGACTGGGATTAATACTTTGTGAATAAGCACTTGCAGAGGTATCATTGGTGAAGTAAATATNCTGTTTTGTTAGAAGTGCTGTTGTCTGTTTTGTTAGAAGTTCGGTTGTAAATTCTATTAGAAGTGGTGTTGGAAGTTCCGTTAGAAGTTCCATTGTCAATTTTACTAGAACTGCTGTTGTCAGTGTTGTTAGAACTTCCGTTGTTGGTTGGACTGGGATTAATACTTTGTGAATAAGCACTTGCAGAGGTATCATTGGTGAAGTAAATATGACCTAAAGTTTTATCTTGATAAGTGCGTTTTGTAAACCGCCAACCGGGTTCTAACAGAATTTTGGTAAAGCCATTAGAAAGACCATAGGTTCGACCAATTACAATGGGTTGTTCTTGGGGATTTGCGCGAGACGTTGCCACTAATAATATCTCATTTCCAGTTCCTCGAACACTCAGCGTATGGGAGAGGGCTAAATCTTGTTCTCCCATGCGAACAGAATAGCCATTACTATCGGTTGCTCGTCCGCAAATTCCGGTAAAATCAAAATTGAGCAATAACGGATCAACTTGAATCGGATTATTTCCGCTTTCACTCCAACAAGGCGTCGTATTAGAAACCTGTTCAACAATCACTAAAGAATAGCCATAGTTACGAGGAACTGCGATCGCAATAAATCGTTCTTGTTGGACTTCTTGCTTACCAAATTCAACCGCAATTGCTTCTGAGGCGACATTCAAAGTGGATAAAACTGTCATCGCGACGGCTGCTAAAGTTTGCTTAAATACACGTTTCATAGCTCGTAAAACCTCGATAAATGTGTTCAAAAACCTACTCTATTTACCAGTCAGTAAATAGCAATAAGTTAACCCGGGTGATAGACCAACTTAGATTAGATGACTTGTGAATTGACTCAATCGCTGAATAACTTGCTTCTTCGGATTCAACCCAAGACTATCAGAAGATTTTTGATTTTTAACTATAGATAGAATCCTCGAGCCTAAAAAACTGTCAAATTTGTAACAACTTGAAGATCAGTTTCATTAAGCAAGTCTTTAAACTTTGCATAAATGTTCCGGAACCTCCAAGATTTTTTTCAGGTCATTGAGTTTGTAGCCGTTTTAGGTTAATATTTTTAACCTGCCTATTTTCGATCATTTAAACTGATTCNTTTTGATTTTTAACTATAGATAGAATCCTCGAGCCTAAAAAACTGTCAAATTTGTAACAACTTGAAGATCAGTTTCATTAAGCAAGTCTTTAAACTTTGCATAAATGTTCCGGAACCTCCAAGATTTTTTTCAGGTCATTGAGTTTGTAGCCGTTTTAGGTTAATATTTTTAACCTGCCTATTTTCGATCATTTAAACTGATTCATTAGCCAGCCTCAATTCAATTAGAGGGAAAATGGGTATTCAAACCGAGTTGTGTCCTATTTTTTGCGATCGCCTTGAAATTGTCAATCCTTTCTCAGAAAAAAATAAACTGAGAAACCCGGTTCCTCCTTGCTTTTGCTCAGAAACCGGGTTTTTGCAGAATTTTCAGTTTAAAATTGTTTACACACAAGCGATCGCTTCCGAGGCCACCTCAATCACTTTCCGCCCCACAGATGCCGCTACCGGACGCAAATTTGCCACTAACTGAAGCATCTCCTCTAACGACAACGCCTGACGCGCATCAGACACCGATTTCTCCGGCTCAGGATGACACTCTACCATAATCCCATCCGCCCCACAAGCCACCGCAGCCCGTGCCAGGGGTTCAACTAATTCTCGTTTTCCGGCTGCATGAGACGGATCAACGATAATAGGAAGATGGGTTAACTGTTTGAGTCCGACAACCGCCCCCAAGTCGAGAACATTGCGGGTGAAACTATCGAAACTGCGAATTCCTCGCTCACAGAGAATCACATCGGGGTTGCCATGTGCCAAAATATATTCGGCTGCCATGATGAATTCTTCTAGTGTCGCCGCCAGTCCCCGCTTCAAAATCACAGGTTTTCCCGCTTGTCCGACAGCTTTGAGTAACTCGAAATTCTGCATATTTCGGCTACCAATTTGCAGCACATCCGCATAAGCAACAACCGATTCTATTTGAGGAATAGACATCACTTCTGTTACAACAGGAACGTTATAACGCTCACTCACCCCCCTTAAAATTTTTAATCCTTCCAAGCCAAGACCCTGGAAGGAATAAGGAGAAGTACGGGGTTTGTAGACGCCGCCTCGTAACAGTTGAACGGGCGCTTTTGCTAAATGTTCCGCCACTTGTTCCATTTGTTCGAGACTTTCAACAGTACAAGGACCACCAATAATTAACAACTCTTCACCGCCAACGGTTGTCTGTTCGTTAATTTTAATCTGGGTTTGGTGTTCGGGATGGGTTTTGGTTGCTAGTTTAGCTTGAGACATGGTGAATTTCTCCTTGAGAATGGTTAAGTTTGTGAATGAGTCAAAAANAAATGTTCCGCCACTTGTTCCATTTGTTCGAGACTTTCAACAGTACAAGGACCACCAATAATTAACAACTCTTCACCGCCAACGGTTGTCTGTTCGTTAATTTTAATCTGGGTTTGGTGTTCGGGATGGGTTTTGGTTGCTAGTTTAGCTTGAGACATGGTGAATTTCTCCTTGAGAATGGTTAAGTTTGTGAATGAGTCAAAAAAAAACCCGGAACTTTCAGGTGTTCCGGGTGAGGTCAAAAAACCAGCATGAGAACTTACCCGGAATGTGTTCGGGGCCAAAAATAAAAGCCATAAAAGCAGGTGTAAAGTAAAGTCATTGCTGTTCGGTAATATTGGGAAACTTGTTCTGAGCAATTAAAAAGCCGCAGGTCTTAGTTCTGCGGCTCACCTTGAGTATCCATGAAAGACTGGACTCACTCTCGGTGAACCGGGGTAAACCAATAATAAAAATAGCGATTTGCTGAAAACATAAACTTGCTGGCTCTTTTTGTTGAGTTCAATCCTATCTACTTACGAAGCTAGCACAACAAAGGAATAAAGTCAAGTTTTTTCCCAAAAACCGGGTTTTTATTCGTACTCCCTCCCGACTCCGAGGCGGGTTTATATTTTTCGNGAAAAGGTTTATATCAGTTGTTTGTGGGAGACAGAGATTTTTGAAGAACCCGCCCCTACGGTGACGGGTGACTGTCTAAAAGATCCTTTAAGATGGGAGTAGAACGGTAATTATGCAAGCGAGTGACGAATCCATGACTTCTCAAGTAATTGTTAAAAAGCAAAAGTTAGACAATCCCCCCTTTAAAATTCATTATCTCGGCGATCGGGTTCTGCGTCAGTCGGCGAAACGGATCTCTCGCGTGGATGACGACACTCGCAGATTGATCCGAAAAATGCTACAAACGATGTATAGTGCCGATGGGATTGGTTTAGCGGCGCCGCAAGTCGGAATTCAAAAACAACTGATTGTAATTGACTGCGAACCGGATAACGCTGCAACTCCGCCTTTAGTTTTGATTAACCCAACGATTAAAAAGTTGAGTAAAGAAATCTCTCCCTTTCAAGAAGGATGTTTAAGTATTCCAGGGGTTTATATGGATGTGACTCGCCCTGAAGTGATTGAAGTGTCGTTTAAAGATGAAAGCGGACGTCCCCGCACCATTCGCGCCACTGAACTATTATCCCGCGCCATTCAACATGAAATGGATCACCTAGAAGGGGTTTTATTTGTAGATCGTGTAAAAAATCAATTCGCCCTCACCCAAGAGTTAACTAAACATAAGTTTTCCCCGAAAGCTGTTAACCATATTCAGTCTTAATATCATCTCCGATAATCGATCACGATTATGTAGGGGCGGGTTCTAAACCATCTCTGACACCCATTACTAAATTTAAAAAACCCGCCCCGCCCCCACAATATAATTAATCAACCGGGGTTTTTGGGTATGAGAGGAAAGTAATTGATAGAAAAAAAAGGTGCGTTAGGCGAAGCCAAACACACCCTACGGTTAAGAGATTGAAGGTTTATTTAGTTTCGGTGAAGTCCGCGTCAATCACATCATCAGAGGAACTACTGCTACTAGATGATGCCGAATCTCCATTATCGGGATTTGCACCTGCTGCTTCTGCACCGCCTGCTTGTTGATACAAGTTGCTGCTGACAGTATAAAGCGCCTGTTGTAAATCAGTGGTTAAGGTCTTGATTTTCTCATCGTCATCTTGAGAAATTGCTTCTCGCAAGTCCTTAATCAGCGCTTCTATTTTGGTTTTCTCATCGGCGGGAACTTTATCACCGAGTTCGCTGATTTGTTTCTCGGCTTGATAAGCTAAAGAGTCAGCTTGGTTTTTGCGGTCAATTTTTTCGCGACGTTCTCTGTCGGTAGACGCATTTTGTTCGGCTTCACGCACCATCCGTTCAACTTCGTTATCGGGTAAAGTCGAGGCGCCTGTAATACTAATCGACTGTTCTTTACCTGTTCCCTTATCTTTGGCGGTAACGTTGAGAATACCGTTAGCGTCGATATCAAATGTTACCTCAATTTGAGGCACACCACGCGGCGCGGGCGGAATTCCATCTAAACGGAAGGTTCCCAAACTCTTGTTGTCGTTGGACATTTCCCGTTCCCCTTGGAGAACATGGATTTCAACGTTAGTTTGGCCGTCAACCGCCGTCGAGAAGACTTCAGACTTCTTGGTGGGGATAGTGGTGTTACGAGGAATAATCTTAGTCATGACGCCACCGAGGGTTTCCACACCCAGAGACAAGGGCGAAACGTCCAGCAACAGAATATCTTTGACTTCGCCTGCGAGTACCCCAGCTTGAATAGCAGCGCCCACAGCAACCACTTCATCCGGGTTAACGGATTGGTTGGGGTCTTTACCCAGTACCCGTTTGACCAATTCTTGAATCGCCGGAATCCGAGTTGAACCGCCCACTAATACGATTTCGTCAATGTCGGATTTGTTCAACTTCGCGTCACGAACAGAATTCTCAACGGGAATGCGACAACGATCAATTAAGTCGGCGCAAATTTCCTCAAATTTACCTCGGGTTAACATGGTATCGAGGTGTTTGGGGCCTTCAGGGGTTGCGGTAATGAAGGGCAGGTTAATGTCCGTTTGAGTCAGGCTAGACAGTTCTTTTTTCGCTTTTTCTGCGGCTTCTGTTAAGCGTTGCAGGGCTTGCTTGTCTTTGCGGAGGTCAATTCCTTCATCCCGCATGAACTGTTCAGCTAAATAGTCTACGATTTTCTTATCGAAGTCATCCCCACCTAAATGAGTGTCTCCAGAGGTGGCTAATACTTCAAACACGCCATCGCCAACTTCTAAGATGGAAACGTCAAACGTACCACCGCCAAGGTCAAAGACTAAGATGGTTTCGTTGCTTTTCTTGTCTAAACCATAGGCTAAAGATGCAGCAGTCGGTTCGTTGATAATCCGCTTAACTTCAATACCCGCAATTTTACCCGCGTCTTTGGTGGCTTGACGTTGAGAGTCGTTAAAATAGGCCGGAACGGTAATAACTGCTTCTTTAACCTGTTCACCGAGATATTTACTGGCATCTTCAACCAGTTTACGAAGAATTTGTGCAGAAATTTCTTCGGGGGCAAACTGTTTGTTGCGGGCAGGACAATCGAGTTTAACGTTTCCGTTGCTATCGCGTAGCACTTTGTAGGAAACTTCTGTGGTTTCGTTGGCGACTTCATCGTTTCGACGTCCGATAAACCGCTTCACCGAATAGAAGGTGTTTTCCGGGTTCATTACGGCTTGACGTTTGGCGATTTGTCCAACCAGTTGGTCGCCGTTTTTTGCATAAGCTACAACAGAGGGAGTCGTGCGTAAACCTTCGGCATTAGCGATGACAGTAGGTTTACCCCCTTCCATTACAGCGACACAAGAGTTTGTGGTTCCGAGATCAATTCCAACTACTTTTCCCATAAGGGTTATTTATCTCCAATGACTACATAGAATCTGATACTGTTACCGCCCTGTTGTTTTGGGCCACAGAATACTGCACGTCAAACCTACGGGTTCGATTGAGTCGTGAGTCCGGCTTGAATACAGTTTTTAAGATAGATTGCATATTTCTATACTGTGGGCGGTTAGTCCTTTTTATGAAGGTGGGTTTACCGAACCTCTACCCGAATCGTCAAACTCAATAGGCTTGCGTTTTCAAGTGATTCTGTATTTACTACTGTAGGCACTGGAATTTTATCTCGCATTGTGGCAAACCGTATATTTGAGGTGTATTTGCCGTCAATTGTTATGGGCAATCTTGCAATAGGCAATAGGCAGAAGAAAATACTTGCCTCCTAAACTCCTATTAAATCTAGTCCTATGTGCGAGGACTTTGGTTTTCAGACAGGGATTAAAATCCCTGGTAAACTTACAGTGAGCAGTTTTTACTTCTATGATTAAACAATCTACACCTTTATCTCGATTAATTCTAGTCACTGGCCCTGCACGTTCGGGTAAAAGTGAATGGGCGGAAACGTTAGCCAAAAATTCCGGTTTATCTGTTATTTATATTGCGACTTCTCAACTCAATTCTACAGATACCGAATGGCAAAGTCGCGTTCAGAAACATAAAATCCGTCGTCCGCCTGAATGGAACACTCTGGAAGTTCCCGTTGAATTAGCCCCAACATTGCAACAGATTTCTCAACCTGATACCTGTATTTTAGTCGATTCTTTAGGAACTTGGCTTGCCAATATATTAGAACAAGACGATGAGGTTTGGCAAGATGTTTTAGAAGATTTAATTACTACTTTAACACAAACGTCAGGAGAGATTATTTTTGTCGCAGAAGAAACGGGATGGGGTGTTGTTCCCGCTTATCCCATCGGCAGAACTTTTCGCGATCGCTTAGGAATGTTGACTCGAAAAATTGGCATGATCGCAAATCCAGTCTATCTTATTATGGGCGGTCATGTTTTAAACTTAAGTCAGTTAGGTTCAGCGTTGGAATTGTAAATCTGATGACTCAAATTCAAACCATTACAGAAGTTTTTACCTGCCTCGCTGAAGTCGAAACTCGGTTGAATCTTCGCCAAAATAAAGATTTGCTGTTTTTTCCTGAATGGTATGATCAGCTTCCCTCACTCACACCTGCTGAAGAAAATTCCCTAGATCGAGTTCAAAATAGTTATCTGTATAATAGTTCAGAAGGTTCACTGACTGAAGCAACGGTTAACTTGATTGTTATTTCTCCGCTTCTTTATTTAGCAGGTTTTTGTGATCCACCATTTAAAATTCAAGCTGAGAAGACTGTTGAAGTAACAGCCGCAGATAATAATAACATCTATCGAGGTAGAATTGATGTATTAGTTCTCAAAAATCAATTTTGGTTAGGTATCATTGAATCCAAACAAACTCGTTTTTCTTTCTCTGTTGCCCTTCCTCAAATTTTAGCTTATATGATGGGAAATCCCAACTCGGAACAGCCTATCTTTGGTTTAGTCACGAATGGAGATCATTTTCTCTTTCTCAAACTGATCAAACAACCTGATGCTGAATATAGTCTATCAACCGATTTTTCTATTTATGGTTTACCGGAAAATGAACTCTATCAAGTCTTAAAAGTTATGAAACGAATTGCTGTAAATCTCAACAATTAACGATGAAATCCTCAACAGTCATTCTCAAAGATTTAGTTTTGATTGGCGGCGGACATAGCCATGCCATTGTCCTGAAAAAATTCGGTATGAACCCTATCGCTGGAGTGCGTTTAACTCTGATTACAGATGTGTCTCATACCCCCTATTCAGGAATGTTACCGGGATATGTGGCAGGTTTATATAATTTTGATGAATGTCATATTGATTTACGTCCGTTAACTCAATTTTCTCAAGCTAGAATGATCTTAGATCGGGCGATAGGTTTAGACTTAGAAAATAATCAGGTAATTTGTCAAAATCATCCGCCCATTTCCTTTGATATTTTATCGATTGATATTGGTAGTAAACCCGCGACTTTATCCGTTCCCGGTATCGCTGAAAACGCCATTCCAGTTAAACCGATTTCTAAATTTATTGATTATTGGAACACGGTTAAAAATACAGCCCTTGAAAACCCCAATCAAAAAANCCCGCGACTTTATCCGTTCCCGGTATCGCTGAAAACGCCATTCCAGTTAAACCGATTTCTAAATTTATTGATTATTGGAACACGGTTAAAAATACAGCCCTTGAAAACCCCAATCAAAAAATGCGAATTGCCGTTGTTGGCGGGGGTGCGGGTGGAGTTGAATTAATGTTTTCTATTGATGGATGTTTGTCTAAAATTTATTCTAACACTAAAAACCTCAAAAATCAACTCGAATTGCATCTCTTTCAACGGGGTGCAAAACTCTTACCGGAACGCAGTCAATGGGTGGGTAAACAGGTTGAAAAAATCCTCATAAGTCTAGGGGTTAACCTGCATTTAGAACAAACGGTAAATCAAGTAGAAGCGGCAGGAGAGGAGAAAATAATCAGTTGTGAATCGGGATTAAAAGTCACCTGTGATCGCTTGTTTTGGGTGACACAAGCTTCGGCTGCACCTTGGTTAAAAGAAGCGGGACTTGCAACAGATGAAAACGGATTTATTCAAGTTGATGATACATTGCGATCGCTTTCTCATCCTCATATTTTCGCGGCGGGAGATGTGGCGACAATGGTTAATCATCCCCGTCCAAAAGCCGGAGTTTTTGCAGTCCGTCAAGGTCAACCGTTGTTTGAAAATTTACGACGGGCGTTATTAGAAAAACCTCTCAAACCGTTTATTCCGCAAAAACAATTTCTGATTTTAATTGGGACGGGGAATGAACAAGCTATCGCCTCTCGCGGTCTAATCGGTTTAGGGCCGTATCCTTTATTATGGCAGTGGAAAGATCATATTGATCGCAAATTTATGAATCAATTCACAAACCTAGAACCGATGTCAGATAAACCTGATAAACCCGAAAAAATTCAAGTTAAAACTCCAAAAATGCGGTGTTCGGGTTGTGGTTCAAAAGTGGGACGTTCAGTTTTAGAAAATGTCTTAAATAGAATTCAATCTGAAACGCGAGAAGATGTTATAATCGGACTTAAAGACGCAGAAGATGCAGCCGTAATTCGAGTCCCACCCGAACAGGTAATGGTGCAAACCGTTGACTATTTTCGCGCCTTATTAGATGATCCGTTTATCTTTGGAAAAATAACAGCTAATCATTGTTTAAGCGATTTATTTGCAATGGGGGCGACGCCTCAAAGTGCATTAGCAATTGTGACGCTTCCCTACGCCATTTCAACCAAACAAGAAGAAACACTTTTTCATTTATTATCAGGAGTCAAAGAAGTCTTAAATTCGGCTTCCGCTTTGTTAATTGGTNCCTTATTAGATGATCCGTTTATCTTTGGAAAAATAACAGCTAATCATTGTTTAAGCGATTTATTTGCAATGGGGGCGACGCCTCAAAGTGCATTAGCAATTGTGACGCTTCCCTACGCCATTTCAACCAAACAAGAAGAAACACTTTTTCATTTATTATCAGGAGTCAAAGAAGTCTTAAATTCGGCTTCCGCTTTGTTAATTGGTGGACACACAACCGAAGGCGAAGAATTAGCGTTGGGTTTAACCTGTAATGGGTTTGCTGAGGCGGATAAACTACTCAGAAAAAGCGGAATGAAACCCAACCAAGCATTAATTTTAACCAAAGCCATTGGCACCGGAACCTTATTTGCTGCGGATATGCAACTCAAAGCAAAAGGACGTTGGATAGAAACTGCAATTGAGTCTATGTTACTCTCAAACCAACAAGCCGCAGACTGTTTTAAACAGCATCAAATCACCGCTTGTACTGATATTACCGGATTTGGATTAATTGGACATTTACTCGAAATGATTCAAGCTTCAGATGTTGCTGTCCAACTCAATTTAGACGCTATTCCGATTTTAAACGGGGCGAAAGAAACCAGCCAACAGCGTATTTTTAGTTCACTCTATCCTGAAAATCATCATTTCTCCAAAAGCATTCAAAATCAACAACAAGCCAGTCAACACCCCCTTTATCCCTTATTATTTGATCCCCAAACTTCCGGCGGTTTACTCGCCTCTGTTCCCCTCGAACTAGCCAACTCTTGCTTAAATCACCTCAAAGGTTTAGGATATATTGAGAGTAGTATTATCGGTCAAGTTAAACCCGAAACTGCGGGAAAATTACCGATTACTCTCAAATTCTAACTCGATTTCTAAAGTTTATAGCACAAACAATGAAACTGCCAACTTTTAGAAACAGAATAAAAATCATAAAACCTTTGTGTNGTTCCCCTCGAACTAGCCAACTCTTGCTTAAATCACCTCAAAGGTTTAGGATATATTGAGAGTAGTATTATCGGTCAAGTTAAACCCGAAACTGCGGGAAAATTACCGATTACTCTCAAATTCTAACTCGATTTCTAAAGTTTATAGCACAAACAATGAAACTGCCAACTTTTAGAAACAGAATAAAAATCATAAAACCTTTGTGTCTTCCTGTCTTCGTGGTCAGTTTAATCTTATCATCAACCTCAGTATTAACCGAAAATATTCGCGCCCAGAAACCCACCTTAACTCAAGCACAAACATCTAGTAAAATTCCCAAAATTTTAGATGCCAATTCAACCTTAGAAAAAATAGCAGACGGTTTCCGATTTGTAGAAGGCCCAATTTGGCATCCCGAGGGTTTTCTATTATTTAGTGATATTCCTGAAAATACAATTTATCAATGGAAACCCAACGAACCTGTGAAAGTGTTTCGTCAACCATCAGGAAATGCTAACGGAAATACATTAGATTTACAAACCCGTTTAATCACGGCTGAACATTCAAACCGTCGTGTTTCTCGCACCGAAAAAGACGGTGAAATTGTCACTTTAGTGAGTGAATATCAAAACAAAAAACTGAACAGTCCAAACGATTTAGTGGTAAAATCAAATGGGAGTATTTATTTTACAGACCCGCCCTATGGCATCAAATCAGACCAAGAAGAATTAGGATTTTATGGCGTTTATCGGATTTCACCGGATGGAGAATTAACATTACTAATTGATGATTTTGTTCGTCCGAATGGGATTGCATTTTCACCCGATGAAACGAAACTTTATATTAATGATTCCCAGGAAAGTCATATTCGGGTATTTGACGTTAAAGCCGATGGAACCTTAACCAACGGACGGATTTTTGCCACTCAAAAACACCCCGAAAAAAAAGGAGTTCCTGATGGGATGAAAGTAGATAGTCAAGGAAATGTGTATAGTACCGGGCCAGGTGGTGTCTGGGTCTTCTCACCCTCTGGGGAGAAATTAGGCATCATAGAAACGCCAGAAACAGCCGCTAATTTAGCTTGGGGAGATACGGACTACAAAACCCTTTATATTACCGCTAGTAGCAGTCTTTATCGAATACGGTTAAATGTTCAAGGAGTTAAACAATAATTCATCCTATCAAACATTTTTTGACTTAAGAAACTCACAACAAAGACACAAAGCCATCAAGAAAATCTCTCTTCGTGTCTTCGTGTCTTTGTGTTTTTCCTTTACTAATAAACGAAACTAAGCAACAATTTCTTGAACTTGTTTTTCTTTAGCTTCTTTAGCTTCTTTAGCTTCTTGAGCTTCCATTGCTGCTTTTTCCTTCAAATATTCAGCCAATTGTAATTCAATTTGATCGCGAACAATTTTGCGATAGACATGGAAATGTTCTAAATGACCACAAAGAGAAATATAGCGGTCAAAAAGTGCAGGATTCTTCCTGAGAATATCCACCAAATAAATCCAAAACGTCCAACGAGTTTTCCGAAGAACACCTTGACGGAAACATATAGTTAATAACGCTCTTAATGTAACCCAATCCGTTAACTTACGGCGAGTAACAGGATTTCGCGGTTTACCAACTTTAAGGAAGTAACGATGAACCCGATCTAAATAGGTTTGAGGGTCATAAAGATACCAGAAACCCTCCACATATTCACGGGCAATTTCTTCAATCGGACGAGTGGGAACAAAGTTCATTAACGTGGTTTGGTTAACATTTCCACTGGCATTCAGTAGCCGTCCCTCCTTTTCTAAACGATGCCATAAAGCAGTATTTGGGAGCGCTTGCAACATACTAAACATTGCCATCGGAATTCCAGTTTTCTCTACAAACTGAACAATCCGCTCACCTGCTCCGCTTTTTTCCTGATCAAAACCAATAATAAACCCAGCCATCACGTCCAAGCCTGTTCGGGAAATTTTCTCAACAGATTCACTGAGAGAGTCGCGAGTATTTTGAAACTTTTTGGTGAGGGTTAAACTCGCTTCATCGGGTGTTTCAATCCCCATAAAGACAGAGTAGAAATTCGCCTCAACCATCAACTCCATTAATTCCTGATCGTTGGCTAAATCAATCGAAGCTTCTGTAAAGAATCGGAAGGGATAGTCATTTTCATGCTGCCAAACCTTCAAATCTTTCAACAACAACTTAACATTCCGTTTGTTGCCGATAAAATTATCATCAACTAAGAAAACAGCCCGTCGGAAGCCTAATTCTTTGAGACGGTCGAGTTCAGCAATCAGTTGAGCAGGTGTTTTTGTGCGCGGTTTGCGACCATAGAGGACAATAATATCGCAAAATTCGCATTGAAAAGGACAACCGCGAGAATACTGAATGGCGATCGTTTCATAGACCTCTCTTTCGAGGAGATCAAAGCGAGGGATGGGCGTTTTAGTAATATCTGCTTTTTCACCATTGGCAGTAAAAACCCCAGTTTTTTCCCCTCGTTCTAAGGCTTCTACAAACATCGGTAAGGTGATTTCGCCTTCGTCTAAAACCAAGTAATCTGCACCTGCTTCTTGAACTTCGTGGGGTAAAGAAGTCGAATAAGGGCCACCAACTGCCACAGGTTTACCGCGCCGTTTCGCTTCTTTAATTTGATCAATCAAGTCCTCTTTTTGAACAATCATCGCCGACAGAATGACAATTTCTGCCCAGTCCCATTCGGCTTCTGTTACGTCTCGAACATTCCGGTCAACGAGTTTAAATTCCCAATCTTGAGGTAAAATCGCTGCAACTGTAATTAACCCCAAAGGGGGTAATAATGCTTTGCGTTTAATCAAAGCTAATGTTCTTTCAAATGACCAAAAACTGGGTGGAAAAAGAGGATATAAAAGTAAAGCTCGCATGATGAATCTACTTCGTGTTGTAATGAACAGTTAACGCCAAAACTCTTTATAACGCACAATAACAGGTATGATGAGATCACCTGAAAATCTTGAGAGTGAAGAACTATTGAGTTTAGGCTACAAAATTGGACAAATCCCTCTAAATGAATGACAAAGACCTGCTTATAAAGCATAACAGGAATTCTCAGAATTGACTGGGAAGAGGTTAGCTTTTCATCAAGAATTACTAACCCCTATTTTCTCATGCCTCNAACTCTTTATAACGCACAATAACAGGTATGATGAGATCACCTGAAAATCTTGAGAGTGAAGAACTATTGAGTTTAGGCTACAAAATTGGACAAATCCCTCTAAATGAATGACAAAGACCTGCTTATAAAGCATAACAGGAATTCTCAGAATTGACTGGGAAGAGGTTAGCTTTTCATCAAGAATTACTAACCCCTATTTTCTCATGCCTCCCTAGTGCATTTTCTCGACTTCTTCTGCAAGAATCTCAACCGTCGAGCGAATTTGCTCCTCGGTGTGATTGCAGGTAATGAAAAAGCGTAGACGAGCGCCATTATGAGGAACAGAGGGATAAATCATAAACGGTACATTAATCCCGCGTTTAAACAAATTTTGGGACAGTTGCACGGATTTGAGGGAATCACCGACAATAATCGGAATCACGGGAGAATCCAGACTGGTTCCGGTGTTGAGGCCCTTTTGTTTCGCCAACTCCAAGAACAACTTAGATCGCTCATGCAGTCGGGTGACTCGTTGAGGTTCAGCTTTCAACACCTGAATCGCGGCCAACACCGAAGCGGCATTTGGGGGAGAAATTCCCACGCTAAACACAAAACCGGGCGCGGTATACTTGAGATATTCAACCACAGCTTGACCCCCAGCAATATAGCCGCCACAACTGGCAAAAGACTTGCTGAGGGTTCCCATCCACAAATCCACATCCGCCGCATCCACATCGAAATATTCTCGAATGCCGCGACCGTTGGCCCCCAAAACCCCAATTGAGTGAGCCTCATCAACCATGAGGAAGGCCTTATAACGCTTTTTAATCTCAATAAATGCGGGGAGATAGGGGATATCACCATCTGTACTGTAAACCCCCTCAACGATAATCAAAACCCGCTTGTAACGATGACGACGTTCTTGGAGAACCCGATCCACCGCTTCCCAGTCATTATGAGGAAAAGCAACGGCCGTTGCCCCTGAGAGCAAACAGCCTTGCAACAGACTATTGTGACTCAGACAATCATGGACAATCAGATCATTTTGTCCGAATAAATGACCCACTGTTGTAACATTGGTAGCATGACCCCCAACAAACACAACACTATCTTCAGCCCCAATAAAATCAGCAATTGCCCGTTCAAGCTGGCGATGTAGGGGTTTTTCCCCCGAAACCAAGCGACTGGCAGATACCGAAGTCCCGTAGTGATCAATGGCATCTTTAGCGGCTTGGGACACAATCGGATCACCGGACATTCCGATGTAATTGTAGGTAGCATAGTTGATCAGTTCTCGGCCCGCGACAATCGTCGTATTGCTGTTTAAGGCTTCTTGGGGGGTGAAGAACGGATTATTAATCCCCAGGGCGGCAATTTCCTGCTGTTGCTGCTTGAGCTTGCGATACTCCGGATAATGTTCAAAACGGTAGTATTCTAGAGGGATTTCGGGAGGCGTTGCTAATTTTGCCTTCTGACGCAGTAACTCGGCCAACAGTGATCGCTTNTGTAATTGTAGGTAGCATAGTTGTCAGTTCTCGGCCCGCGACAATCGTCGTATTGCTGTTTAAGGCTTCTTGGGGGGTGAAGAACGGATTATTAATCCCCAGGGCGGCAATTTCCTGCTGTTGCTGCTTGAGCTTGCGATACTCCGGATAATGTTCAAAACGGTAGTATTCTAGAGGGATTTCGGGAGGCGTTGCTAATTTTGCCTTCTGACGCAGTAACTCGGCCAACAGTGATCGCTTTTCGGTGGGGCTAAGATGGGCAATTCCTTGTGATGTGTTGGTCATTAATGACTTTCCTCTTCTGACAGCATCGAATTTAACAGGTCATCCACCTCTTGATCGGACATTTGATCCAGTCGTTCTAACAGTTCCTCAGCTTTTTCGGGCGGAATGGGGTTTCTCTGAGGTTTAATGCTGGCATCGCGTGAAGTGTCCTCAGCCAAATATTCTGATAATGTTGCAATATTGGGATAGTCCCAAAGAATGGTGGGGGGCAGCCTTCGCCCCAGAATATTTTCCAAATCTCCAGACAGGTTAACCGCCTCGATGGAGTTCAGACCATAATTGGCAAAATCCTCATTGAGATCAATTTCGTCGATTTCAAGTCCCAGTCGCTCGGCCAGTTGAGCGATCAACCATACTTGAATTGCCTGAGCATCCTGAGATAATGCAGGGGAGTCCACAGGAGATTGCGGATTGAGCTTCATCCCAGTTGGCTCTGGAGCCGTTTTTCCATTCAAAGACTCGTTTAACAGTTGCATGATTCACTCCTCTATCACGCTAAAAATTTAGCATCACTCCAGTTTAGGGGGTAGCCCTGGGAAATTTGCCCTGTGTCTCCCCAATATTGATCCGTTCTCAATTCTAATGTTCGATTTGGGCAAGACATGATGGTTATTTTGCCATGAGACCCATAAAAGTAGAAAGATCGACTGAAAAATCTCTAGATTTCCCATAGACGCAAAATAGAGATAGCCTATGTTTTCGGTCTGAAGGCGTCCTCTTCCGGACAA
>NZ_LATL02000077.1 GCF_000972705.2 Limnoraphis robusta CS-951 | reverse complement strand
GAGGCTCACAAACAAATTGCGCATTACTTGACTCACAACTACAGCGTGATTTTTCTGCCCACCTTCGAGACTTCCGATATGGTTACCAAGGTCAAGCGGAAAATTAAATCCAAGACGGCGCGAGCTATGATGACGTGGGCGCATTATCGATTCAAGTTAACGCTGAAACATCAAGCCGAAATAACCGGAACCACAGTTTTAGATGTCACCGAAGAATACACGAGCAAAACCTGTACTCACTGTGGTCACGTTCATTCCCAGCTAGGTGGCTCAAAAGTGTTCCATTGTCCTGAGTGTGGTTTCACTCTGCCAAGGGACTGGAACGGTGCTTTTGGAATCTTTCTAAAAGCTTTGCGGGATACCGCCTCTATCACGTTCAAAGGTGATAGTGCTATCGTTGCATTGTCCGGGAATAGCCGGAAAGATGTCGCGTAAATGTATCAGGCAGTCTAACGAAATAATAAGATGATCGTTTGTAAGCAGCCGATAATGACACCTAAAACTCCCCCTAAATTGACAATAGCTTGTAACTCACTTTTAACAATTCCATTGATAGCAACCTCTAATTCTTGAGGAGAAGTTGCGATCACGCGATCAATAATCACCTGATTGATATTTAAAATAGGGATGACTTCAGCGACAATTTTTTCTAAGTCGCGTTCGAGGTAGCGTTCAAGAACTAAAGCGAGTTCTTGACTGACTAATTCTAATGAATTACTAACAACAGGTGAAGCTTGCAGGCGCTTCAAGATGAGGGTGGAAACATTTTCCCAGTCAATCGATAGACTTAAACCTTGAATGATATCAATTCCGCGCTCTTGGAAATAATGACGAACTGAATCTCGCATGGTTTTGCGTAACTGGCGAACCGTGGAAACAGGTAAATTTTGGAGAGACAAATTTTGCAACCATTCTTGCAGACGTTCTCGCAGTCCCAAAGCAATAATTAATTCAGCTAATCGACGATTCGTTTCTTCTTTTTCATCTAAACAAAAAGTCCGTAAGCGCGTTAAAGTATTTCGCAAGCCAAACAAATTAGCAACAACCCAATAAGTACCGCTTGTTCGTTCTCGAAATCCTTCATCAATGATGGCAATATTGCGATCAGTGAGAAAGTCAACTAAAACTTGTCGAATGACTTCCGGTGGAATCACCACTCCCAGTAACCAGTCCGAGAGTTGACGAGCTTGTAATTCTGTTAACTGAAATTCTAATAAGACTTGATCAAAAATTTGATTAAGTTGAACTTCTAGGAAATCTTCTCGTCTCGCCCAAATTTTTAAAACCCGAGGAAAAGATTCTCCCAATAAATCATGTAAAATTCCACCTAATATTTTAGCCGTTTTTTGTTCAGTATCGGCTTTAACTTGATCTAATGCAAGTCGTAAAAGCCAATTAATCGTCGCTTCCATTCGTTCCAATTTTAACAAACGACGGGCTAGATTTTGTAACTCCTCGGGAGTGAGGAGAGAATTCATAATCGTATCAGAAATTCGCTTGGCTAACCGTTCTTGGTTACGGGGAATTAAGCCCGGTGTAAAAGGAAGTATACGTCCACCAACACGAATGGGACGATAGGGACGAAATAACATTTTTATGGCTAAATCATTGGTGAAATAGCCAATAATCCCGCCTAAAATGGGCGGAGCAATTAAAACCCAGAATTCAAACAAGTTTGCCATATGACTGATCAGCGAACAGTTATCTCTACTTAGCCTCAACTCAACAAAGCTAACAGCTCAAAACACCTTCGTTTGGTCGTTATCAGTTCAAAAGTTGGGAATAGATCAAAAGGTCGAACTTACCCACTCAGGGGTCAACTTGACTGACGGATAACTAATTACTGCTGAGTATTAACTGTTTTTGTGACCACTAATACTCCCATCATACCGCCTGCGATCGGATAATGGCTGGCCCGTCGGAAGCCCGCAGCCCGAGCCAGGGCGACTTGTTGGCAACCCGAGGGAAATTGATCGAGACTGGGATTAATGTAGGCGTATTCCTCTTTGAAACCGAGACGTTCTGCTGTGGGAACAACCAAGCTATCCAAGTACCACTGCTGAAAGCGTCTCAGCCAGGGATCATTCGGACGGTTCATATCAAGAATGGCTGCGGTGGCCCCCGGCTTGAGAACCCGATGGAGTTCTTCTAAACTGCTGGGAATATCAATCACATTTCGCAGACCATAGCCCATCGTCGCGCAGTCAAAGGTTTGGTCAGCAAAGGGTAAATGGAGGGCGTCTGCTTCTACCCAATTAATGGCAGCCAGGGGGAAGGTGAAGGGTTTCTCGCGACGTTGAGCGTGAGCCAGTTGGTCACAAGAAAAATCGACAGCAAACACCTGACCTTCCCGACCCAAACGTTGGGCGAGTAAAAGGGCGAGATCTCCACTTCCACAACAGAGATCTAACCCAGTCTGTCCGGGTTGAGCTTGACTCCAGGCTATCGCCATCTTTTTCCAAATGCGGTGCTGTCCCCAACTGAACTGATCGTTCATGCGATCGTAGACGGGAGCGATGCGGTTAAAAATAGCTTGAATTCGCTCTTTTTTCATGGCAAATTGAACAATGGGGCGGTTTTTTCGGGTTGGGTTTAACTGTTGAGGCTGGTGATCACTAGAGCGATCGCTTGAGACACCCAATGCAGAGTATCTAGGTCTTCTGGAGTCAGTTGACAAGGTTGTTTCCACTGAAGCGAGAGTAGGGCGACACTTTGCTCTCTAAAAATCACAGGAATACTGATGTGAGCTTGAACGCCTGAAGTTTGGTAGTGTTTGACCTCAGCGTAAGCCGGATCTCTAGGAATATTAATCGAGGCTTGTAAGGTCCGGGTTTTCAGGGATTCCTGAACCAGAGGGTCTATCGCTAACCAATTTTCGACGGTCTTGCTGTGGCTCGATGATCCTGCGGCAGAAGTTAATTGACTGCTGATCACCTGTTGTAAGATACAGGTATCTGTTTGGAAATTCTCTGCGATCGCACTTGCCATTAACTTGAGACTGGTTTCTAGACTTTGAGACTCCTGAGCAACTTGCATCACAGTTCCCAAGAGTTGGGTTTGTTCTTGGGCGTGTTTTAACTCGGCGGTGCGTTGGTTTAAGAGTTCATAGGTTTCTGCTGCCCGTTCTACAACGGTTTTCAGTTCGTTCGGGTCCCAAGGCTTGGTAATGTATTTATAGACTTGGCCTGAGTTTATCGCATCGACGAGATCTTCGATATCGGTGAAGCCTGTGAGGATAATTCTCACCGTATTAGGAAATGATCGGACTGTTTTGCTGAGAAACTCTGTTCCTTTCATTTCGGGCATTCGTTGGTCGGAGATGATCACAGCGACTTCACCCTCTGCCTCTAGGATTTCTAGGGCGCGAATGCCACTTTCTGCTTTCAAGACGTTAAAGTTCCGTCGAAAAGTGCGATAAAGCAAATCAAGATTATCTGGTTCATCATCGACGACCAGCATTTTGGGTTTTTTTTGTCGATTTAGACTCATTAGCTGGCGCTTGATAGTCTCTAGGTCTGAAGTTTCACGTTCCATTGATACTGACGTGATGATTCGGATACTAATTAAGTCTATCCCAGTTCAATCGTTATTCTGTATTGCAACAACATTAGTAAAAAAAGAATAATCCACCAATGAGTGCGGCAATCAAAATTAATGCCATCGACAGAAAGCCATTATCTTTGGTATTTACCTGAGTCAGATCAACGGCTTCGGGGGACGACGACTTCGGGGTAGAACGTTTCAGGGGTGTTGCAGAACGAGTTAGCAGATCTTTGGTTGATCGGCTTGACTCATCTATACCAGTCATATCGGGAATTTGGATCAATCCCTCCAGATTACTTTTTAACTCCGGGGCTTCGAGAATTTCCAGTAAGCGGCGAGATTGTTTGCGGGTTTCCCAACTCGGATGACGGCTGAGTTGTTTACAGAGGGCGATGGCATTTGGGGTTTTTCCGAGGGCTTGATAGGCTGTTGCTAGCCAAATTTGAATTTCTCCACCCAAACGAGAGTTTTTGTCTACCAAGTCACAAGCGGTCTCCAAATGTTCGATAGACTGGCGATAACGACCGCGTTCAAAGGTAATTTTACCGGAGCGGTACTCGGTTTGAATTTGTTCTAAGGGGTCTAAACTCACGCTAACAATTGATCTTGAGTGAACTACCTACGCCGACGCTTCGCTTTCTGACGTGGGCTTCCAGTTTCTTGAACAGTCTTGGTCGAAGCATCAACAGATTGTTCATTGATCGGAAGTTGCCGCACAGAAGACTTGCGTCCCTTGTTTGGTCTTCGTTCTCTCGGATGCAAGCTCCGAGAGCTGCGAAGGCTTCGTCTTACACCTCCTCCACTGGCAGTCGCCCCCGTCCCAGAGGCTTTGGGGCTGTCTGCGTGGGTCTCCCGCGCAGTTTATACGCCCCGCGATGACTCGTAATCCCTCGTCTCGAATATTGATCGCGGCGTTGATATCACGATCATGTTGGGTATGACAATGATTGCATTCCCATTGACGAATATCAAGTGGCAAACTTTCTACAACATTCAGACAAACATTACAAGTCTTTGAGGATGGGAAAAACCGATCTATTTCCAGAAAGGTTTTCCCGTCCCTTTTCGCTTTGTAGTCAACAAAGTTCAAGAACATTCCCCAACCACAATCACTTATCGCCTTGGCTAGATTATGGTTGCGTACCATTCCTTTTACATTAAGGTTCTCAGCAATTATCACTTGGTTCTCATTGACAATTTTGCGAGACAATTTATGCAGGAAGTCTTGCCTGGCGTTGCTGACTTTCTCATACGCTCTTGCGACTAACCTACGGGCTTTATTCCTAGAGTTAGAAGCTTTTTGCTTGCGGGATAACTTCTGTTGTTTCCGTTTTAAGTTGTGTGAGTGTTTCTTGAAGTGACGAGGATTCTCATATTTAGACCCCTCACTTGTAATTAAAAAGTGGGTAAGTCCCAGATCCAAGCCTATGGCTTTACCCTCGTCTGAAATTGGTGGTTCAGTCTCCTCATTTTCAAACAAAATAGAAGCGTAATACTTCTCTGTTTTTGTCTTGGTTATTGTGACTGTTTTGATATTTCCATCGAAAGTTCTGTGGATATTGGCTTTAATTTTGCCAATCACGGGAAGACTCAAATAGTTTTCAATAATCTTGACGTTTTGAGGATATTGAATCGACTGCTTTCCATGACGACTTTTGAATCTAGGAAATTTGGCTCGACCCTCAAAGAAATTTAAAAAAGCCCTAGAAAGGTTTAAAACAGACTGCTGCAAACACTGTGAATAGGTTTCTTTTAACCAAGCTGTTTCTTCTTTCTTCTTGAGGATTGGTAGCTGCTTTTTTAGCTGCATTCCTGAGATACCCTTGCCTGTTTCTTTATAGACTTGGTTATTTAGCTCCAGACAGTAATTCCACACCCAGCGAACAGAACCAAACGCTTTTGCAAGGGCTTGTTTCTGTTCATCTGTTGGGTATAGCCTGACTTTTGCTACGTTTCTCATCGTGCAACTTTAGAGCGAATGCTTTTTATTTTAACGCAATTTGGTGAATTGAGAAACTCCGTCGGCGATTCATCCCACACTGACACTGCGTTTTCAGATGTGGGGCTTCTCGCCGCGAAAGCTAATTTTGCTAAGATTCCTTTCAAAATTCCTCATAACTGGTTTCTGGCATACTCTCGTTATCGCGCTTAGAACCGAGTAACTCGAGTTGCTCAACTCGAATAACGGGTTTAGAGCGTTTCACCCCAGTAGCGCGATCGTCCCAGTAGTCAAACTTAAGCGTGCCTTTTACCCCGATTAAGCTTCCTTTACGAACGTAGTTTGCAGCTATTTCTGCGGTTTTGTCCCAAATTTCCAGATTGAACCAGTCCGGTTCATCCGTGCGGCGACGGCGGTTAACGGCTAAAGTGAGATTACAAACGACTTTACCCGACTCAAAATACTTCACTTCGGGGTCTCGACCCGCACGACCGACAAGGGTAACAATATTAAGGCTCATTTGGCTTTAATTTTTCGACTCTGGATGATTGTATATCTATTTTACAGGCAACAAGCAACAGGTTACAGGTTACAGGGGATAGGGAATAGGGAATAGGGAATAGGGAATAGGGAGTTGGGAGTTGGGAGTTGGGAGTTGGGACAACTGGTATAGCAGTTCGCGCTGGTATATTGACAAATGCACGGCACGAAGAATAGCCAAAAGCCTTACTATATTGAACTTTTCCCCCCTCTTGCCTCTTGCCTTTTGCAAGATTGCCTAGCGCTTCGCGCTATAACTGTCTCTTACCCCCAGGACTAGACTCTTGCCTCAAAACATAATACAATCCACATCGATTCCTTCAAGTTGTGCTGTTAGCTTCCGGTATCGCCTGAACTACCCCAGAAAGAGAAAGCAAAGATGGTAGAAAAAGCTTTGGACTCAGCAAGCCAAGGGAATTCCGCTACGGACTTGGGGTGAAGTCGTTTGTTTTTGACCAAACCGAACCGATAACGGTTTGTACTGTTACGGTTGAGATCAGAAAGTGGAACAATCAATGTGTTGGGGTGTAATAGGGTCTGGATCGATTGAGTTGGGTCTGTTTTCAAAAAAGTTCTATTGGTTTTGACTTAAGGGGCAAAAAAACGGTGGGTCTTCTAAATCGCTTTTCCTTATCGCGGGACATGGGTATTGACCTGGGGACTGCGAACACCTTAATTTATGTTTCTGGCCAGGGTATTGTTCTCCAAGAACCCTCTGTGGTTGCCATTGATCAAGATGAAAAAATTCCTCTTGCTGTCGGAACAGATGCCAAAAAAATGCTCGGTCGAACTCCCAATAACGTAATTGCACTGCGACCTTTGCGCGATGGTGTGATTGCGGACTTCGACTATGCTGAACAGATGCTGAAGTATTTTATTCGACGAGTGCATCAAGGCAAAACTCTGATTGCACCTCGAATTGTCATTGGAATTCCCAGTGGAGTCACTGGGGTCGAACGACGGGCTGTAATGGAAGCGGCTTTGCAAGCGGGAGCGCGAGATGTGCGCTTGATTGATGAACCCATTGCGGCGGCTATTGGTGCAGGACTGCCTGTTGCTGATCCGACTGGAAATATGATTGTTGATATCGGTGGAGGAACGACGGAAGTCGCTATTATAAGCTTACAAGGAACGGTTCTGAGTGAATCGGTTCGGATTGCTGGAGATGAACTCAATGAAGCAATCATCCAGTATATGAAAAAAGTTCACAACTTAGTAATTGGCGAACAAACTGCCGAGGATATCAAGATTCGTATGGGTTCGGCTTATCCAACCTATGAAGATGAGGATAGCATCATGGAGGTGCGAGGAATTCACTTGTTATCGGGTTTACCTCGAACCGTGACGATTAAAGCCCCGGAAGTGCGGGAAAGTATGTCAGAACCTCTGTCTATTATTGTGGATGCGGTGAAACGTACCCTAGAACGAACACCTCCAGAATTAGCAGCCGATATTGTTGATCGCGGCATCATGTTAGCGGGGGGTGGGGCTTTAATGAAAGGGATTGATACTCTGATTAGTCACGAGACTGGCATTGTGACTCATATCGCGGCTGACCCGCTTTGCTGTGTCGTTTTGGGAGCCGGACGGGTTTTAGAAAATCCGAAACAGCTTGAACGGGTATTTACGGCGCGATCGCGTACAGTATAACCCCTTGGGGTTAGGGTAGAGATATGCGCGGCGGCGTGTGTCTCTACAACAGACAACGGATTGATGATTGCGGAACGGATTGACTTTGTTCGCTTGTCAGTATCAATCGATGGGGCTTGAAATGAATTGCATTCGTTCTTTTTGACATACTCCCCATTTCTAAAGAAAGGGGATTCTCCAAACCTCACGGCTTTGGATTACTGATTCATTGACAACCCTTACAGCAAGCTGGTTTCCTAACCTACTCTTTGAGGGGTTCGTCTCCCCAGTCGTTCATCCCATTTCAGAGATAGTTTCGGTATGCCCTACCGTACTTGAGAAAAAAATGCTTGATTCTCTGTACTTGGTGCTTTAAGGTTTTATATGGCCAAAGCATTCCTGGCAAGAACCCCATACCTTAAGTTTTCAAGGTTCATTGCATCGATTAGATGCTGGGTTTTTCAACTGGTTGAATACCCTGCCAGTAGAGTTATTATAGCATTTGAAAGAGCCTTATATCCCCATACCTAAAAGGTAGGGGCGTGTGCGGCAATTTTTGGTAATAAATATCCGTTTCTCATATTGTTGGAGGATGCGGGGTTAGATTTGGGAGAAAGCCTGATGAATACAAGGAGTTGGTGGAATCGACACGGATCACAATTAACACTCTTGGGTTTAGCGGTGTTGACAGCGTGGCTGGTAAGGCAGACTCAGGGAGCGGCATTGTTTGAAATCTATTATTGGGTGAGTCGGCCGTTTCATCAGTCTGAGGAACAGGCGATGATTGTTCAGCAACAGGGAACGGTGTTAAATGCCCGTATTGATCAGTTAGAAGCTGAAATTGAGGAGCTAAAAAGCCAAAATCAAAAGCTGCAAAAACTTTTAGGATATATTTCTTCTAAACCCAATGATAAAGGGGTTGTTGCCCCTGTGATTGGCCGCAGCGCAGAACATTGGTGGCAGCAAGTGACTTTGGGACGCGGTAGCCAAAGTGGGATCAAAGTGGATAATTTGGTCATGGGGCCAGGAGGGGTTGTGGGTCGTGTTGTTAGCGTCACGCAAAATACCAGCCAGGTGTTGCTGTTGAGTGATCCCACCAGTCGGGTGGGGGTAGCGGTCAGTCGCACTCGGCAAATGGGCTATCTCAAGGGTCAAGGAAATAATCAGGGTGTGATGGAGTTCTTTGACAATGTTCCGAAGGTGAAAGCCGATGATGTGGTTGTGACTTCGGCGTTTAGTCAAATTTTTCCGGCGGGTTGGCCTGTTGGCAAGGTGGTTTCGGTGGATTTGAATAAAGCACCTGCACCGGAAGCTGTGATTGAATTTTTCGTTCCCTTGGGATCGCTGGAATGGGTGGTTGTCTATCCGAACCCGAAATCCATTGAAAAAGTTGAGATTAAAAATTAGAAAATCGTTATTTTTGTAGACTTGAACTGTTGTTTGATTGTATGGGAGTGATGTTTGTGTTGACTCGTCAAATTCTAAACTCTAGTGTCACCGGCACTTCTGTGATTATTTGTGTTTTAGTGGTGTTGGCACCGATCCCCGCCCTGGAATTGTTCGGCATTAAACCCAATTGGCTGTTAATTTGGTTAGTGGTTTGGAGTTTGAAGCGATCGCTTTTTTCAGCCGCAGTTGCCGGGTTGGTTTTAGGATTAATTTTAGATGGAATTACGGCTTCTAATCCGAGTCATATTTTCTCTTTTATGCTGGTTGGAGTTCTGACTGTCTTCATTTACAAGCATCTTATGAAAAAAATGCAGGAAGACTTTGTTTCTGTGGCTTTAATTGTGTTTGGAATGGCAATTGTGGTCGAGACAATTAGAGCCTTACAATTTAGTCAAATGAGCAATCATTCTTTAATGGATTTGTGGGTCTATCAGCAACAGGTTGCTCTGAGTTCTGCCATTTTGAGCAGTCTATGGGCGCCGGTGGTTTACTTTCCCCTCAATCGTTGGTGGGAGTTGATGAAATCATCGAATTCAATCCATTACTGATCTCAAGAAAAGTAGGCAGGAGGCAGGAGGCAGAAGGAGAATTCAAAAGTTGATCGAGATAACTGAGAATTGCTGACTCTTGCTCTTGATATTGTAACGGGAAGTTCAACCTCAACTGCGGAAGTTAAAATACCCTTTAAAATCGGGATATTCTGACAGACATTGCTAAAATTTAAGCTTCAAGCTTAGACAATAGATAGCTATGCTCAAACAGAGTGATTTTGATCAAACCGATGAAGTCAGTCGGGTAAAAGTTCTCAGTGAAGCCCTACCTTATATCCAAAAATTTGCGAACCGCACCATAGTTGTGAAGTATGGAGGGGCAGCCATGAAGGAAAGCCATTTGAAGCAACAAGTGGTTCGGGATATTGTGTTGCTGTCCTGTGTGGGAATTCGTCCTGTTGTGGTTCACGGTGGCGGCCCTGAGATTAACACTTGGTTGGGCAAACTGGGAATTGAACCCCAATTTAAAAACGGTCTACGGGTTACAGATGCGGCGACGATGGATGTCGTAGAAATGGTTTTGGTGGGGCGTGTCAATAAGGAAATTGTCGCTCTCATTAACCAAGCTGGGGGTTCGGCAGTGGGATTGTGTGGGAAAGATTCTAACCTGATTGTAGCCCGACCTCAAGATCAAGAGGGAATTGGGTTTGTCGGAGAAGTGAATAGTGTCAATATCAAGCTGGTGGCGTCTTTAGTTGATAGTCACTATATCCCAGTTGTTTCCAGTGTAGCCGCAGATGATACTGGACAAGCTTATAATATTAATGCCGATACGGTAGCGGGTGAAATCGCGGCGGCTTTGGGGGCTGAAAAGCTGATTTTGATGACGGATACGACGGGAATTTTAGAAGACTACCATAACCCCGAAACGCTAATTGCTAAATTGGATATTCAAGAAGCGAGAGGCTTAATTGAGAAGGGAATTGTTGGAGGTGGAATGATTCCCAAGGTCAACTGTTGTGTGAGGAGTTTAGCCCAAGGAGTACGGGCAGCGCATATTATTGATGGTCGGATGCCCCATGCCTTGCTTCAGGAAATTTTCAGCGATGCGGGTATTGGTACGATGATTGTTGCTTCGGAATTTTTGTCCTAACCTTCAGCACGGTTAGAATTGAGGGCTTCAGATTCGGGTTTGGGGTAGGGGGATGTTTGAGGTTCCCTACCCGCTTCCTCATAAAAACTTTCGGGATCGCTGTGGCTGAAGGATTCTTCTAAGTAAGGATCACGACGCTCTGCAAATCGAGAAACGGGCTTTGGTGAGGGGGTTAACCGCTCAACCGGACGACGACTGCCTTGACGAAACGTGTTCCAGCCGACCTTAAACCCTTGAAAAAAACGCTCTGTTGTGGTTTGTACTTTCTCAGCCTGTTTTTTGGCATTGTCAATACTGCGATCGACTTGTTTAACGACTTGACCTGCACTCTGCACCCCTTCACTGACATCATCGGTGAGTTCACTAATTTCTAATCCCGTCATCCGAATTGCTTCTAGAGTCGGGGGAAACTCCCGAGATAGGGTATCTGCAAGCTTTTCAAGACTACGAGCCGCTCGCGCCAGGGCTTGCAAAGCGGGTAAAGCGGCAATTAACACGGCGCTCAGACTGGCAGCAACCAGTAAGATAGACAAGCCAAGCCAAAACACGGGGTCGCTCACGGGATTAAAATTAAGGATGCAAGAGGTTAACGGGATAGAGTTGAGAGGTTGAGAACAACCTACTCTTTATTTTCTCTAGAATTTGTTATCTGTTACACTGGCTCAAGAGCGATCGCCAACCTTGGGAGCCAGAGATAGAAACCATCAGTTCAGAACCGATGGCGGTTATTATTCTATCACGCTTACTTTGAGGCCTCCTCCGCTTCATTCTTGAGAGAGAGCTTTTGACACTCCCACGCCTTAAAAGGCGGGGATTCTTCATTCTACGACTCAACTTGCTGAGACAGGATTTCTCCTATCACAGTAGAGGACAAATCTCCTGAAGCGTTTTGATCTAAGATCCAAGTTCCGCTATGCCCTAGCGTACTCAAAGCTGAATTCAGAATATTAATTGCGGCGTTATGATCCCTGTCTAACTCGCACCCACACCGACAAATATGAGTTCGAGTTGATAGAGATTTTTTAACGGTTGTTCCACAATTTGAGCAATTTTGAGAAGTATAAGCGGGGTTAACGGCAACCGTTACCCGACCAAACTTGCTTCCAAAATACTCCAGCCATTTTCTGAATTGATACCAACCCGCATCATTAATTGACTTGGCTAGACAATGATTCTTTACTAAGTTCTTAATCCTCAAGTCTTCGTAGGCGACCAAATCGTTTGATTGGATTACGCAACGCGCCAGTCTTTTGGCGTGTTCTACACGTTGCCTACTTATCTTGAGGTGTACTTTGCCTAGTCGCTTAATCGCTTTTAATCGGTTAGCACTGCCAATATTTTTTCTTGAAACACGTCTTTGACAAAATTTAAACTGTTTTTCGCTTTTTCTGTAGAAACGAGGGTTTAACTCAGTATTGCCATTACTATCGGTGTAGAACTCTTTTAATCCTACATCTAACCCAACTGTTTTCCCTGTCGGTTGTATTTTTACCTTCACATCGACTTGGATACAAAATTGAACGTAATAGCCGTCAGCCCTTCTAACCAGCCTCACTCGTTTAATGTGTTCAACTGGATAGAATGCAAGATCCCAGGTTCCAAGAAGTTTGAGTTTTCCAATCCCTTTTTTATCGATAAATTCGATATGTTTGGGGTCTAAAAGTCTCCATCCGCTCTGTTTGTATTCAGCAGAACGACTATTCTTCTTGAACTTTGGATAGCCTTTCCTACCCGGAATATTCTTTTTGCAGTTATCGTAGAATCTAGCAATAGCTGACCAACATCGTTCTACAGATGCCTGACAAGCGTGTGAATTAAAGTCCCTGACAAAAGGGTACATAGCTCGGAGTTCAGTGTTATATCGATACAACTCTTTTCTTCCGAGTCCGCGATTATCCATCCAATACCGCAAGCAAGAATTCCGAACAAACTGAGATGTTTGGATGGCTTCATCGATTGCTTTATATTGATACGCTTTTCCTTTTGCTTTAAATTCGTAGACGATCATTGACACTGGCTTGCTTGGCGTATAATATTATGGTACCACATAGATGCTATATGCAGAAAGTAAGTTAACCGTCGTAAACGACGGGGCTTGCATCCCGCTTTTTTTCGGTCAGGGCGGTTTGATGAGATACTGTTCAACAGAGTATTTCCGGCTCACCCGCCCGAACAATCTAGTTTTGATCGCCAAGGGCTCTGTAAGAGGTCTCTGTGTTTTTCACCTGATCAGACATCACTTGGCGTTCCTGTTGACTGGCTTCTAAGCCCGCAGCAACGGCTTCTTTGAGTCTGATTAAGGTATCTTCCCAGCTTCGCAAAGCTGACTCGGAGAGTCGATCTGCTTGGATTTGTACGCTAGTTGAGAGATCTTCCACCAATTCTGGCAGGGCTTGAGCAGACTTTTTCAAGACTTGTCTAGTTTCCTTCCCAGAGCGGGGTGCGACTAACAAACCGATGACGGTTCCTACGGCAGATCCAAGTATCAAACCACCAACAAACGAGCCAGAACGATTATTTGACATACCTAAAACTTAATATCCCCTACAGTCATTGTAGACAGCTTTGCGCCCGTCGTTTCCTGAAACCTTTAACAATTCTGACTCCAGGCGGTTGACTTGTGCAACTCAAAATCTTTGTCGCCACAGAATGAGTCGAGTTAAGCGGACAATTGCGATTATTTTTTCGAGTTGTTGCAGTTTTTGCTGAAGCGAGTCATACTGCTGTTTGAGTTGAGAACTGGTTGATTGTCCCCGAACGACAAAGTTTCGGGTTCGATACAACAGCATATTCGCACGATGTTCTAGGCGGGTGAGAATCAGGTCAAATCGGGCTAACCCTCTACGAAGCTGCCAAACTTTACGAGCCACATAAAGGCAAACAACCGAGATTAACACATTAATACAGATCACTGTAACAACCATAAATCGTTGACGCTCTAGCTCAATTCACAGCATTTTTGAGTCAGTATCTTTCTTAAGATAGCAAACAGAATACAGGTGTGAGTCAATTGATCAAAATTTAGCGATCGCCGTTTTTAGTAAGTAAGGGCGTAAGGGTGTAAGTAAGGGCGTAAGCCTTACGCCCCTACCCAGAATTTCATATGAAATACTTAAATGTTTGCGATATAGGATTGGCGGAGAAGCTGGGGAAGTGGTTAACTTTTGTCTTTGAAAAGTTTAAGGTTGACATTGAATTGTCGGTTGTCGCTGACGTTGAACTCCGGTTAGAGTCGGGTCATAACTCACAAGAATTACCTCTCCTTTCTGATTGCGTATCCATCCTCTAGCCGGAACAATATCTGCACTCGAAACCCGATCAGATTTTCTAGAGTAATTTCTGGAAATTCTATTTCTTTGAGAGGGTGAATGATTGCGGCGAGACTCAATATCTGGAGGCAATTCTATTAAAGGAACTAATGTTTCTTCACTGCGTAAACTTTCTTGAGGACTAGGTGGAAATCCCCCACGACCTGTATTCACAAATGAACTATATTGACCTTTTTTACAGGCATCTTGAGCAATTAATGCAGCCGGATCAACAACCGTTTGAGGCAATTCTACTAATCCTTGAGCGGGGTCAATTTCGCTATTTAATTCAACCGTTCCGCTAAATTCTGCACCCAGTTCAGAGGTTGCAGTAATATCACTGGCTGAGGTTTGTTGAGTACGGAATTGAGTTCCAAAAACGGCATCTGCATTAATAATCACTTGACCCCCTAACCCCGCTTGAGCATTGGCAGAAATATCGCTATTTTCAATTGCAACTAACTGATTACTATTAATCGTAATATTTCCACCCGTGCC
>NZ_LATL02000076.1 GCF_000972705.2 Limnoraphis robusta CS-951 | reverse complement strand
TACCCTGCCAGTAGAGTTATTCTAGCATTAGAAAGAGCCTTATATCCCCATACCTGAAGGTAGGGGCGTGTGCGGCAAACTTTGGGTAAGATAGGCTAAACTCAAATCCCCAATCCCCTCTTTGGAAAAACTGTTCACTGTTTACTTTTTACGGTTTACGGTTTACTGTTCACTGTTGATTGTTCACTGAACACTAAACTAACATGGCCAGCCTAACACCTAATCCCAGTTATAGCGTTACGATTCGCATCGAACTTCCCAACAAAGCGGGAATGTTGGCAATTGTCACCCAAGCTATAGCATCAGAGGGGGGAAACTTAGGACAAATTGACTTAATTGAGTATACTCGCAACACCACGATTCGCGAAATCACTGTTAATGCCTATAGCAGTGAACACGCTGAGAACATTGTTCAGGCGGTGAAAGCGTTACCTGAATTTAAAGTCGTTTCCGTTTATGATCGCACGTTCAATCTTCACCGCAAAGGAAAAATCCGCATAGAAAGCAAATTTCCCCTCAAATCTCAAGATGATTTAGCAATGGCTTATACGCCGGGAGTCGGTCGAATTTGTCGGGCAATTGCCGATGATCCACAAGAACTCTATAACCTAACCATCAAACAAAATACTGTTGCCATTGTTACCGATGGCAGTGCAGTTTTAGGGTTAGGAAATCTAGGGCCAGGTGGTGCGTTACCCGTGATGGAAGGGAAAGCCATGCTGTTTAAAGAATTTGGCGGAATTGATGCGTTTCCCATTTGTCTCGATACCCAAGACACAAACGCCATTATCGAAACCGTGAAATATTTAGCCCCAGTTTTTGGCGGGGTTAACCTAGAAGATATCGCCGCTCCTCGCTGTTTTGAAATCGAAGCCAGACTGCGAGAAATCCTCGATATTCCCGTTTTTCACGACGACCAACATGGAACCGCCATTGTTAGTTTAGCAGCTTTATTCAACGCCCTGAAACTGGTGAAAAAATCCATTGAAGAGGTAAAAGTGGTGATTAATGGGGCGGGCGCTGCGGGTATTGCGATCGCTCGTTTGTTGCAAGAAGCCGGAGTTCGTCATATCATCATGTGCGACTCCAAAGGCATTCTCTCAAAAGATCGCAGCGATCTCAACCCCCAAAAACAAGCATTGGCTGTAGAAATGTCCGGTTCTCTGGCAGATGCGATGAAAGAGACTGATGTATTCATGGGAGTGAGCGCTCCCGGTGTTGTGACTCCAGAAATGGTGCGTTCAATGGCCAAAGACCCGATTGTGTTTGCAATGGCCAACCCCATCCCCGAAATTCAACCCGAGTTGATCGTTGATGATGTGGCAATTATGGCAACAGGACGCAGTGACTATCCCAACCAAATTAACAACGTTCTGGCGTTTCCAGGCATCTTTCGCGGCGCCCTCGACTGTCGGGCTTCCACGCTAACCACCAAGATGTATCTAGAAGCCGCAGTGGCGATCGCAGCTTTAGTTAATCCTTCCGACTTGGATCGCGAACACATTGTCCCTTCTGTATTTGATCCACGAGTCGCCCAAGCCGTAGCGGCGGCTGTTTCTCATACTGCTCGTCAGGAAGGAGTCGCTCGCAACTAAACAGTCCGTAAACTCAAATTCGGGGCGGGAAAATTACAAACCAACAAGGTGTATTCTCCACTTTTCGGCGGGATTTTCTAATCTTTCCANCTCCGAAAAGGTGTATTCTCCACCCGCCTCTATCGCCTCCGGTGCTGCCCAAGATCCCTTGCGGCTCTAAATTTTTAACCCCTTTCGGCTATCTCTACATCCGCCAAAGGGAACCAGTTGGCTAATTGTCTACTCTAATAGTAAAGATTGCTTGCCTAAACACCAGCGATCGCAGGGGGCGTTTATGAGACAAACGCTGATCTAGTAAAGGTTTCAGGGTGATAAGAAACCTCTCATGGTATCAAGCTGACAGGCTAGAATTCCAGCCAAATACAGTTACCTCAGAGAGTGGAACATTGCAGTGCCTATGCTATTTGGTCTGCACCTACTATTCAAAGTGTAGAGAGTTGATTCAGGACATCCACAAGAAATCAATTCTCTCGCCGCCCTTCACTCTTTGCATATGCAAATGGTGCATTACCCTGAGGTTAGAAAAATGTTTGCTAATACCCAATCCACAGGCTCCGCTACCAACTCCTATCAAACCACCGACGTTCAAGCTGGAAAAACCTTCGCAGTCGATCAAGAACTGGATGCTCAAACCGTTGCTGATATTCTCTTAGAGGAATTATCGGAAGCGTTGCAAATGAGACCTGCTACGGGTCGGGATGTGATGATGCGAATTGCTCTGGAAGTTGAACGCATTTGTGAAAAAAGCAAGCGCATTCAAACGTCTGGAGAAGTCCGCACTTGGCAGCTTAATTTAGCGCGTCATCGCTTGCAAAAGTGCTTGCAATACTACAAACTCGGTTCTCGCCAAGGTCGGGTTGAACTGCATTCTACCCTGGCTGCGATGGTTTACCGTCACATTGCTGCATTTGCGGCTCAACTGAATTTCCAAGCGCGTTATAACTTGATTGAAGACTTCCTGCAAGGATTTTACATTGAATCATTGCGAGCTTTCCGACGGGAACACAACATGGCAGAAGACTACACGCCTCACAGCAAGTTAGAACTGTCTGAATACATGGCATTTACCGAACAGTACGCCAAGCGTCAAATTGGTTTACCGGGTCGCAACCGCCAACGTCTGATTGTTCTTCGCGCTCAAGGCTTTGCTAAAGGTCAACCCCCGGAAACTGCTATTGATATTGAACTGGCGGTTGAAGGCGCAAAAACTGAAGAAGCCGAAGCACAAAGCCGTTCTTCTGCGATGCAACAAGTTCGCGAACAAATGGTTTCTGAAGCGGTTGATCCGGCGGACGCTGTGTTACGTCAACGGGTGATTACCGAGTTGGTTCAATATCTCGAATCTCAAGATCAGGCTGACTGTGTAAATTATTTGATGCTAAAATTACAAGATATGCAAGCCAGTGATATTGATAAAGTTCTCGGTTTAACAGCCCGTCAGCGTGATTATCTCCAACAACGGTTTAAGTATCATGTTGAAAAGTTTGCCCGTTCAACCAATTGGAAATTAGTCCATGAATGGTTAGGTGCAGATCTCGATCAAAAACTGGGGATGACAACTGAGCAATGGGAAGATTTTCAAACCAAGCTCTCGGCTAACCAACAGCAACTGTTGCAACTCAAGCGGGAGCAAAAAAGTGAAAAAGAGATTGCTAAAGTTCTCAAATGTACACCGAAGCAAGTTCAGAAACGTTGGGCGAAACTTTTAGATTTAGCATTTGCTTATCGTAACGGTGTTCAAGCATAGGATCGGGTAGATAGGGCATGGTGAACCGCGATGACATTAGGAATAGGACTCAAACCCACCTAACTATCCGATCGCCCCTGAGATGTCTACCATGTTCACCCCGATCCCCCGAGAATAGACAAGGTTAACAATAAACTTCTAATGATAAACAATCAATTCTGAATTGATAAGTAAAATTGCTCGGTTTTGCTGATAAGAATTTCTAATCTTGTATTTTAAAGTTTTAGTGTTAACTGCGAACTATTCTCGGGCAAATTAGATACAGTACACTGAAGTAACAGTTTATTAAGTATCGCTATCTCAATCATTATGCTTGTCAACCTGGCTCCAACTTCTGCTTCATCAGATCGGATCTCTGATCCGACAGGGAGCGCAGATGAACACCTTTCGTCTGATGCAATCGCTCAAAACCCAACTGTACTTCAGCAGGTTTTCCGAACAATTGACGTTAATAGCTGTCCGTCTTCCTATAACTTTCATATGCACACGGTCAACTCCGATGGACAGCTTAGACCCCATCAACTGATGGAACAGGCGATCGCCATTGGTTTAAAGGGACTGGCGATTACAGACCATCATACAACGCAAGGGTATCACCAAGCCCAACGTTGGTTAGACACCTGGAAATCTTGTCATCCTGAAAATAGTTCCACCGCTCCGACACTCTGGACAGGCGTAGAAATTAGTGCAGGTTTACTGAATGTGGAGGTGCATATTCTCGCTTATGCGTTCGATCCTCAAGCCATCTGTTTACAGCCCTATCTTCAGGGTCATACCGTGAAAGGTTCCAACTACCGAGCCGAAAATGTGATTGCAGCGATTCACAAAGCGGGGGGTTTAGCAGTTTTGGCGCATCCGGCGCGTTATCGTTCTCCGGCTAAGGCGTTAATTTCGGAAGCGGCTCGTTTGGGGGTTGATGGGGTAGAGGTTTATTACAGCTACCGCAATACCAATCCTTGGAAACCCACACCTGAGATTACCGAAGACATCAAACAGTTAGCAAATCGGTATGGACTTCTGCACACCTGCGGTACCGATACTCATGGGTGTAACTTGTTGTTACGCCTTTAGGAGTGGCATCGAGTCAATGTTGAGAAACGCTCAAATTCATCGATTATTCTTAATGGGTGGTCAGTAGCTGTTTAAACTGACCACTAACTGTTTAATCAAAAGATAGACCATTAACCGAATATAAAACCATTATTCAGGAGGTATATATCGGGGAGGCATTCACTGCTTCAGGTTCCACTTCCCAAAATCATCATCATCAAAAATGCAATCAAAAGCAGCAGCAAAAGAAAGCTTTTGATCAGAGATTCATTCTGATTGAGAGAAGGTTTGGAGGTTTTCATAATGATTTTTATGCTATTTTATAGTTTTAACCTAACAAATCTCATCATCAAACGGGTAGAAGCAAGAACAAATCTTAAATCTCTGTAAGTTTTCTTAAAATATAGAATGAACTTTATAACTCCTGAAAGAGAGGAATCAGTTGATCAACCTAACAACGATTAATTGACCGGGATTTATATTAGATTTAACAGTAATTTGGTAAAATTAGGGTAGGGAACAGTTTTTTCAGTGAACAGTGAACAGTAACCAGCGCTTGCCGGGGGACGGGCGCGGTAGGGCGCGAGACTTTGTTTGTAAGAGAGTGACCAGTGCCTATTGCCTGTTCCCTGTTGCCTGTTCTCTCTTAACTATTGAGTTAAACCATGTTCTAGAGCATAACGAACTAATTCTGTTCGGCTATTTGTTCCGGTTTTCGTAAACAAACGACTGACATATTTCTCAACATTACGAACACTGGTTTCTAAGCGACGGGCGATTTCTTTATTCATTAATCCTTGAGCGACTAAATCTAACACACTCTGTTCACGAGGTGTTAAATCAATTTTAATCGGTGCGGGCGTTTGCGTGATGCCACTTTTCCCTTTCAACATATTTTCAATCCGAGCTATTTGACCTGCTAAGGTGGCAATATCAGGATTTCCATCAGAATTGCTGGCTTGGACTACGGCTCGACGTTCTAATAAGTTTTTGACAATAACAACTAATTCTTCGGGATCAAAAGGTTTAGAAAGATAAGCATCACAACCTGCTTGATACCCTTGAATCCGATCAGTGGTCATCCCTTTTGCCGTTAAAAAAACCACAGGTAAAGCTTTAAACTGAGGATCGTCGCGCATTTGTTTAAGGAACTGATAGCCATCAACTTCTGGCATCATAATATCTGTAATCACCAAGTCGGGTAAATTTTGCTGTAACAGTTCCCAACCTTGACGAGCATTACTCGCAACATCAACGACGAAATCGCTATCTTCGAGATAAGCTTGTACCGCTTCTCGCAGTCCCGGTTCATCATCAACCAATAACAGTCGTGCTGGTACTTCAGGGACTTCTACCCCATCGCTATTATTTCCTGGAGTCTGACTAGACATCAATTTTACCTTGATTTAACCCTCTACTTTATTTCACTTTAGCGAACTCCTTAGCGCAAATCGATCTCTCAAAAGAACGGTTTTCTTGACTCGATCCACACTTGACAAATTTTTCTCGATTCCACTCTACTAGATGTAAAAATCGAGAGGGTACTGAAGATGAGGTTGCCTACGAATTTTTCAAGGCTGGAATTCCCAAGTATAGTATTGTTTTGGGATTCTGTTTCTCGGAANGAGAGGGTACTGAAGATGAGGTTGCCTACGAATTTTTCAAGGCTGGAATTCCCAAGTATAGTATTGTTTTGGGATTCTGTTTCTCGGAAGTGAGAAAGTACACAGATCTCAGCAATTAACCGTAGGGTGGGTTGCGAAACAGTCTTGAATTGACCGCTAAAATATAACAAAAATCCTTCTGTAAGTGCTACCTATTATAGGTTAAAATTAAACCCGTATTGATAGAGGAATTCGCTGATGAATCCGACGACGATTAACTTACCCGATCCTCTGGAATTAATGATTGATTTGAGCGACGATCAATTTTTTTATCTTTGCCAAAAAAATCGGGACTTTAAATTTGAACGCACGGTGTCAGGAGTTTTAGTGATCATGTCACCAACCGGAGGAGAAACCAGCAACCGCAATATTGAAATATCCTATCAATTGCAAGCTTGGAGTCGTCAAAATAATTTAGGAAAAGCTTTTGATTCTTCCGGCGGCTTTAAACTTCCCAATGGTGCAGACCGCTCTCCCGATGCGTCTTGGGTTAAACGCGATCGCTGGGACAGTTTAACCTCCGAACAGCGCGAGAAGTTTATACCGTTATGCCCTGATTTTGTGGTCGAATTAAGGTCAGCCAGCGATCGCTTAAAAACTCTGCAAGACAAGATGCAAGAATACCGGGACAACGGAGCAAAATTGGGTTGGTTAATCGATCCCAAAAACAAAAGAGTCGAAATTTATCGCGCGGATCGAGAAGTAGAAATTCAAGAAAATCCCAACACCTTATCGGGAGAAAATGTTTTACCGGGATTTGTATTAGATTTAACGGTAATTTGGTAAAGTAATAGTAATAAATAGCTTTGACAGTCAACAGTTATCAGTGATGTGGGGCGGGTTTGAAAACTGCTTTTAGTTCTCAGCCAAAATCTCACTAAACCCATCCTGTTAAATGCGATCGCTTTAATCACAGATAATATTTACTCTATCCTTCCCGTGCCATCCAAATCAGAAAAACCAAAATCTGCTCGACGGGTGGTCTCGTTATCGTTTTTACTGAAAAGGGTTAAGCTGTATTGTCTGAAAGTGCCTCTAATTAAAGCTGGCGGTCGGATTTGAACCCACAACCTTCCGATTACAAGTCAGTGACTCTTACAACCCCCAATCTCCTCTCAGTTAAAGCTTTCAGAGATTAAGACTCTCTGGATGTGAGTAGGATTCACTCCAAACTCACTCCAGAAGCGGCAATTAGTTGACTGAATCCTTAGAGTTCAGGGACAGATAATTCAGTTCTGTGGCCTGCATAATTTTTGTAAATTATCTCAGCGCTGTTACCTACCCACTTGCTGACATCTTTTGCATCTACTCCTTTCTCAAGGCAGAGGGTGATAAATGTGTGTCTGGTCTGGTACGGCTTCCTATACTCAATCCCTAAGCTGTTCAGTACATTGACCCATGCTTTGCGGAAAGAGCTTGTACTGAATACCTTTCCTTTGGTTGAGGTTAATACCAGACCTTTGCTGGATTGACGGGTTGATTGAATTTCTCTCAGTAACTTCTGTACCTGGCTGTTACAGGGAAACACTCGCTTGCTCTGAGTTTTTAATCCGTCACATCTCTCCTTTCCACCAACAGCCGCTACTATGGCATTTCTGAAAATCATCTTACTTAAGTCGTCTGAGATGTCTTCCCAAGTCAGGGCGATCGCTTCACTCGGTCTACAGCCAACATAAAAACAGAAGGCAACGTAATAGTAATAATGAGGCTGTTGTGAGCGGGTTCTAAAAGCTTCTATGATGGCGTCTCGCTCAAGACTGGT
>NZ_LATL02000075.1 GCF_000972705.2 Limnoraphis robusta CS-951 | reverse complement strand
GGTTTATCTCAATCTTTGAGTAGTAGTAAAGATATTGTCGAACCCGCCCCTACGCTTGGGATTATTGATTAGTCGGAGATCGTATTAACTGACTCTAGTAAACCTACGATTAACTACCCAAAATGTCAATCCTTTCTCGTCGGCGTTTTATTGAATTTGCGGGTTCAGCCCTCGCTACCCTTGGAATTAATTCTTTAAACTTGCTCCCAAAAATCGATTTTCATCTCAAAAACCCGATCTCTGAGAAACCGGGTTCTTCTTCTGTTTAAGGAAGAGTAAGATTAAGCTTTCGGTTTGGTTAAATTAGCACAATAGCCTTGATCAACCACTTTCGAGGAAATGTGAGCGGGTTGAACGTCTACACCTTTGGGTAGAGGGCGAGAAAGGGTATGAAAAGCCACCTGTTTACAGACGACTTGGTTACTGCCGATCGCAGCATAATCCCAAATGTAGACCTGGGGATCGTTTGTTGTTGGGTTTATTGTTGCGTTGGCGGGTGTGAACGTCCCAGAACCCAAAAACACCAGCACCAAAGCTGTTAAAGCGGCAATCAGGTACTTGAACATGGCGTATTATTTGTCTAAAAAGTTGGTTGATTAATTGCTTTCTATTATATCTTCAGAATTTTTAATCGCATCAAGTTTGAGTGGGGACGTTCTAACATAAATAAAACCCCGTCTGATGGAACGGGGTCAATCTGGGGTGTTTCTCTATGCATCTGTAAATAAGATATCAAGGAGACCTATTCCGCCACAATGTATGAAATACGGATTTTTTTTCGAGTTGTGAAACGCCTTCTCCGTGAAAACACGTAGAAATTGCAGCTATTTTTTCAGAATAGATACATTGAGGCGAAAAATTACCCCCTCACCAACCTGCTTGGAGAATACCCGATGAAGCTAAAACCCTTCGCTATCAGTCTGTTTGTCTTCATACTTAGTGGTACACTGAGTTGTTCGAGTCAGACTACTGAGACCACCCCCAAAACTCAATTGACTGAAAACGCCTCTATTTCCCCTCGCCTCTGGGATAACGATGCCGAACAAGCCTTTCAACAGCGTAGCCTCGCCATTCGTCAGAGAGTGGCTTCAGAAGACCTAAATAAGCTTGATGCGTGGTGGCGACGAGTTAAACTCGGTGATCCTCACAAATACTTGCTTCCTGTTATTCTCGCCCGTCTGAGTTTACCCGAACAATACAACCCCGACACGCTTTGGCCGTTTTTACGCAGTTTGGACAAAGATCGCCCTGACTTGTACCATTTTCGGGCTATTCACGATATTCGCCTGTTTTTCCTGTTTCGCGATCAACTTCCCCCAGAGGTAGAAACCACCTATCGTCAAATGTTAGACAGTCCCGAAGTGATCGAATGGATGGAACAAGGCACCGAAAATCATATGTTCATGCAACGGGGTTCGGGACTGGCTTTAATGGATGGAAGCGGTTGGCCGAATGGGGCGCCCGGTGTTGCTGCAACTAATGAAGCGTGGCTGCGGGCTGAACTGAATAAATTTCTGACAATTGGTCAGGGTGAGTTTCATTCTTCAACTTACTACGGTTATGCGATCGCAGGTTTGCTGAATATCTATGATTTTGCCAAAACTCCCGAACTCCGACAACTGGCTAAAGCCTCTCTCGACTGGTTTGCCGCAAATATGGCGGTTCGTCTGAGTTGGGGAACCGCAGGCGGCGCCGAAAGTCGAGGGTTTGATCGCGGAACTTGGGATGGTAGCGAGTTGAGTACGGTGGCTTGGGTGTGGTGGGGTTCTGACCCGCAAATAGCCCCCCGTATCCCCCAAAATTACGCCTGGGTTGGGGTTCCGGCGGCGTTGAGTTCCTACCGTCCTCCGGCGGAAATGACGGCTTTAGCGAAGAAAGAAGTGCGGTTGCCGTTTTTATTAAAAGCGAGTCATCCTAATTATTATAGTTATCATCAAAGTAATCAATTTTGGGAAACGTTTTATATCACTGAAGACTACAGTTTAGCGACGCTGTTAATTCCCCAACGTTCTTATCAAGTAACAGGAACCATTAACGCTCAATACACGACTTATAAACTGGTGATTCGTGACCCGAAAGGCGTTAAGAATGCGGTGGTGCGTTTGGGCGGAACCTATCACAGTCCGATAGCTGCGGGGAATTCTCCGGGTGATCAATTTTTGCAGGAAAAAGGAACCGTTGTCTATCAATTAAGATTGAATGAACGGGATATTTCTGCCGGAGTTCCAACTCGTTCTCATTTCGTGCTTCCGACTCGTTATGGTGAACCCCAACAACATAATAATTGGTATATTTGGCAAGTTGAAAATGTTTGGTTATGTGTTCGGGTTTGGGGAGAGACAATAGACTGGAAACCGCAAGTTTCAGAAAAATATGCTGACACCCAAGTATTAGCTGCGAATGGGGTGAATACTGCTTGGATCACTGAAGTTGTTTCTCTCAAGGATGCGCCCAATTTGGAAGCTTTAACTCGTCGTTTAGACCAAACACAAATTAATGATCGCCTATGGACGAATCTAGGTCAATTATCCTATAAATCGGTCACAGGCGATCGCTTAGAATTGATTTATGAACCCAATGGCGGTATTGGACGGGGAACTGTTAATGATCAAGAAAGGGTCTTAGGAAATTGGGCGGTGTTAGAGAGTCCCTATCTCAAACAAGAATTATCCAGTGGTGTTTTAGAACTGATTCATCCTGAAGGACGTTGGAAATTACGCACAACATTAGCCGCACCACAATGGGAAGAATAAACTTCTTGTAAGCGTAATCTTTTGTCTCGGTTTAACTCAAAATCACGACATTCTAATGCGTCTTCTGTGAGTGCCATTTTGGGATGAACGGTACATTTTAGGCGATAATCTCCGGTAAAGTAAGCACAGCCACTACAAGGAATGCTATGTAAGCGTTTGAGATGAATTATTCCTTCTCTAAAGGCTAGCTGTAGACTCCAAAAAAACAATACCATTAATCCCAAAGCACTCATCGAATAAAGCAAGCGAACAGGATGTAGAATTACACTCAGTAGAACCACTGGAATCATCAAAGTTATGACCTCAAAATCAACAGTTCATGGTTTTTTGCGAAGAACTTAGTGTTTCAGGGAAATCATCGGAGTTCGAGATTCACCTTGATTAGAGAACGATTCAATATCTGACCAAAAGTTGAGGATTTTGTCTTGAATCAATTGAGGAAAAAAGTGATGGAAAAAATGACCCCCTTGAGGAACTTGAACAACGCGATCACCGGGTTTTAGCATACTTCTCCAGCCTTGTAATTCCTGATCATCAACAATCACATCATCTTCGCTTCCACAAGCCATTAAAGGCACCGAAACCGGGATGGGTGTCATACTCATTCGCTGCATTAAAGAATGCACTGAAAGGGACTCTGTTAAGTCTCGATCTAGCATTGACATTAAACGTTGTCTGGTTGTGGGTTTCTGATATCCAAACAACGTTTCAACGGTGTGTTCAAGCAGAACTTGACGACTACAAGGTAATAATTGAAGCTGCACATAATAATGCGCTTTCCAGTCAACTGTGGGATGAACCCCGACTGATAATAACGTTAAAGATTTAACTCGTTCTGGATATTTTTGGGCATACATTAATCCCAGTAATCCCCCTGTACTATGACCGATTAAATGAATCGGTTTATCATGGGATTTGAGATAATCATGGACTAATGTTACTGCGGTATTTAGACAACTGGGTTCGTCTAAACTTTGGCGATATTCCCAATACCCCAGTCGAACTGTTTGGGATAATTGATTGACTAATTCTTGGTCAAAGTGTCGTAAACTCGGACTGGTATTCAACCAGAGAACATCAGGTAGACGTGACATCATCGTTACTCCATTGGATAGATTGACGGTTTAAACAGCAAACTGTTTTTAATAAAACGGTTTTTGATATTCTATTTTAAAAAAACTTCATGCAGTTAGAGATGAGTTAAGGTGTGTTGAGGATATTGTCTGAAGCTATGACTCTAACTCATCTCGATCTTGTGGTTTTTAAGGGTTAAATTCCAAACTCCGTCTGAAGTTGTTTAACCCAACTTTTAATCCGTTTTTCTGTCAGTTCAGACTGATTATCTTCATCTAAGGCTAAACCCACGAATTTACCATTTTTAACGGCTTTTGAGGCTTCATGTTCATACCCATCTACAGGCCAGTGTCCTACAGTTGTTCCGCCTAAACCGGCAATTTTTTCTTCTAACATTCCCATCGCATCTTGAAAGTTATCGGCATAACCAATTTGATCTCCCGTCCCAAAATAGGCGACTTTTTTTGTGGTAAAATCAACATTATCCAGTTCATCAAACAAGCCATCCCAATCACTTTGAAGTTCGCCAATATTCCAAGTCGGACAGCCAATAATTAGACAATCATACTGTTGGAATTCTTCTAATTCAGCTTCAGCAATATCATGGATTTCAACAATGTCTTCTCCAAATTCTGCTTGAATCATTTCCGCCGCACCTTCTGTTTTTCCGGTTGTTGTCCCGAAAAATAAACCGATTTTTGACATGATTTCTCCTTGAGTAAAGTTAGACCCCAAAATAGTCTTCAGCGTTAAGGTTTAAACAGACGAAAGGGTTCTGTTCTTCAACTTGGGCTGAATTTATGGGTTGTTAATAGAATAAATTCTCAATTAGTAAGCAGGATTGCCGAGTCGTCGTTTGTCTGTGCCTTGACTAACTTCTCTCACTCTCCTTGATTCTAAATTAACAGATCTGATTACTTATTGCAAGTATTTTTCAATTATTTTTTTAAATCTGCACCCGTTTGTTGCTAAAAACCCTGATTTAGCTAGCTTTATGGGTGAAAAGTGGGGTAAAGTTGATAGACTCTCTCAATAACTAAATCTATCACCTTACCCCCGAAAAATCAATCAGGGTGAGAAAAACCCGGTTTATGCCTAAATCCGTTATTCTTCAACAACCGTTGTCGGGGGAGTTCCCGCCCCATCAAAGGCTTGTTCAACCCGTTTGAAGTCAAAACCAATTGCCCGTAAAGCGTGCCACAGATGGCCCTGCAAGAAGAAAAACGCTAAAAAGAAATGAGCATTAGCCAGCCAACAGCGAGAGGTGTGGGCGCCGAGTGGAAGTTCCACCGTATCGGCAAAATAGGGCGTTATACCCAACTTAATATCGAGAACAGGGCCATAAAATTCCACCGGATAAGCCAAAGTATTCACGGCACTGAAATAAGCCGCCACAAACCCCGCTAAAGCAATTCCGCCCAAAGAATAAGAAAGAATCGCTTCTCCAGAGAAGATTAACACCCGTTTCGCCCAAGGTAAGGGTTCTTTAACGATGTGCCAAATTCCGCCTAAAATCAACAGCACACCCACATAAATATGACCCCCTACTAAGTCTTCTAAACTATTGAGGGAGGCAAAATGGGTTTGATAGCCATAAATAATAAACGGATCAAGGGTAGGATGGTTAATTGTGCGAACCGTTTGGGTTGTGGCATCGTAAAGTCCGCCCCAAAACATGGCTTTTGCCGCCAACAATAACGCCCCAGCACCCAAAAATAACAGGTGATGCCCTAAAATAATCCCCAGTTGTTTGGCGTTGTTCCAGTCAAAATGAAACTTTTTCGCCTGACTGGAACTATCTTTGAGATTTTCAGGCGCTTTGAACGTATGAAACAACGCTCCCGCCCCGAAAACCGCCGAGGAAATCAGGTGAACCACACCAATCACAAAATAGGGATAGGTATCAACAATCATACCCCCTTCACCCACACCAAAGCCTAACGTTGCCAGATGGGGCAGAAGAATTAAACCTTGTTCACCCATCGGAATTTCCGGGGAAAAGCGGGAAATTTCAAACAAAGTAAACGCTCCCGCCCAAAAAGTAATTAAAGCAGCTTGGGCGGCGTGGGCAGCAATAAACAAACCAGATTGGTTCGCGAAGCGGGCATTTCCAGCCCACCAACCGTATTGAATTTCAGATTTGCCGTAACTTTGCATTGTTAGCGGGTCTCCTTCTGTAACTGCATAGGCTTATGATGCCAGCTAAATGCGACTCATTCTTATTTATTCTGTTTTTCTTAAGAGTTATTATCATTAATAAATTCATTTTTTCAGAGAAAAAACACAAGATCTTGGTGTCTCTGTGCCTTGGTGGTTTTTCTTCTCAAAAAAAAGAGGAGATGGGGATGTCAAGCCCATTTCTCCTCTGTATTTTTTGTCTGAGTTATTGCTAGAGTCACAATTGAATTGCGAACAATTGCACTTTCCGCAAACTTTTTATCGCTTCACCAACGTAGAGGTTGTCTGTTTTGGTTAAATTTATCGCTCTTAAGTTATTAAGAGTTTTTGTTATTAATTGGAGCAGTCCAATTGAGATCGAGTCAGATCTACTCAGTATCAGCCTATCACTTCCAACACTTCAGAAGTTCTGACCCATTCAAAGCTTGCACCCACCAAACTTTTTACCTCAATTCTAGATTAACAGAACTTTTAGTTTATTGCAAGTCTTTCTCATTAAATTGTTGATAATCGCTGAAAGTCAATCAGCACTTGAGGTCAAGGCACCCAGGGCAACAATCCGATTCATCTGTTCAACCGTTAAACCCGTCACCCCTGTAATATTCATCTGTTCGTAGGCACCCGATGCCCTCAACGTCTCTTGATACTGACCTGTTTGTACATTCCAAAGTTGAATCGTCCCTTCACCCGTGCCAATTGCTAATATCTGACCATTCGGACTAAAGGCTAAAGCACGAATCGGATCAGGGGTGTGGTGTAACGTTTTCAAACACTGTCCCGTGTGTCGGTTCCACAATTTCACCGTACCATCCTCACTGCCACTGGCTAAAATCGGTTCATCAAGACTATTGGCGATCGACTCAATCCCGTGAGTATGACCCCGCCAGGTTTGCAAACAGCTTCCTGTACTAATATCCCACAGTTTCAGCGTGCAATCGCGACTTGCACTCACCAAAATCGGTGCAACCTCAAGTCGTTTAAGACTATTCACCTCATCGCTTAATCCCTCTGTTGCAAATAACGCCGTGCCATTCGGTGAGGTTGCCATCTCTAAACCCTCCCAGGGAGAATGAACCGAGGCAAAGATCGCACAACTCACCCCCCCTTGATGTCCGCTACAGCTTCTCAAACAATCCCCAGTGTTGACATCCCATAACTCAATCGTTGAGTCCTGATTGCCACTCGCCAAGATACCATTAGAACTAAACGCGATCGCATTCACCTGACTTTTGACTTCTATCTCGGTGTACACCGTCCCTCGGCGGACATCCCACAACCGAATCATCCCATCCTCGCCACAGGTTGCCAACATCTGCCCCAAAGGACTCCAAGCCAAAGCATTCACACCGCCATGATGTCCTGACCACACCTGACTACAATGACCTGTCTGTACATCCCAGAGACGAATCGTGCCATCTTGACTACTACTAGCAAGGGTTTGTTGATCCCGACTCCAAGCCACTGCCGTTACAGCCCCGCGATGGGATGGACTGATCAACCGTTGCTGACTCCCAGACCGCAGTGACCAAAGCCGGATTTCCCCCCAGATATTTCCCGTTGCTAATTCAGTATTGTCTTGACTAAAATCGAGGGCTGTCATCTCACCCCCATTGGTGGCAAAAATAGAATGGGAAAGATTCGCATAGGCAAAATTACAATGATGTAAATTCACCTGCTGTAAATCGGCGTGCCAAACTGTTAGATGAGAAAAATCATAACCACTGAGATCAATTTGCAGTCTGACGCAGAGGTTCAGCCAATTTCCCACGCCATAACCCGATCCCTGCTTTTCCATTTGTCGCAGTCGCTCTAAAATGGTCTGAAGTTGTTCTAATAAGGCTCTTGAAGAACTAAAGGTCATTTGCAGCGCTCGGGCAATTGGTTCTAAAATCGAAGCCCGTTGATGTTCTCGCACGCTTCGATCAACGGTTGTTTTGATCAGCGTATGAGTAAAAAATTGCTTGATTTCTCCAGTTGTTAACTCGTGAACAATTTCTTCCGTCAGACAGTGAGTCAGGTATTCCATCACCATCGGTTCGATGATATAATAATTTTCTTCCGTCTTTTTTTTGCTGGTATCCGCCCTTTTTCGTCCTTCCCTTTTAACAAGCGATCGCCAGGTTAAAGACTCTAAAGCCTGTAAAATACTCGCTTGAGACACAGGCGGAATTAAGTCTCGATGTAGCCGTTTAACAGTGGTTTGTCCGCGATCAATAGCTAGCCAGAAGATTATTGTCCTTTCCAACGCAGATAAACGCTGAAACTGCGGATCGAGGAGTCGGCGAATTCCGTTAAAAATCACCGAACGATGTTCTAAAAATTGAGTAATTTCACCTTCAAATAGATCTTGAATTGAACTCGAAACAATCTTTAACGCCAGAGGACTGTAACTATAGAGTTCACACAGACATTTTTTTTGTTCCGGTGAACCGTACAAAGGATCAAGTAAGGCGATCGCCGCATCGGGTGAACCTTCCAATAAAAATGAACGCACCGCCTGTCCGGTTCCTTCAAACGCTGCAATTTCTGGGGGTTTTTCTCGGGAAGTCAAAAGCAAACAACTTTGATGAACCGTTTCTCCCATGACTCGAAAGAGTTCACCATATCCTTCATATCCGGGGCGATAGCGTCCTGTGGTGCCTTCCTCCAAAATCGTTTCGACATTATCCAAGACAATTAAACAGCGATAAGTCCGACACAAGCGAATTAATTCTCCCATCTCGCTGAGAGATGTTGAACCCGTAGAAGCCGTTGTCGCAGGTGTTAGTGTGGTGGTGGTTTCGGAACTTGAAGGAGACAAAAAAGACAAAAGCTGAGTTAAAACAGTTTCCGGTGCAGGTGCGTAACGCAGCGATCGCCAAATGACCACATCAAACTCGCTTTTGAGTTGTTCCACCAGTTTAACCACGAGGGCTGTTTTTCCCATACCGCCCATCCCCATCACGGCTAACAGTCGCACCGAAGCGGTTTGAATGTATTCTTGAAGTTGAGCGAGTTCAGCAGCACGTCCATAGAAAACCGATACATCTGGTGCTTCTCCCCATTCCCAACGGTTTTGCAGGGGGGATGAACGATTCTCGTCAAAACTGCGGCTTGGGGAAAGATAGCTTTCGTTTGGAGTTGGGGCGAGTGAGGGGAGCGCTGTTGCCGCCGTCGCTTCTACGGTACTACTATAGCGCTGAATCAGCAGAGAGCGAAAATTTTTCTTAGTGACTTTTTGTCCGAGTACCTCTGAGAGTGAATGCCACAGTCCTGCTGCCACGCCCTTGATATAATCGGGGTCATAGCCTGCATCTTCAGCAATATCGGCATAGCCTTTCCCTTCCCAGGACTGTCGAAAGACGAGGGTTTTAACGGTGTTTAACGAACCTGGGGGTAAAGTTCTCTCTAAAATGGCTAAGGCTTCCTCAACTTTCATCATTCTTCCTCTGTGGAGACCCACACTGAACCTGTAATCAGGTCAGTGGTGGGAGGAAACAGAGGGTGGGTTTTATGTTGCATACAAGTAACCATCCTTTCTGTGAATTATTGTGCAGTATTTGTAGCTAATCCCTTGAACAATTACCCCTTTCGAGGTGATATTGAAACTTCCACTTGAGCGAACCGCAACTCGTCCAATATAGGTTCCAATTTTCTTTCCTTTAGTGACAACAGCTTTAACAATGTCACCCGTTTGAAACCCTTTAACAAATTTAAAGCGGGGAACATAACGAGAGGGAAAACCCCATTTGTCTGTTCGACACATCTGCCTGGAACCATGCCCTGTTGCCTCTATTAATAACGGTTGACGGGTTAGGATTTTTAAGGATTCGACTTTTCCAACACAAGCTGCATCTAACCAATGGGTTTTGGGTAAATTTAACCGGGTTCGATTGAATTTGGTTAAACCTCCGCTTCCGGTAGAAACAGGTAAACCCGTTTCTTTTAATTGGTTAAATAGTGACCATCGGGTTGTATTAACGGCTGTCGCATCTTTTAAGGGACGCTTGGATTGAGCCAAGATTCGTTTGAGAACATCAGGTTGTTTAACTAGGAATTTCTCAATATCTTGAGTCCCTTTTTTGAGATTACACTTTTCACAAGCTAGACAAAGGTTAGAAATTCTATCACTTCCTCCTTTCGATTTAGGATGAATATGCTCAATTTGTAAAGGAACATTTTCTGCTTGACAATAAGCACATTTTCTGTCCCATTTATTGAGTAAATACTCCCGAACTTCATACCCTTGCAGTTCTCCTTGTTGATACTCAATTCCTGAAATTTCAGGATTCTCAAGTTTTTGCAAGTCGAATCTGACTAATTCTTGAGCGATTGAGCTAATAGGGGCAGATCTCATTAATCTTTTCACCCAGGTTAGAGTGGTTTCAACTCGATGTTGTAAGGAAGGTGCTAACCATCCCTCTGAACGTTTTCGGTTCAAAAATCGAGCTTGACGATATCGAGTTTGGCGATTTCTTCGGCAACGACGTAATGAACGCCGAGATTCCAAACTGGCTTTAATCGCTTGACCTCGATGAGTGAGTTCCGCACCCCAAATCACTTTATTACCTTGAACTAAAGCAATTCCTGTTGTTTTAGAACCCGGATCTAACTTGAGTTCCACAGGTTCAATCTGAGAATGCTCAACAGCTCTCTTGAGTATGATCGTGAACGGATATCTGAGGAAAACAGTTGCTTTATTTTGGTTTAAAAGCTTCCTCGCTACCGAAGAGTGGCAAGGACTTAAAGGTTGGTTTTTGGCATCAATTACTAATACATAATTAGACATTTCTGTCTCTCCTATTACTAGGGTAATGTTCGCTTAGACAATGTTAGAAGTCGGTACTTTCTCAGTCACACTTCCTTAACCCTTACAGATGTTTAGTGACCGAGTTCTAGAGCCGGAAACTAGCGACGCATTTCCGGGTAGGAAGTTGAACGCTTGCTTCTAACGGAGTACCCAAGGTACTTAGTCTGGTCAACTATGGCTTTCTGCAAGCCCCCACTATATCGGTACTCCGATTAGTGGTGGGTCGTTGACTCGCTCTCACACTTTCTGGCATTTGTTTTCTCTTTTTGTGATTTTACTTTACTCATCCTCAGCAGAGATTGTCCGGATCGAGACATTGGCGCAAAGTTGCATATTTTGTTAAAGCAGGATTGCCGATTGATTTATATCACGCTTGTTTACAGAAATGTGATTAACTCGCTACAGTCTGGCGATGCCTGCTGAGAGAATTACCTCGTAAATGATTGCTTTTTTGTCCCGGATCTCTTGGATTTCTGCACGATTTATATTTCTTTAATAGAAGTTAAAAATGTTGGAAATTTTTCAGGCAATTGTCAACAAATTTTATTGAGGTAAATGAGTTTAACCTCACATGATATCACAATCAGGCTTTAACATCATCAAAACCCAGAGCGATAACGGTTTTCTTCTCAAAAATTAGGGTCTTCGGTAGCCTCACCCTCGGAGACTCTGTTGTTGAGTGAAAATCTATGACTTTCGTTAGAGGCGGACTTCCGACTCCATCGGTAATATTAAGTTAGTTCTCGGATCGTTCAATTGACTTAAAAATCAGAGCTAGTCTGTGCTTTGAGTGAATGAATCGAATTCCGAAACGATAACAGAAGTATGAAAAATGAACTACAGGAGTTTTCACATGATCAATTTTCTGTCAGGAATATATACTCACATCACCAATTTGGCTAAGACATTTCAGGTTAAACATTTTCTAAGTGTGATATTAGTGGGATCTCTACTATTAACAACAGGTCTTTCTGAACGCCAGAGCCAAGCTGTTACCCATAAAGTTGATAACATTATACATCAAGACGATTCCGAACGCCCAAAAACAACAGGTGAATGGCAAGCCGAAGCAATGGAAACAGAAAATGCGCCCGGTCAACGAATTCAAAGAATCGCGGGAGAATCAGCAGAAGCCTTAAAAGAATGGGGTGAATTGTATCCAGAAGTTGCCGAGAGTACCTTTGAGGACGACTCCAACAAAAGAACCAAGTAAGTTATCTCTAATTTAAGGATTTTTAAGCCTTGTCTAGATTCGGTTTTTAAAAGGTGTTAAAAATTCAAATCTGGAGTTGTAGCCTCGTGGCTATAGCTCTCCAGTTTTTTCGTGGGAAAAAAGCTAAAGACAATATTTAACAGTGTATAAAAAACCCTGTTAATTCCTCTATAAAAGCTTTTGAGGCTTATTTTAACAAAATTATTCTTAATTTTTTAAGCCATAACTGTAAGAATTACCTATTTTTGTTGCTAATCGTCAGCACTCACTCACTGCTGGAAAAATATCTAACAAATATCTAACTTTTAGCTTACTTTTAGCTTACTTTTTGCTCTAGACAGTTAAACAGTTCATCACTTAATTCTTACTGACAGAACATTTTGTTCGACTTAATCTGAAGAATAAGGCAAGTAGAAGGCAGAACTAAATTTAAAATTCTCATTGCTTGAGAAAGCAGGGATTAACAAGAGAGCAAGATTTTAAGTTTTTTTGTGCCTATCTACAGACAAAACAAACCCTCGCACCTGAATTGAGTATGAATTCTCAAGCTATGTCTGCTTTAAACCCTCTCACCATTGGGAAAGTCATTGATCGGATTATCGCCACCGGGCGACTGACTCGCAGCGATCAAAAATTACTGCATACTTTGAGCCGAATTCAGCCTTCAATCAGCCATGAAGAAAATCATAAAATTCAGCGATTACGAGATCGGCTACAGATGGGTTTACTGAAACTAATCTAATAGAATAAAGGGCAAAATTATACCCCAAAATAGGTAAATCCAGCCATCAGCAGGCAGCGTGTTTACAACTTCTTTGTAGTTAGATGAAGCTTGCTGCTTGTCAAGATTGCTATACCCAAATAAAATCCGACGAGATTTGAGAGATAAAATCAGCTCTCAGGCGTCGGATTTTTCGCATAAACTTTATGAATTGCAGATCTGAATCTCCTTCACTATTTAGGAGGATTTGTTTCTTGCAAAATTTCAGCGAAGGCAAAATTCTCAGCCGCTAAAACAAAAATGGTCGGCGGTAAACCTTCAGCCATTTGTTGCAAACCTTGGTAATATTCAGGATAATTCAACTCAGGAGACGGTTGAGCCATCCCCAAGAAAACTAAATCGGCATTTGCTGAAGAGGAATGTAAAATTTCAGGAAACGCTTTTCCCTGAGAAACAATCACATTGGGCGTTGCTCCAATCCTCAACTGTTCGACAAGTTGTGCTAAATTTAAACGAGCCGCCTGAGCCGCCGTTTCATCGGGAACGACTAACTTCAAATAAATCTCCGCACCCCGCCAATCAATACTCGTTCGTAACAGATAAGCCAGAATCAGCATCAATCCTCCATTCGCATTCAACCCCCCCCACCAAACATCAATTCGTTTTCGACGTTCAAACTCAGACTGATTGGAGCGAAAAATAATGATACTTCGTTCTCGTTTATTGAGTTCAGCAATCATCTGACAATATGAATCCCGACGTTGAGAAGATTGACTATCTCCTAACAACACCGTATTCGGAATAAGTGGCCCAATCCCATAAGCATCAACCAACTGTTGAGCGCCAACAAAGGGATCAGACGCCGTAATCACCCGCACTAACCCTTGAATCCCTCGCTTCTCCAAATAATCGCGCAGCGTCGCCTCCATTTCACTACATTGAAGGGGATCACGAGAACCACTGGGTAAAACCGTACAGAGCGTAAATAAACTGCGGTTGTGAGTAAAAGTAGATGCCAGTTCAACTAAATGCCATCGTTTCGTCGGAGCGCCGGAGAAGGTTAAAATGTGAGGACGCCAATTTTTGGTATCGGGAGCATAACTCAGTTGCATCAGTCCCCGCCTCACCAACATCATCCAAATCCCTTGGCGAACATCTCCCCAAGCAGCCTCCAGTTCTCGACGTTCTAGCCAGATATAGATACCAAACACAATAATCGCCGCCATAACCGTCGCTATAGCATCGATTAAAAACATCACGCCCAAACAGCCAACTACACCCAAGAGTGAAAACAGCCAATGAACCTTAAAAGACGGACGAAAAGAAGGACTTCTCAGGAAACTTTCAATCCCTGCGGCTAAATTTAAGACCAGATAAGTGGTGAGAAAGAACATACTGAGAACCGGAGCAATTAGGTTTAAATCTCCCACTGCTACTGCGATCAAGACAAAACCCAAAGTCACCACCGTCGCAATCCGGGGTTCATCTTGTTCTCCGCTTCCCGTTCCGATGAAACGTAACCAAGGGGGTAAAATTCCATCTCGCGCTAAGGCTTGCAATACCCGAGGCGCACCTAAAATACTGCCTAAAGCACTCGATAATGTTGCTCCCCAAACGCCTAATAAAACCGAAGGTCCCCACCAGGCGATGCGCTTCATAATCAACGGATCAGCCAATAAAGCCCCCGTTTCCGCCCCTTTCCACAAAAAGATCGGAATCACCATATAAATGATGTAGCCCGTAATTACCGCCGCTAAGGTGCCAACCGGGATGGATTTTGTCGGATCTCGTAAATCTCCTGACATATTCACCCCCGCCATAATTCCGGTAACAGCCGGGAAAAACACCGCAAATACAGGCCAAAAGCCAACTTTAGCGGTGTTATTGGCAATTTCTAATTCGATGTCTGTGACGGCTACAGGTAGGGGAAGTGAGATGGCTCCACCGACGAAACAAACCAGCGACAGTGCGATCGCGGCCATAATGAAATACTGAGCTTTAATTGCTACTTCTGCTGATTTGATAGCGATAATTGTGATTAAAATTGTGGTAATCAACGCCACAACCCGGACATCCAACTGCGGAAATGTAATCTTCAGACTTTCTGCAAAACCAATGGTGTACAACGCCACGGAAATGGCTTGAGCAAAATAAAGCGGAATACCGACAGCACCGCCAGACTCTATCCCCAAGGAGCGACTAATCATATAATAAGCGCCTCCAGTACGAACCACTCGATCAGTGGCGATCGCACAAATGGATAGAGATGTTAAAAAGGTAATGGAGGTTGAGAGGGTAACAATGAGCAGCGTTGCGCCTAAGCCAACTTGTCCAACAACCCACCCAAACCGCAAGTACATGATCACCCCCAAGATTGTTAAAATCGAGGGTGTATAAACACCACCAAACGTTCCTAAACCTGATCCGGGTGGCTGGGGAGGTTTAGGAGTTGATGGTTCCGAACGACGAAACACAAGGAATTTCACGTTTTTAGTTGAGTTCTAATACAAACAACAAAGATTAACTAAAATCCTTGTCTATCTTATTTGTGCAGCTAAATGCTGACAATCTAGCTTAACAGCTCAAGTTAACGGGCTGACAAACAGCTTGAGAGTCTGGGGGGTGTTGGCTGTGGGTGAGTCCACTGCGAATTTCCTTGGGAACAAAAGAATGTCCTAAACTTAATAGGTGCTGCTATGTCTTTAATTTTATCTCTAATTGTAAAGAATATTATCTTTTCCGAATTTTTAATGTTTCCTAGAGTTTTAATATTTTTTTATTTTTAAAACTGAAAAATATAATTAATAATATAGAGAAAGACTTCAGTCGGAAAATTGGTAGTTAGCCAGTTTCCCAAGCGTTTTGATCAGTTTAGGAGGTTAAGCGTCGTTTAAAGTTGGGATGGATGCGATGTAAAATACACTACCTTGGCGAATCGGGTGCTAGAATGAGCCGCAGAATTTGATCTGATCACAGTTGTTAAATTAATTTGAGCAAATCTTTAATAATTAAAAATCCAGGATTGAAAAATAGTTCCTAAGTCCAAGTGATTGCTATCTCAAAAAAACATCTTAAAATACACAAAATCATTAGGAAAATGAACACACCCAAAATTCCCGGATATCTAATTATAGAACAACTGCATAATGGTTCTCGAACCTTGGTTTATCGAGGGAGAAAAAACAGGAATGATCAACCTGTTGTTCTGAAAATTTTACGAAACCCCTATCCGAGTTTTAGCGATTTAGTACAGTTTAAAAACCAATATACGATTACTCACAACCTAGTAAATATTCCCAATATTATTAAACCTTATAGTCTCGAACCCTATAAAAATGGTTATGTTTTAGTCATGGAAGATTTTGGCGGAATTTCTCTCAGCCAATATATTAAAACACAACCCCTAACAGTCGGCCAATTTCTGCCCATCGCCATCCAAATTGTTGAGACTCTACACCAATTACAAGGGGCGCGAGTAATTCATAAAGATCTCAAACCCGCCAATATTCTGATTAACCTGACAAGTCTTGAAATCAAAATTATTGACTTTTCTATTTCTTCATTATTACCCAAAGAAACTCAAGAAATTCAGAATCCCAACATCCTTGAAGGCACACTCGCTTACCTCTCACCCGAACAAACGGGACGAATGAATCGAGGAATTGATTATCGCAGTGACTTCTATTCTTTGGGAGTAACGTTCTATCAATTATTGAGCGGTAAACTGCCATTTCCTACGGATGATCCAATGGAATTGGTTCACTGTCATATTGCCAAACTTCCCCCAACTTTGCAACAATTGAATCCCGAAATCCCTAGCGTATTGTCTGATATTGTGATGAAGTTGATGGCAAAAAATGCTGAAGATCGTTATCAGAGCGCTTTGGGACTTCAACAGGATTTAGAAACTTGTTGGCATCAACTTCAATCTACAGGTGAAATTGCCAGCTTTCCGATTGCACAACGAGATTTATCAGATCGCTTTATGATTTATGAAAAACTCTATGGTCGAAAAACTGAAGTTGAAACGTTATTAAATGCCTTTGAACGAGTTAGTAATCCCCCAGAAGGAAGAGCGGAACTGATGCTAGTTGCCGGATTTTCGGGGATTGGTAAAACCGCAGTCATTAATGAAGTTCATAAACCGATTGTCAGGCAAAGAGGTTATTTTATTAAAGGAAAATATGACCAATTTAATCGGAATATTCCTTTTAGTGCATTTGTACAAGCCTTTCGAGATTTAATCGGGCAGCTTTTGACGGAAAGCGATCTGAAATTGCAACAATGGAAAACAAAAATATTGCAAGCATTAGGAGAAAATGGACAAGTTATTATTGACGTCATTCCCGAACTTGAACTTCTAATCGGAAAACAACCCGCAATCCTAGAACTATCGGGAAGTGCGGCTCAAAATCGGTTTAATCTATTCTTCCAAAAATTTGTTCAAGTTTTTACCAGTGTTGAACATCCATTGGTGATTTTTTTGGATGACTTGCAATGGTCAGATTTAGCATCGCTAAAGTTATTACAACTGCTAATGAATGATGCAGATCACTTGTTAATTTTGGGAGCCTATCGGGATAACGAAGTGTCGCCTGTTCATCCGTTTATTCTTGCTGTCAATGAACTCAAAAAAACCGGGGTAACTGTTAACACGATTACCCTAAATCCCTTGAGTCAGAGAGATATTAATCAATTGATAGCGGATACCTTGAGTTGTCAATTAGCCCTAGCGCAACCCTTAACCGAATTAGTTTATCAAAAAACTCGGGGAAATCCCTTTTTTACAACCCAGTTTCTGAAAGCACTGTATGATGATCAACTGATTAAATTTAATTTAGATGCAGGATATTGGCAATGTGATATTAGCAAAGTTAAAGCCCAAAGTTTGACGAATGATGTGGTTGAGTTTATGGCTTTACAGTTACAAAAATTGCCAACTGAGACTCAAAATATTTTGAAATTAGCCGCTTGTATTGGAGCGCAATTTGATTTGCAGACTTTGGCAATTGTTTCCGAACAGTCAGAAGTAGAAACGGCGACTCATTTATGGAGAGCATTGCAAGAAGGATTAATTGTACCCATTAATGAAAGCTACAAGTTTTTCCAAGCAGAAACGGAGATGCAGCCAATCGATCAAACGATTACCGTTCCTTACCGATTTCTGCATGATCGCATTCAACAAGCCGCCTATTCATTAATTCTTGCTCACCAAAAAGAGCATACCCATTATCGCATCGGAAAACTACTTTTACAACAAATTTGCCCAGAAACAAGAGAAGAACGAATTTTTGAACTGGTGAATCAATTAAACTATGGAACCTCTCTGATTACTGAACCAACAGAACGAGATGAATTAGCACAACTTAATCTTACAGCCTGTCGTAAAGCTAGAACCGCCACCGCCTATCAAGCCGCCCGTGAATATGCCCAGATTGGGCTAAATTTGCTCGGAAGTGAAGCTTGGCAACGACATTATCAAATGACCCTGGATCTGCATGAATTAGCGGCAGAAATTGCTTCTCTATGCGGTGACTTTGAAGAGATGGAAACGTTTATTAATCTTGTGATTGAACAAGCCCATTCTTTACTCGAACAAGTGAATGTTTACCGAATCAAAGTTCAATCTAATGTCTCCCGAAATCAATCTGCTGAAGCCGTTGCAATTGCTCTATCTCTCCTCCAACAACTCGATGTAATATTTCCTGAAACACCGACTCAAACAGATATTCAACAGTCATTTCAAGAGATAACAGAACTGATTGGCAACCGAGAAATCGAAGATTTAGTTAACTTATCTGTGATGACGGATGTTGAAAAACTGGCGATTATTCAGATTGGGAGTAGCATTATGGCAGCCGCTTACATCAGTGGTTCTCCTTTGTACCCGTTGTTAGTTTCCTTGTGCGTCAAACTCTCCATTCAGTACGGAAACACATCAGCTTCGGCTTTTGGTTATACGTCTTATAGTATTATTTTATGTAACCTCTTTCAAGATGTCAATACTGCCACAAAGTTTAGTCAGTTAGCCCTGAAAGTTATTGCTAAATTAAATCTAAAATCAGTCAAACCTGAAGTCTTTAATATCGTCGGAACCTTTATGTTGCACCGAACCTTTCATATTAAAGAAACCTTGCCTTTCTTACAAGATAGTTATACAATTGGTGTAGAACTTGGCTATCTAGAATATGCGGGTTATAGTGCTAGTACGGTTTGCAACTATTCTTTTTGGTGCAGTCAGCCTTTGGGGATTTTGCAACAAGAAACTCGCACCTATACTCAGGGTTTAGCCCAGTTAAACCAATTAACAGCAGCCAATTATTGTCGGATTACTTGGCAATCAATTTTAAATTTATTGGAGGGAGATGAGCATCCTGAAATTTTATCAGGAGAAGCCATTCAAGAAACAGAATTTCTATCTGTGCTGCTCTCAAATAACGATCTTTATGGCGTGTATTTATTCTATTTGTATAAACTGACATTTTGCTTCTGGTTTGGAGAAATCGAGCAAGCCGAAAACTATACCACAGAGTTTAGAAAGTATTTACAAGTAGGGGCTGGAACCTTTGGTGAAGCTGTGTTTTATTTCTACGATTCTTTGATTGCTCTAGCACAATTGCGTCAGCCATTAAACGAGGAATCCGAAGGATTACAACGAGTCGCACAAAACCAAATTCAGTTACTGCATTGGGCGGATTATGCTCCGATGAATCACCAGCATAAAGTTGATTTAGTAGCCGCCGAAAAATGCCGAGTTTTGGGACAAAAATTAGAAGCAATTGATCTTTATGACCAAGCTATTTCGGGTGCAAAAGAAAATAAATATATCCAAGAAGAAGCACTCGCTAATGAACTCGCTGCTAAATTTTACCTGGATTGGGGTAAAGAAAAAGTCGCAAGCACTTATCTGCAAGAAGCCTACTACTGCTATTCCTATTGGGGAGCAAAAGCCAAAATTGAAGACCTAGAAAAACGCTATCCCCAACTTATAACTGCGATTTTGCAAATACAACAGAATCGTTTTCGCCAGGGCGAAAACTGCACTTCAACCGTCAAGCAATCTGACTTCCTCAATCACACCATCCAAACAAATCTCTCTACTAATAATTCTAACTTCCTTGATTTCGCGACTATTCTCAAAGCCTCTCAAGCCCTCTCGAGTGAAATTCAACTCGAGCAATTATTTTCGACTTTAGTGCAAGTGGTGATGGAAAATGCTGGGGCAGATAAATGTGTTTTAATTTTACTCAAAGGAAACAATTTAGTCATAGAAGCAACGGCATTTTTGAGAGGAGAAAATACAGAAATTCAAAGTCTGGTACTGGAATCACTGCCGATAGAATCAAGCCCAGATATTCCTCTTTCTTTGATTAATTATGTGTCTCGTACTCAGGAAACTTTAGTCATTGATGATGCCAGCACTCAGACTTCTTTCGCATCAGATGCTTATATTCAACAGCAACGACCCAAAAGTTTACTCTGTGTTCCGATCATCAACTCCCGAAAATTAATAGGGATTGTTTATTTAGAAAATAATCTGACACCCGGAGTATTTACCCAAAGTCGCCTAGAAATTCTCAAAGTCTTAACCACCCAAGCCGCTATTTCCTTAGAAAATGCGAATCTTTATAACAAATTAGAGGAATATTCCTATACTTTAGAGCAGAAAGTAGAAGAACGCACCCTAGAGTTAAGAACTAAGGCAACGCAACTCGAAACGACTCTGCAAAAACTTTACTCCACTCAATCCAAACTCATTCAAACCGAAAAAATGTCGAGCTTAGGACAGCTTGTTGCCGGGATAGCCCATGAAATTAACAATCCAGTTAACTTTATTTATGGCAATCTCACCTATGCTAATGAGTATCTGACCTCCTTAATTGAGTTGATTAACTTATACCAAGAAATCTATCCTCAACCCCAACCCGAAATTCAAGCCAAAATAGAAGAAATTGACCTAGAATTTCTGCTTAATGATTTGCCTAAACTTTTGGCATCAATGAAGATCGGCAGCGATCGCATCTGCAAAATTGTCAATTCTCTTCAGAACTTTTCCCGCTTAGACGAAGCCAAAATAAAACCCGTTGACATTCATTCCGGTATTGATAGCACGCTGTTAATTTTGCAGCATCGCCTGAAAGCCAATGATCAAGATCCCGAAATTACATTAATTAAAGAATATGGTAAACTGCCTTTAGTCAAGTGCTACATATCCGCACTCAATCAAGTGTTTATGAATATTATCAGTAATGCCATAGACGCTTTACGACAGGCACCAGAAAACCGCTCCGATAGTCCTCAAAAACCAACCATTATTATTCGGACTTTGATCAATGAGGCTCGAAACGTGGTGATTAGTATTGCTGATAACGGACCCGGGATGGAAAACTCAGTGCTTAATAAGATATTTGATCCCTTTTTTACCACCAAGCCAGTGGGAAGTGGGACGGGTTTGGGATTATCCATTAGCTACTCGATTATCGTCGAAAAACATCAGGGGCAGTTAAGCTGCATTTCAGTACCGGGAGAGGGAGCCGAATTTTTAATTGAAATACCCCTATAAATTCAGACTCTATTTTTCCCCAACCCCCTCACCCTGAATTGCTAGGTCTAATGAATTGCCGTCGGACGATAATTCCAAGGTCTAGCCGCCTCGAGTTGTGCGGCGATTGCAATCAACGTTGTTTCATCGGCCGGTTTACCGATCAATTGCACCCCAACGGGTAATCCTTCAGCACTCAAACCTGTAGGAATTGCGATCGCAGGTTGACCGGTGGCATTAAAAGGCGGACAAGGGGCAATCCAATTGACAATCCGTTCGATCGTCTCTTCGGGAGTCAAATCTTCATATTCTCCCACCCGAATGGCGGTGTGCATATAAGTCGGCAGTACCAACACATCAAACTGATCAAAAAACGCCACAATCCGACGAGCCGCCACCTGCATTTGACCAACAGCCCGTAAATAATCCCCTGCTGAACCCGTTTGTTCGAGTAACCATTGGTTCATCGGTGTCAGTAAATCCTTGGGAATGCCCGATGCCGCCACACCCGCCTGCCAAACCGCTTTAAACGGTTCAATCAACTCGGTAAAATCAGGACAACCCCGTTCAACTTGGTGTCCCATTTCTTCTAAAAGCTGCACCGTTTGGGTCACTGCTTCTGCACAAACCTCTGAAGCCTCACCAACGGGGGGAATTTTCGTTGAAAAGGCAATTCGTAAAGAGCCTATGGGTTGTTGAGTCGCTTGCAGAAATGATATTGTCGGAGCGGGCAACCAATAGGGATCTCCCGTCACATAACCCGACATTACATCCAGCAATGCCGCCGCATCTGCAACCGTCCGAGCGATCGGTCCGTGAGTCGAAATACCATTTTGATAGTCGCCGATGGGAGCATGAGAAATTCGACCCCGTGAGGGTTTAAGACCGACTAACCCACAACAAAAAGCCGGGCCACGTACAGAGCCACCCCCATCCGAACCGTGAGCGATCGCACAAACTCCGGCTGCTACAGAAGCCGCAGCACCCCCACTCGAACCACCGGGAGTATAGTCTAAATTCCAGGGATTACGAGCGGGTGGAAAGCCTTGGGGTTCAGTATAGGGCAGTGAACCGACTTCCGAAGTTGCTGTTTTACCGATAATAATAAATCCGGCTTGGCGAATCCGTGTAACAACTGCATCATCGTAGGTGGCTTCTTGGTTGATCAACATCCGAGAACCGTAGGTACAACGAACTCCCGCTACTGGATTAAGATCTTTGATGGAAATCGGCACCCCAAAAAAGGGAGGTAATTCTAAAGGATCGTTTGCCGTCAATTGTTCGGTTTGAGTTTGAGCCAAGGCGATCGCTTCTTCTGCCATGATGGTAAAGTAGCAACCTAGTTTCGGATTTAACAACTCAATGCGATCGAGATAAAGTTGAACTAATTCAAGGGGTGAGAGTTGTTTGCGGCGAATCCGTTGGGCTTGCTCTAGAGCAGAACTAAAGACTAAATCATCCAAATTCATGTTTGATCTGTAGTGTAGTGGTTCATCTTGATTTTCCTCAATATTGAGGATTTTTCCTGAAGAAGTTTATTTTCTCATGTGATTTGGGGAATACTAAACCCTTGAGAGGGTATCGTTGTCAGCAACTTAACTTAATGCTGCTGTTTTTGGGTTTGAAAAATTGACAAATTCACCCCTTTACGATACCGCTACACCCTGAGCTTTTACCTGTTGAAAAATGCCCGTCATTTCTTAAGTGTCTTTGCGATATCAAAGAATTCAAGGCTAGACTGAAAGTAAATTTCTACCCCGTTCGTCCTCTCATCCATCAAGGTCGTGCAATTATGACACAAGCACCTCGTCCGCCTGTTCCACCGCCACCGAAAGCACCCCGTCCACC